>JAJRRY010000037.1 GCA_024279095.1 Alphaproteobacteria bacterium
GTTTCACCGCCCAGTGGCGGCGCTTCCTGCTGCTGGGCGACGGGCGGGGCATCCGAGCGCAGATGGTCATGCTGGCGGTGGCCTCCGGGCTGATGATCCCGGTGCTGGCTTCCGGCTCCATTCTCGGGCACGGTGTTGTCGGCGCCGTGGCCCCGGCAGGCGTCTCGGTCATGGCCGGCGCATTCATGTTCGGCATGGCCATGCAGTGGGCAAACGGCTGCGCCTCCGGAACCCTTTATGCGCTGGGCGCCGGCTCCACCCGCATGCTCGTGGTTCTGCCGTTCTTCCTGATCGGTTCCCTGTGGGGCTCGGCGGACCTGCCATGGTGGTTCGGCACGCCTTCGCTCGGCTCCGTCTCCCTGCCGATGAAATTTGGAACCTGGCAGGCCATCGCCCTGCAGTGGCTGGTGCTTGCAATGCTCTTCGGCCTTGCGACATGGATCGAGAGGCGGCGCGGTTTCGCATCACCGGAAACCGGCGGCGGAAGCCCCGCATGGCGCATCATCACCGGCCCATGGGGCTGGATGGCCGGAGGCATCGCGCTGGCCCTGCTGAACTTCGCCACGCTGGCGGCCTCCGGTCATCCGTGGACCATCTCCTTCGGCTATACCCTGTGGGGCGGCAAGATCGCGCAGGCACTCGGCTTCGATCTTTCGCAGGTGGCCTTCTGGACCTGGCCCTATCCCGCCCGCGCCCTGGCCGGTTCCTGGCTGGCGGAAGACACCTCGCTGATGAACCTGGGCATCATTCTCGGTGCCGCTCTGGCCACCACATTGGCCGGCGGCTTCGGCCCGCTGCGTCCCATCTCGTGGCGCGCGGCCCTCGGTGCGGCGCTGGGCGGACTGATGATGGGCTACGGCGCCCGCATCGCCTTCGGCTGCAACGTCGGAGCTTACTTCTCCGGCATCGCCACCGGATCCCTGCACGGCTGGGAATGGCTGCTCTTCGGCATGCTGGGCACATGGGCCGGGATCCGCCTGAGGCCGCTTTTCGATCTCCCCAACCCCTGATTCGGCTTGCCCGGAACGCACTGATCTGGCAAGAGTTTCCGGCATCTTCCGAACCGAATTCCCAATCGGAGTCCGAATTCCATGGCAGGTTTCGTCGTCGCAGGCGGGGGCATTGCCGGCATCGCGGCCGCGCTGGCGCTGGCCGGCAGGGGTCACGAGGTCACCGTGCTTGAACAGGCTCCGTCCTTCGAGGAGGTGGGCGCAGGCATCCAGATCGGCCCCAATGGACGTCGGGCACTGGAGGCCTTGGGCGTCTGGGAGGCACTGGAACCCTCGGTCGTCTTTCCCCATTCGATCCGCATCCGCCGCGCCCGCGACGGCGCGACCCTGGGCGAGCTGCCGCTTGGCACCACCTTCGCCAACCGCTTCGGCACCACCTATCAGGTCGTTCATCGCGCCGACCTGCTGGCCGCTCTGGTGGAAGTCGCCAACGCAAATCCACGCATCATCTTGCATACCGGCAGCCGCGTCTCCTGCTACCGCGCGGATGATGGCGGTCTGACCGCCCTCCTGGAGGGTGGAGCCGAACACGCTGCGAACGCACTGATCGGTGCAGACGGTATCCGCTCCCGCATCCGTGCCCAGCTTCTGGATGATGGCCCTCCGACATTCGCCGGCCATGTGCTCTACCGGGCGCTGGTCGACATGGACGCAGTCCCCGCCGCCGTGGATACGAATTCGGTCAACCTCTGGCTGCACGAGGGCGGCCACGTGGTGCACTATCCGGTCAGCGGTGGACGGAAGTTCAACATCGTGGTGGCGGTGAACGAGAACTGGCACTCCGAAGGCTGGAGCGAACCTTCCGACGGCGCCATTCTCGGCATGCGCTTTGCTGCGGTGGCGGAAGAGCTGCGCGAAATGCTGACGCTGCCTGATGAATGGCTGCGCTGGGCAGGCGCCGACCGTGAACCGGTCGGCCACTGGGGCCAAGGGCCCCTGACCCTGATCGGCGATGCAGCCCATCCCACCCTGCCCTATCTGGCCTCCGGGGCGGTGATGGCACTTGAGGATGCCGTCGTTCTCGGCCGGGAAGTGGAACGGGAACCTGCGGACCTGCCTGCCGCCCTGCGCGCCTACGAAAGGATCCGCCAGCCGCGCACCGCGCGTATCGTGCGCAGTTCGCACAGGCTGGCGGGCGTGTATCATGCCGGTCCGCCGCTGTCCTTCTTCCGTGACGCCTTCATCCGCATGACGTCCGGCAGACGGGGCCTGGAGCGCATGGCCTGGCTCTACGACTGGCGCCCCTGACAGACCTCAGCCACCAAGGAAAAGGCGGCCAACATCCGGATCTTCCAGCAGCTCGTCACCCGGGCCGGCCTTGGCGAGCTGACCGGAAACCAGCACATAGCCGATATCGGCGAACTCCAGTCCCTTCTTGGCATTCTGCTCCACCATGATGATGGTCTTGCCCTCGGTCTTCTGAAGGTCTTCCAGAATCTCGAACACCATGTCGATGAAGCGCGGCTCCAGACCTATGGAGGGCTCATCCACCAGCAGAACCTCCGGCTGCATGACCAGTGCGCGGGAGATCTCCAGAAGCCGACGCTCGCCGCCGGAAAGCACCCGCGCCGGCTGCTTGCGCCGGGCGGCGAGACGCGGATACTTCTCGAACACCTTCTCTGCCGCCTCCCGGGCCTCTTCCGGACGGTTCTTCAGAAAGCCCCCCATCCACAGGTTTTCTTCCACCGTCATGTCGGGGAAGACGGAATTGTCCTGCAGGATGTAGGCCACGCCGGCCTCCAGCAGCTTCTGGTTCGGCTTCATGTGCGTGACGTCCTTTTCGCCGATGCGGACGACGCCGGCAAAGATGTTCGTGAAGCCGAAAATGGAGTGCAGCACCGTGGACTTGCCGGCACCGTTGGGGCCGATCAGGCACAGCGACTGCCCCTTGCCGATGCGCAGGTCGAACTCGTGCAGGATCTCCATGCGGCCGTAGCCGGCCCGCAGCTTTTCGATGGAGAGAAAGGCCTCGCCGCCGGCCAGATGGAGCAGGTCCTCCTCCTTCGGGGCGTTGGCGGCGATGCGCTCGGCCTCTTTCGCCACCGCATCCACCGACATGACGGTATCCACGCCGCCCATGCCGTAACCGGAAATGCGCTTGCGGCGCTGTTCCTCGGTCTCCTGCGTCCTCTTCTCGTCGCTCATCTCAGTGCGCTCCCAGATAGGCATCGATGACGCGCTGGTCGTTGCGGATCTCCTCCGGCGAACCTTCCGCCAGCATCTCGCCGTGGGCGAGGCAGTAGATGTGCTCGGCCAGGTTCATGATCACCCGCATGTTGTGCTCGATCACCAGCAGGGTGATGCCCAGCTCCTCGTTGGCCCGTTTCAGCCGGTCGATCAGGCCGTTGATGAGAGTGGGGTTGATACCCGCAGTGGGCTCGTCAAGAAGCAGCATCTCCGGCTCGTTGATCAGCGCCATGGCGAATTCCAGCAGCTTCTGCTGGCCGAAGGAGAGGTCTCCCGCGTAGTGATAGCGCTTGGAATAGAGGCCGACGAACTCCAGCAGGTCCTTGGCCCGCTGAATGCCCGCGGAGTGACGCGACTTCAACAGGTCGAGGAAACTGCTCTCCCTCTCGGGCAGCGAGATCAGCATGTTCTCCATGCAGGTCATGCGACCGTAGATGCGGGTCTGCTGAAAAGTCCGCAGCAGCCCGAGACGGGCGATACGGCCCACCCGATATCGCGAGATCTCCTCGCCCTTGAACCAGATCTCCCCGTCGTCGATGGGATGATAGCCGACGATCGAGTTGAACAGCGTCGTCTTGCCCGATCCGTTCGGGCCGATGAGGCCGACAATCTGTCCGCGGTTCACCTTCAGGGAGATGTTGCGGTTGGCGATGACGCCGCCGAAGGCCTTGGAGACGTTGCATACGTCGAGAAGGGGCTGTGTCATGATTCAGGCTCCTCCCTTTGCATCGGCCGCTTCCATCTCTTCCTTGCTCGGGCCGAAGCGTTCCGGCCAGCGTTCCTTGAGCCAGCCGACAATGCCCTGCGGGAAGAAGACCACGATGATCACGATCAGCGCACCCAGCGCCACCCGTTGCCAGCCCAGCAGGTAGGTCCAGAACAGCTCCTTGGTGACATAGAACACGGCAGCGCCGATGACCGGCCCCCACAACGTGCCCTTGCCGCCGAGGATGGCCATGAGGATCATCCACACGCCCACTTCCGCGCCGTTGAAGGCCACGTCGATGGGATCGATGAACTTGGAGAGATTGCCGAAGATGCCCCCGGCAATGCCCAGGAAGAAGGCGGAGATGGTCCAGGTGATCACCTTGTTGCGGGTGGTATGATGCCCCATGGCCTCCGCCTTGTCCTCGTCGTCACGGATGGCATTGATGGCCAGCCCGAAACGGGTCGAATAGAGCCAGGCGAGAAAGCCGAAGGTCACTGCCGCCAGTGCAAAGCTCAGATAGTAGAACAGCAGCGTGGTGTCGATGGTATCCGGAGGCGTCGGCGTGACCATTCCGGAACCGGCGCCAATGTACTCCCAGCCAGCGGCCAGCTCTCCGGCGGCAATCGCCAGGCCCAGCGTGGCGATGGCGAAATAGTGCCCGCGCATGCCGAGGATGACCATGCCCAGCGCAGCCGCCGCCAGTGCGGCCATGATGCCGCCCACCGGCAGTCCCACCGCCAGGCCGGTGTAGAACTGCGCCACGTCGAAGACGAATTCCGTACCACCGCCCTTGGCTGCGGTATAGGCCGCCACCGGATAGTAGAGGCCCACCTGCGTTACTGCGGCGGCATACATGCCGATGCCGAAGAAAACCACGTTGCCGAAGGAGTTGTAGCCCGTCTGGCCGCCCAGCAGGTCCCAGGTCAGGGCCAGGACGATGAACAGCCACAGCTTGGAGAACTGGGACAGATGGGCAGGAAAGAGCCACGGCCCCAGAATGCCTATCACGCCCAGTGCGAGGATGGCGATGACGTTTGCAAGTCTGCGATTCATGCCCCGCCCCCCTACTTCAGATACTGGCGCCGGCGCGCAAGCACCATCTGGCGCCACACCAGGACCACCACCAGCAGCAGGAAGACGAAGGCCAGCTGATATTCCGCACCCAGCAGAAAGCCTGCGAACTGCTCCGCCGCGCCCAAGCCCAGCCCCGCCGCGATGACACCGCCCAGGTTGCCCAGTCCGGCCATGATGACGATCATGAACGAGCGTACCGTGTAGGGCAGGCCCACATAAGGGTGGATGGAATAGGCCATGACCACCAGCGCCCCCGCCGCACCGCACAGCGCGGCGTTGATGGCGTAGGTGGCGGCATAGACGCGGTCGGTATCAATGCCGAGAATGCGTGCTGCCCGCGGGTTCTGGGAGGTGGCCCGGATGGCCTGCCCGAGCCGCGAGCGCTTCAGGAACAACCACAATGCAAGGCCGATGGCAAAGGCCAGCACGAAGGCCAGCACCTTGATCTGCGAAACCGTGACCATGTTGTCGAACAGGTAGAACATGCCCAGTCCGCTTTCCGCGGTGCGCACGTCGGAACCGAAGATCTCGTTCATCAGCTGCTGCATCATGATCGAGATGCCGAACGTGGCGAGCAGAGAGATGAACATGTCCGCATCCACGATACGCCAGATGATCACCCGGTACAGCAGCCAGCCAAGCACGAACAGCACGATGGCCGCAGCCGGTATCCCGAGCAACGGAGACAGGCCGGCCTCCATGACCATCAGCGTGATGAAGCCGCCGAGCATCACGAACTCGCCCTGAGCGACATTGATGATGTTCATCACGCCCCAGACAAGCGCCATGCCGAACGCGGCCAGCGCAAAGATCGCACCGATCCACAGTCCGTCCAGCAGCAGCTGGACATTCAGGATCGGCGCCTGAATGAGCAGGTTCAGATTGTCCACGGGTCCTGGTCCCTTCTGGAATGGACGACGCTTGCGCAAGGCCCGATGGGGCCACGGCCGGAGGAACCGCCCCGCCACGGATGCGGCAGGCGGTTCCGGCCCTCATGTCGTCATACGGGTGCGAGTGCTACTTGCGCTCCGACCACTTCGGACGCGGGATGACCGCCTGAGCCTCGGCCCACTTCGACGGCGCCACCACCACGTACTTGCCGTTCAGGACCTGATAGAGGACCATCGGCTTGGCGATATTCTTTCCGGTCTCATCGAACTTCACCTTGCCGTAGAAGGTCATCAGGTCAGTCGCGGCCAGTGCGTCGCGCACCTTCTGCGGATCGGTGGAGCCTGCGCGCTGGAATGCATCGGCATAGACCAGCACTGCGGCAGCCGATTCGGCAGCCTGATAGGGCGGCATATAGCCATAGGTCTTCTCGAACAGCTTCGCGAAGTCCATGGCCGAACCGAACACCTCGTCGGAATACTTCAGGGTCGGCGCCCACTGGGAAGCGCAAAGAGTGTACTCCGCCGCCTTGCCAAACTTCTTGATGATCTTGGCCGAGTCGCAATGCGTCATGGCCACCATCGGAATGTCGATCTTCATCTCCGCGATCTGACGGGTGGCCGTGGCCGCACCCTTGGCATGACCGGACACCACCAGCACGTCGGGACGCAGCGCGCGCACCTTGGTCAGAGTCGAGGTCATGTCGTTCAGCTCCTTGGGGAGCTTGTCGTCGACCACGATCTTCATGCCGTACTTCTTGGCGTCATCCATGACACCGGCGCGGATGTCCTGGCTGAACGGATCGTTCTCGATGGCCAGCGCCAGGGTGATCTGGTTGGGCTTCTTGCCCATCTTCTCAGCATTCTCGGCCGCCAGCGCCACGGCGGAAGCGAGATACTGCTCCGAGGTGGACAGCACTGCGAAAAGATACTTGTAGCCCTTGGTGAACAGCGAGCGCGAAGCGCCGTTGGCCTCCACCATCGGCACCTTGTACTTCTCGGTCACCGGCGCGATGGCCTTTGTCAGACCGGAAGAGTACGGGCCAAGCATGAACTTCACGCCGTCCTGCTTGATCAGGCGCTCGGCGAGCTCTGCGCCGCGGGCCGGCGTGGACTCGTCGTCATAGTACTTCACGGCCAGCTTGCAGGTCTTGTCGCCGACCTTCACGCCACCCTTGTCGTTGATGACTTTCAGGGCGAGATTATAGCCGTTCTTGGTGTGCGTGCCATTGGTGGAATACTTGCCGGTCAGCGACACGGCGGCACCCATGGTGATGACGCACTCGGCAGACGCAGCGGAAGCACCGGCGGCCAGCGCCAGCGCGGCCGTGGCCGCCAGAAGTCCCTTGTGGAAACGGATCATGATGGTTTCGAACCTCCCTCTTTGATGGTTCAACCTGCGGAAGGAAATGATGGTTTTTTCGTCTGACCTCCGCAGGCTTCCGGGCACGCTACTATGAGATTTTCCCACTGGCAAGCGGTGTTTTTCAGCTTTGGTCAGGATTGCTGACCTGTGCTAGGGCATGCCCCAGATAGAGCTCCCGCAGGCGCCTGGCCAGTGGTCCCGGCTCGCCGTTTCCGATGGCGTGCCCGTCGATTCTCACCACAGGCAGCACACCGAAGGTCGCCGCCGACGCGATCGCCTCGTCCGCCCCCAGTGCCTCCTCGCGAGTAAAGGGCCGCTCTTCCACGGGAATGCCGTCTGCCTCGGCCAGTTCCAGCAGCACGGAACGCCGGATGCCGGGCAGGATGCGTCCGCCCGGAACATCCAGCGGCCGGGTGATCAGTACTCCGTTCCTGATGATGTAAGCGGAAGAGGATGTACCCTCCGTGACGCAGCCGTTGTCATCCACCATCCAGCCCTCGAAGGCACGACGCTCCACCGCCTGCTGCTTGGCCAGCACCTGAGCCAGCAGGGCGATGGATTTGATGTTGCGCAGCTTCCAGCGCAGATCCTCCACGAAGACCACCTCCACGCCGGTCTCCGCATGCGGGTTCTCGATGATGTTCAGTTCGCGGGTGAACGCGATCATCACCGGCAGTGCGCGCGGCGGAAAGGCGAAGTCACGCTCCGCCACGCCACGGGTGACCTGCGAGTAGATCATGCCTTCCTTCAGGCCATTGCGGGCGATCAGCTCCTCGTGGACGGCGATGTAATCCTTCTTCTCCATCGGCCAGGCGATGGAAATGCCGGCCAGCGAATCCTCCAGACGCGCCAGCATGCGGTCGACATCCACCAGTCGACCGTTGATGACGGGCACGACCTCGTAGACACCATCCCCGAACAGATACCCGCGGTCGAACACGGATACCTTTGCCTGTTCCTCCGGTACGTATTCCCCATCCACGTAAACGATGCGGCTCATGATCCGCCCTCCCCCTGTATATTGACGATGATTGCAATCCTGCCGAGGCGGCAGAGTTTCACATTTCACTGCGCCGTTCCAGCATCAATTCCCGGATTCGGAGGACGAACCGTCACCAGGCAGAATGCCTGCAATTCCCGGACATGATGCTTCAGCATGAAGTTCCAGCCTTCAGCCCCCTCGCCGAGCAGAAACCTGAGCGCCACGTAACCGGCCAGCAGACCGTTCTCAACCCGGCCGCCGTTCTCCGTCATGCTCTGCCGCATGCGGCTAGCGATCCGCTTTTCTTCCCTGCGCAACACCGGACGAAAGGATGAACGGCGGGTGATGTCCACCTTGCGGCCACCACGAACCGAAAGGATGACCGGTGGCGCATAGCTGCATGCGTAGCAGCCGTAGACATAGTAGAAGGCATCATCCCGCACCATGATCTCGGAAAGCCCGTCACCATCCAGATCACGTGGTGGACGCGCGCCACCGTCGAATGTCCCCAGACGCACCTTCCACCAGACCTTTTCCACACCATCCGCCGGTGCGGAGAACACGACGATCTCCTCGCAGCAGTGCGCCCCGCCGGAATAGCTCTCCACGACCACTTCCGAATATCCATTCAAGGGGTCCATCTCTGTCGTGAAAACCTCCGGGATACCGACATCATCCGGAAATGCCACCTTCGCTACCCCTTTTCCGTGCAACAGGACCGAAACCCGTGGCGCATGGTCCAATCCGTCCCCGGCAGCCGGATCCTTGTACCGGATGACGACAGCAAGCTCTCCGGAGCGGATCACTTTTTCCAGCACCGGCGAAGCCGGGCTTTCTGCCATTCCGGCAATCATTCCCATCAGGACGCCCGTAGCCGCCATGCCATGTTGCAGCAATCGGTTTCCACGGTTCCGGTCGAATATGCTCATGATGTGTATCCCCGCTTTCCTGCACCCCATCCTCCTTCGCAATGCCAGCATAATCGGCATCGGATCCGAAAAACAGGCATGTGCATGCCTCTTGACCATCCGGGACTTGCATTAAGCGCAGGCATATGCTGAAAAAATCGCCATGCGGGGGAGTTCTGAAGTATTTGCCTGCTTTTTAGGCAATTCGTGAGGAGGGGATCATGGCTGCTTCCATCAATTCCGGCGACACCGCCTGGATTCTGACGTCCACGGCGCTTGTCCTGTTCATGACCATACCGGCCCTAGCACTTTTCTACGGCGGCCTGGTGCGGGCGAAGAACATCCTGTCCGTGCTCATGCATTGCACCGCAATCGCCGCCATGGTCTCCGTCCTGTGGCTGATCGTCGGCTACTCCATCGCCTTTGCACCCGGCACGGCCCTGTTCGGCGGACTGTCCAAGGCCTTTCTCCTGAGCGTGGACAGGGCTGCCATCTGGCCGGATACCGGTCTGCCGGAAACCGTCTTCTTCATGTTCCAGATGACCTTCGCCATCATCACGCCGGCGCTGATCGTGGGTGCCTATGTCGAGCGCATCCGTTTCCCCGCCGTACTGCTCTTCTCGGCCCTGTGGCTGCTCGTCGTCTATGCCCCCGTGACGCACTGGGTCTGGGGCGGCGGCTGGCTCTTCGCTCTCGGCGCCATGGACTTCGCCGGTGGCATCGTTGTGCATGTCACTGCGGGCGTCTCCGCGCTCGTCATCGCGAAGATGCTTGGTCCGCGCGACGGCTTTCCCGATCACGTACACCCGCCACATGCCCCCTGGATGGTCATGATTGGCGCGGCCATGCTGTGGGTGGGCTGGTTCGGCTTCAACGCCGGTTCCGCGCTTGCCGCCGGTACGGACGCCGGCATGGCCATGCTGGTGACGCACATCTCCGCCGCCACCGCAACGCTCGTCTGGATGGGCATCGAGTGGAAGAAATACGGCCGCTCCTCGCTCGTCGGCGCAGTGACCGGCACCATCGCCGGCCTGGCCACAATCACCCCGGCTTCCGGTTATGTCGGGCCGCTGGCCGCGCTGATCATCGGCACGGCGGCCGGTTTCATCTGCTTCCAGATGGTCGAGGTGGTCAAGAACCGCTGGAAAATCGACGATTCCCTCGACGTGCTGGCCGTGCATGGTGTCGGTGGTGCGCTGGGTACTTTGCTGGTGGCACTGCTGGCCGGCCTGCCCGGCGGCACTGGCGTTTCCGAAGACAACACGATGATGACCCAGTTCGGCGTGCAACTGCTCGGCGTGGTCGTCACCGCCATCTTCTCGGGTGCCGCCACATGGGCCCTTGTGAAAGTGACAAAGGCTCTGGTCGGCCTGCGCGTCAGCCGCGAAGAGGAAATCGAGGGCCTCGACTACACCAGCCACGGCGAAACCGGCTACAATCTCTGAAACCGCAGATCGCCAACAGTTTTCCGAGAACGGGGAGGCACGAACATGCCTCCCCTTTTTCCTGTCCGGCAGTCACAGGAAACTGTAGGGATCCACATCCACATCCAGCCGGATGCCCCCCGGCACACGCACATCCTTCAGCCAGGCCCGCAGGAAAGCCTGCATGTCCACGCTGCGCGGCGCCTTGACGAGAAAACGGTAGCGGAAGCGGCCGCGCACACGGGCGATCGGCGCCACGGCCGGCCCGAGCACGAGCACCTCCGCCGCCTGCGGCACGCATCCGGCCAGCATCCGGCAGAAGTCCCGCACCCTCTCCTCGTCCCGACCGGCAACGATCAGGGCGGCGAGTTGCCCGTAGGGCGGCATGCCGGCAGCCTCCCGCATGCGCTTCTCCTGAGCGATGAAGCCGTCACGATCACCTGCGGCCAGCGCCTGCATCAATGGATTGTCGCACATCCATGTCTGCACCAGCGCGCGCCCCGGACGCTCCGCCCGCCCGGCCCGGCCCGCCACCTGTGCCAGCAGCTGCCATGTCCGCTCGCCGGCCCGGGGATCCACCGTCTCCAGTGCCAGATCCGCATCCACGATGCCGGCCAGCGTCAGGTTCGGAAAATGATGGCCCTTTGCCACAAGTTGCGTCCCCACAATGATATCATATTCACCCCGCGCGATTGCCTCCAGCAGCATGCGCAGCGCAGCCCCCTTCTGCAGATCGGAGGACAGCACCGCCACCCGCGCCTCCGGCCAGCGCTCCTGCGCCTCTTCCGCCAGCCGCTCCACCCCCGGCCCCACCGGTGCCATCTTCCCCTCCGCCCCGCAGGAGGGACAGGCAGCCGGCACCGGCTCCTCGTGCCCGCAATGATGACACATCAGAATGCCCCGGAAGCGATGCTGCACCAGCCAGGCGGAACAGGACGGGCACTGCAGACGGTGCCCGCAGGCCCGGCACAGGGTGAGCGGCGCATAACCCCGCCGGTTCAGGAACAGAAGCGCCTGCTCCCCCCGTTCCAGCGTCTCCGTCACCGCCCGCACCAGCGGCGGCGACAGCCACCGGCCGCTTTCCGGCGCTTCCGCCTTCAGGTCGATCAGGGAAACCTCCGGCATGACCGCCCGGCCGTGCCGCTCCCGCAGGACAAGCCGCCCGTAGCGACCGCGATCGACGTTGACCAGACTCTCCAGCGAGGGCGTGGCCGAAGACAGCACCACCGGGAACCGCCCCAACGCCCCCAGCACCACCGCCATGTCGCGCCCGTGATAGGGCACGCCGCCCTCCTGCTTGTAGGCGCCTTCGTGCTCCTCGTCGACGACGACAAGTCCGAGATTGCGCCACGGCAGAAACAGCCCGGAACGCGCCGCCACCACGATGCGCGCTTCCCCGGAGGCCACGCCGCGAAACACCCGGGCCCGCGCTCCAGGAGACATCTCCGAATGCCACTCCGCCGGGCACGCCGCAAAGCGCTCCGTCACCCGACGGATGAACTGGCCCGTCAAGGCGATCTCCGGCAGCAGCAGAAGCACCTGCCGCCCCGCAGCCAGTGCCGCCGCCATGGCTTCGAAATAGACTTCCGTCTTGCCTGATCCTGTTACGCCATCGAGGAGAGTGACGGAAAAATCCCGCCGTGCCACAGCCGCACACAGGGCTTCCGCCGCATCCCGCTGTTCAGTGGACAACCGCTTGGCCAGACCGGCAGCAGGATCCGGCAACTCGAACGGCGCATCCTTCGAAAGCGGTACCGGCTCCAGGGCTCCACAGTCCACAAGTCCGCGCACCACGGATGCGGAAA
>JAJRRY010000038.1 GCA_024279095.1 Alphaproteobacteria bacterium
GATGCGCCCTTTCGGCCCATCCAGAAAGGCAACCGTCTTCTTCAGGAAATCCGGCTCCCAGGTATCATCATCGTCATGGATGATCACATATTCGCTGTCGACTGCCCGAATGGCGATATTCGAGGCTGCCTCCATGCCTCTGTTCACCACATTATCCACAAGAACGATCTTGTGATGCGCACAATCGGCTTCGGCTATGGTCCTTTTCACCAGCTCGATATCGCCGCCATCGCTGACAATCACGTGCACGTAATCGTCGAACGTCTGCCGAGCCACGCTGCGCAAGGCCCTGCGCAGAAACATGGGGCGGTCCAGCGTACGGGTAATGACGGCTACCGCCGGGTGATCCCGGAGAACCACGTTGATGGCCGGTCTGACCTTGGGCCGCTTGAAGTCGAACCGGTCCAATCCGGCAATGCGCCGTTGAATTGGATCGGCCAGGTCCGGCGGATACTCCAGCGCCGCCTGCCCTGGCTGCCACAAGGCGTCTCTGATCCGCTGGTCAGGTGAATCCCCTTCATGACGATTCTTCGGCGGCAGCAGAAGGGGAACCTTCAGATTCTTGCCGAAATCCGCCGACCGGGTCACGCTGGAGAAGATCCGCGTTTCTTCGCGGTCAGGCAACGCCACGATACGCGCAATCTTCTCCCAGGCCTTCCGCGCAGCCTTGTGAAGGGAAGCCGGAGAATTTCCATCCGGAAGCTTGTACAGATAGTTCAGAACACCAGTGAAAATCGGATCGCTTTCCCGGTCCGGGCTGTCGGCTAGAATCCCCCTGGCTTCGGGCGCGCAGATTCGGCCGTCCTCGTCACGCACCAGCCGCTCTATGCTCTCGCCCGAAGGCTCCAGCAGATCCTCGATCATGTGGCGGTGAAGAATCGTGCAGGTTTCGGGCTTGTCATATTCATAGGTGTCCTGCTCGAAGACCAGGCCGATCATCTTCCGCCAGTACTTGCGATTGGTATTCTCGAAGCCGGATCGGCCGAAGTACGCCCCCCACCAGTCGATTTCCGGAAAGGCATCCGCCAGCAACCTCTGCGCCGTGCCGGCCCAGCCACTGTCGATCAGAAGCGCAGTCTTCCGATCCCCCATGAGATCAGAGAGATATTGCTCGAAAAATTCGCTCTGTTCCGTGAAATACGAAGATATCGCATAGGCTGCGGGACCACCTTCGCCAAAGAAGCGCGCAAGCTTGCTGCCCGGCTGATCAAGGGAAGAATGATCCGCCGGAAAACCTTCCGGCAGGCCGAAATGCCGGTACATGGCATTGGCAAAATCACGGATGGTCGCATGATGGAATTCACCGGACAGGATCGCAATCGCGTTTTCCCGATTGCGCTTCCACGTCCCCTTGGCCACCATGAGCCGGGAGATCCAGAAATAGTCCACATCCCCCGACAGACTTTCGCCGATCGTGTTCAGATAGACTTCCAGAGCCCTTCTGATGCGGATACCGGCTCTGGAGACAAAGAGAACCTTCGCCCCCCTGACTTCCTCGAAAAATCTGATGAAGCCATTCAGCTTCATCAGATATTCGGCCATGACCGGCCCCATCAGGCTGTAGCCGAAATCGTACCTGGCGGCATTGACGTCCGCCTCACCCTCTACCACGGAGGAGGAATTCTGCTTGTCCACCTGATTCATCTGACTGACAGCTACACCTTGGCCCAGGGACGGGTTTCAATCCCCTTGACATCCATGGAATGGATGAATTCTTCCAATGCGCGCAGACGCCTGCGCTTCTCGCTCTCCGAGATCGGAAAATAGAAGGCCTTCCACCCGGCACTGCGCGGCTTGCGCACATCCCCCAACCACGAATCCCCCATGTGCAGTATGCCGCCCCCCTCGACTCCCAGCTCCTCTTCGACCATGGAGAAGATCTTTCCACTGCGCTTCGAGATGACATGATCCGCGCTGGAGTAGAGATGATCGTAGGCCGGCTGCGAGACGACCTTCGCCACGATCTTTCCTATGAGATCCGCCCCCAGATACATGTCACTCACCAGGATGACCTTTCCGCCCTCACCCCTGAATTTTTGCGCAATCCTCTGCAGGAGCGGATTGACGGCAAGATTGGCCGCTTCGTACTCCACCTCCAGCTCCAGAAGCTGAGCATCCACCTCCTCCGGCAGCCCGAGCAGATTACGCTGCATGGCCACGACTTCCTCGATGAGCCCCTCACCACACCCCTGCACGAGCGGACGGGTGCGATACGTGGCCTGCATTCCGAGCACACGCGCCAGACAGAAATCCTCGGCCGTCAGGGATTGCAGATTGTTCGATCGCGGATAGCTTTGCCGGAGCTGCTCGAGAATGTACTCCGACATCTCCAGAAATCGCATGGCTTCAGGCTTGTCGTTTCTCAGGAGATACGTATCGAACACATCGAACGACAGAACCTCTATCTGCTCCTGTTCCAGGATCGACCAAATCCCCTCCTCGACCCCGCGACTTTCTTCGGAAGACAGAAAATCCAGCCTAGAATCGCAGGAAAGAAGTTGTCTAACCACTGAAGAAAACTTGTGAATTTCCGGTTCCGGAAGTTCCTCTTCCAATTCACATGTCGATGCAAAATGGTAGTTCATCACCATACACCCGAATTAAATTCCGTCACACCTCTCCCGTTCCCTGAAAAGCCAGGGCAAGGACTTCAGAGTTTGCAGAAACCCCCGATCAAACAGGTGTAATCAACACGTCATGAGCGTGTAAAATGATGAACCCATTCTTTCATCTGTCATGAATACCTTCAGATTCTCACTTGGCATGCCCGAAAGAATCTGAAGAGTTTTGTTGCAACCGAACTCGGAATTGCGCTCCCCACGCCCATGATCCGATTTCGGATTTATTTCCGGTATTGATGCAGCATTCATGAAGTGGCTGACCATGACAGCTCAGAAGACCCCGCTTGATAGCAATGAGAGTTACAGACACCCATTGCAATTTCGAGTAGCAGATTTTCATGCCTAGCGCAACGGGCTTCAACTACTTTTTTCAACTCATGCGATAGTGGGAAAATCATCTTTCCGCCGGGCGCAGGAAACGGCAAAATCTCTTCTGCGCAAGCAGGGCCCGGGCCATCCGATTCGGCCGGATGCCCCTGACCGGTTGCGGGAGCGGCACTTCCTCCGAATGGGAATGCTCTGGGGACGGAAGGGGGCTATTTCGCCCCTGATTTGAGAAGTTTGTAGACGATGGAGTCGTGCAATGCCTGGAAGGAGGCCTCGATGATGTTGGGGGAGACGCCGACGGTGAACCAGCGGCTGCCAGATGCATCGCGGCTCTCGATGAGCACCCGCGTCGTGGCGTCGGTGCCGGAGCCGATGATGCGCACCTTGTAGTCGACCAGCTCCAGATCGGAAATGGCCTCCGACCAAGGGCCGAGATCCTTGCGCAGGGCGGCATCCAGGGCATTCACGGGGCCGTTGCCCTCGGCCACCGACATGAAATGCTTGTCGCAGATACGCACCTTCACGATGGCTTCGGCCATGGTCACTTTCTCACCCATGGCGTTGTAGCGGCGCTCCACCAGCACCTTGTAGCTCTCCACGTCGAAGTAGACCGGCACGTGCCCCAGCGCACGGCGTGCCAGAAGCTCGAGCGAGGCATCGGCGCTGTCGTAGGCATAGCCGGCGGCCTCGCGCTCCTTGATCTGGGCAAGCAGGTTGGTCAAACGCGGATCGTCCCTGTCCACATCGAGACCGAAGCGCTTCAGTTCCGACAGCAGGTTGGACTTGCCCGCCTGATCGGAAACGAGCACGCGGCGGCGATTGCCCACCTGCTCCGGGCGGATATGCTCGTAGGTCTCCGGATCCTTCAGGATGGCCGAGGCATGAATGCCGGCCTTGGTGGAAAAGGCCGTCTCGCCCACATAGGGGGCCTGCATTTCCGGCGGTCTGTTAAGAATTTCGTTGAAGGCGCGCGAAACCTGCGTCAGGCGCTCCACCGCCCCTTCCTTCAGGCCGAGGTCGAAGCGGTCCGCATAGACGGGCTTCAGGGCCAGCGTCGGGATGAGGGTGACGAGATTGGCATTGCCGCAGCGCTCGCCGATGCCGTTCAGCGTACCCTGGATCATGCGCGCCCCGGCCCGCACAGCAGCCAGCGAGTTGGCCACCGCCATGCCCGTATCATCATGGCAGTGGATGCCGAGGTTCTCGCCCGGTACCATGGTCGTGACGGAGAAGACGATGCGCTCTATCTCCTCCGGCAGGGTGCCGCCGTTGGTGTCGCACAGCACGATCCAGCGCGCCCCGGCCTCGTGAGCGGCCCGCACGGCGGCCATGGTGTAGTTGGGATTGGCCTTGTAGCCGTCGAAGAAGTGCTCGATGTCCACCAGCGCCTCGAAGCCCCGCTCGCGCGCCGCATTGACGGAATCACGGATCGACTCGATGTGCTCTTCCGCAGTGCAGCCAAGGGCCACCTTGACGTGGTAGTCCCAGCCCTTGGCGACGAAGCAGATGGCATCGGCGCGGGCCTGAAGAAGCTGCTGGAGACCGGGATCGTTCTCCGCCGAACGCCCCGCGCGGCGGGTCATGCCAAAGGCGGTGAAGGTGGCGTCCAGTCCCAGATCCTTGGAGAACAGCTCGGTATCGGTGGGATTGGCCCCCGGATATCCGCCCTCGATGTAGGCAATGCCCAGCTCGTCCAGCATGCGCGCAATGGTCTTCTTCTCCTCCACGGAGAAGTCGATTCCGGGCGTCTGCGCGCCGTCGCGCAGGGTGGTGTCATAGAGATAGATGCGTTGCCTGGGCATTTGGGACCTCATGTTCGGCATCACGGAATTCGTCAGGCAGGGCAATGGCTTCGTCCTTCGGTTGACAGCAGATCGGGCAGCATGTCGTCACGGTCAGAAGATGAATCCCTTCCACCACAGGATGCCAACCGTGAGCAGAGTCACGATCACGAGCTTCGCGACAAAACCGTAGATCAGCCACTTCGGCGGACCCGCATTCGGATTCGGCGAAGGTGGCTCCGGCATCTCCGGTATGGTCATATCCTCGACTCCTCTTCCTTCGTTTTTCCTCTTCCGCCAAGGGGAAGTGCGATCAGCGCTTCACCTCCCAAGTCGTTCCTTCGGGGCCGTCCTTGAGGATAATGCCGCGTTCGGCAAGTTCATCGCGAATGCGGTCGGCCTCCGC
>JAJRRY010000039.1 GCA_024279095.1 Alphaproteobacteria bacterium
GACCGCCGGGACCACAGCCCGGCGGTGAGCCGGAGACAGGGCGAGGACGTGCCACCTTCGCGGGTTGGGTTTTGCAACCCCGATCCGAACGTTTCCGGCGCAAGCATTTTGGGCAAACGCATGAAACGTTCCGGGAAGGGGATGCAATCCCCTTCCGGCAATGGCTTGCGCTCCAATGCCTGCGCCACACTCGACCATCATGCCCCGGCATCCGATCTGAGGTGCCATCCGCACTGCCAATGCATCTCGTTTCGGACTGCCGCGATCTGATCCGGCGGTGAGCCGGAGAATGTGCAGGGCTATTTGAAAGGGATGATGCAGATTTCGGACATCGAGAAGATTGCGCAGGGCACGGAATAGGGGCTAGATTGCCGGGCAGTCCGCAGGGAAGGAAGACGGGACCGCAGAAACATGGGCGAAAGCTTCGCGGAGGCCTTCCGCCATGCAGCCTGGATGATGATCACGCTCGATCCCGACCTGATCGAGATCGTGGTGCTGTCCCTGCGTGTCTCCATTTCCGCGGTACTGGCCGCCGCCGTGCTGGGTCTGCCCCTGGGAGCGCTGCTAGCGCTCTACCGTTTCCCGGGCAACCGCGCCATCTCGCTGCTGGTCACGGCGCTGATGGGGCTGCCGCCGGTGGTGCTGGGGCTGGTCGTGTACATGCTGCTGTCACGCTCGGGGCCGCTGGGCGTTCTCGGGCTGCTTTACACGCCCGCTGCCATGATCATCGCCCAGATGCTGCTGGTCCTGCCGATCATTGTCGCGCTCTCGCGGCAGACCATCTCCGCCCTGTGGCGGGAATACGAGGAGACCATGCGGTCCCTCCACATCCGGGGGCTACCGCTGGTACGCACCATGCTCTACGAGGCCCGCTTCGAGCTGGCCACCGCCATGCTTGCGGGTTTCGGCCGGGCCATTGCCGAAGTGGGTGCAGTGATGATCGTCGGGGGCAACATCAATCATGCGACACGGGTCATGACCACCGCGATCGCGCTGGAAACATCGAAGGGGGATCTGGCCCTGGCCCTGGCGCTGGGTGTGATCCTTCTGGTCATTGCGCTGGGAGTCAACCTGGCCGTGCACGTTCTCTCCGCATGGGGAGACCGGCAGGGCATGGCATCAACAGCCTGAAGGAGCAAGACACGTGAGAAAGCATGCAATTGCCGCTCTGGCCGCCCTTGCGGTCATGGTGCCCACCGCTTGGGCTGAAGACGTCATCATCCTTCAGTCGACAACGTCCACGCAGAATTCCGGGCTGCTGGATCATCTGCTGCCCATGTTCGAGAAGAAGACGGGGGTAAAGGTCAAGGTGGTGGCCGTCGGCACGGGGCAGGCCCTGAAGAACGCCCGCAATGGAGACGGGGACGTCCTGCTGGTGCATGCCAGGGATGCCGAATTGAAATTCGTGCGGGACGGCTGGGGGGTGGATCGGCGGGACGTGATGTACAATGATTTCGTCATCGTCTGTCCGAAGGCCGACCCGGCCGGCATTCGCGGCATGCGCAACGCAAAGGCGGCCCTGAAACGGATTGCGGAGAAGAAGGTGCCCTTTGCTTCCCGTGGTGACGATTCCGGCACCAACAGGAAGGAGCTGAAGCTCTGGAAGGCGGCCGGCATCGACCCGAGGAAGGCGTCCGGAAAGTGGTATCGCGAAACCGGCTCCGGCATGGGCGCCACGCTCAACGTGGCGGCCGGCATGGGCGCCTGCACGTTGACGGATCGCGGCACGTGGATCGCATTTCGCAACAAGGGCGACCTGGAGATCATGGTGCAGGGTGATCCCGCGCTGTTCAACCAGTATGGCGTCATGCTGGTCAATCCGAAGATCCATCCGCATGTGAAGGAGAAGCCCGCCCGGGCCTTCATCGACTGGCTGACCGGCCCCGAAGGCCAGAAGGCCATCGCCGCATACCGCGTCAACGGCCAGCAGCTGTTCTTCCCGAACGCCCCCGTCAACTGACCACAGACCGCCTGCATCCCCGCCCCCTGCGGGGATTCCGCAGGCCTTCCGTCCGCCGCAAGGAGGCCAATCATGAACACCACCGTGCTGCTTGTGCTTCTCACCCTGAAAGGAACCGCGCCGCTGGGCGTGAACTTTGTCAATTTCGACAGCCTGCCGCCATGCCAGGCCCGCGCTGCCCAGTTGCAGGAGATCCTCACGAAAGGGGGCATCAAGGTGGTGGAGGATCGTTGCGTTGCCTCGTTCCAGCACTTCTCGAAGCACCGCCATCGGAAAAGCAAGGGCGATCATGGCAGGAAGGTGAACGTGCAGAAGAAGAATGTCTTCCTGATCGCGCTCAACGATGCCCGTACCCTGGTCATCCCGCAACAGGACCTGCAGTCCTGCACAACGGAGAAAGCACGGCGTGAAAAGGCCGGAAAAGGCCGCACGCGATTCTATTGCGCTCTCTCCGAACAGCGTCTGTTGTGCGACGCTGAAGTTGCGGAAATGAAGCGGAAAATGAAAAAATAGTCCCCGACCGGAAACCGCATCGGCAACCTCTCATTTCCCGCCACCCGGCCCTGTTCCCTTCCGTGATTGCGTCATCACATGCCCCATTCCACGCGGCGGGCGTTGGACTGGCGGAGGTGGGCGTAGCGCCCCAGTGCCCAGACGGGGAAGTAGGCAGCATAACCGTGGTAGCGCAAATAGAAGACCTTCGGGAAGCCGACGGCAGTATAGAGGTCTTCCAGCCACCGATCATCGTCGCGCGGTGTGGCATCCAGATAGCGCACGGCCCGCTCCAGCGCCGGATCGTCCACCTCACCGGCGGCCATCAGGGCCAGCATGGCCCATGCGGTCTGCGAGGGCGTGGAGGCAAGCGGCGGATCATTGCGATGCTCCGGCCAGTAGCTGCGGCCGTCCTCGCCCCAGCCGCCGTCTTCGTGCTGGCGGGATTTCAGCCATTCCACGGCCTTGCGGATCCACGGCTGTGTCATGTCCTCGCCGCAGGCATTCAGGGCGCACAGCACCGACCATGTGCCATAGATGTAATTGGTGCCCCAGCGGCCGAACCATGAGCCGTCCTGTTCCTGTTCGTTCCGCAGATATGCGATGCCGCGGCGGATCACTTCATGATCGGAGGGCATGCCTGTTTGCGCCAGGAATGACAGGCAGCGGGCGGTCACGTCTGCCGTCGGCGGGTCCAGCAGGGCACCATGATCGGCAAAGGGAATGGAGTTGAGGAAGTCCGCGTCGTTGTCGATGTCGAAGGCGCCCCAGCCACCGTTCGAGCTCTGCATGCCGACGATCCATTTCACGGCACGGGCGATGTTCTCGCGATAGCGCTCCGGATCGACGCGATGCAGGAGCATGCCCACCACGGCGGTGTCGTCCACGTCCGGGTAGAAGTCGTTGCGATACTGGAAGGCCCAGCCGCCGGGCGGCAGATCCGGCGCGTTCACCGCCCAGTCGCCCTTCACGTCCAGGATCTGCAACTCGGCCAGCCAGTCGCAGGCCTTGCGAATGCGCGGATCGTCGGCGGGTGTTCCGGCCTCCAGAAGCGCATGGGTGGCCAGCGCGGTATCCCACACCGGCGAAACGCAGGGCTGCACGTACCGTGGCCTGCCCCCCCGTTTCTCGCGAGCCTCCACCACCA
>JAJRRY010000040.1 GCA_024279095.1 Alphaproteobacteria bacterium
GAGATGATGCATCAGCTTTCCTCCCTTCGTGCCCCGCGTGCATGTTGCGCTGCTCCGCAAGGAAAGCGCAGAGCACGCGCACCCGTCGGACGGCGGAAAAGTACGGGATCCCGGACGGCGAGGTTCCGCACGTCCGGGATCCGTTCATGTCGTCAGGACAGACCGAGCCGCGAGAGCGTATCGCCGGTCGGCACGCCGTCCGGAGTCCAGCCGCGCAGCTGGTAGTATTCGGGCAGCATCTTGTCGAGACCGTTCACCAGCCCCTTGGCCGGACCGGTCTTGGCGGCCTCCTTCAGGATGCGCTGCGGGAGGGTGTCATCCTCCGCCGTCATGCCGGCATCGAGATTGAACTTGCGCTCCATGTTCCAGATGCGCTCACCCACCTCCATGAGCTTCTCCACCGACCAGTCGCCCTCGCAGGCGGCGTCGATCATCGGCGCGATGTCTTCCGCCGACCAGGCGAAGGTGGTGAAGATGCACAGACCGGAAGAATCCACGAAGGCCGTCAGATCCTGGAAGACCTTCACCAGCCCCGCCTTGCCGTCGGTGGACAGCGGGTCGGTCTTCTCCGGAATGCCCAGCACCTCGGAGGCCACCGTGTAGGAACGCAGGTGGCAGGCACCACGGTTGGAGGTGGCGTAGGTCAGGCCCATGCCCTGAATGCCGCGCGGATCGTAGGCCGGGAACTCCTGCCCCTTCACAGTCATGGAGAACTCCGGATGGCCGAACTTCTCGCACAGCCGCTTCGAGCCCAGCCCGAGCAGCTTGCCGAATTCGGTACCCTCGCAGATCGCGTCCACGGCAGCCACCAGCGCCTCGGCGGAACCGAACTTCATATCGATGCCGCCGGTGTCTTCCTTCGTCATGGCGCCCGTCTCGTAGAGCTCCATGGCTGCAGCAATGGTGGCACCGGTGGTGATGGGATCCAGCGCATGTTCATTGCAGCGGTAGTTGCAGTAGGTCAGCGCCTCCAGATCGTTCACGCCGGTGTCGGCGCCCAGCGCCCAGGCGTTCTCGTACTCCACGCCGCCAGAGGCATGATGGTACTGCGGCTTGTCCTTCACCGAGAAATGGGTCGGATCGATCTGCGAGATGCGGCCGCAGGCGATGGTGCAGCCGAAGCAGGCACCGTTGCGGGCCAGGTTCGGCTTCCCGTCGGTGCGCCGCGGCTCGTGCATCGCCTCGCCGGAGATGTCGTTGGCACCCTCGAACTGCACCTCGCGGGCATTGCGGGTGGGCAGCGCGCCGATCTCGTTGATCACGTTCATCAGTACCTGCGTGCCATAGGTTGGCAGCGCCTGCGAGGTGACGGCGTTCTCCGCGATGACCGCCTTGGCCGCCGCGACAGCCTTCTCGAAGGCCTCCGGGTCGTTCACCTCTATGCCCTTGGTGCCACGCACCGCCACCGCCTTCAGGTTCTTCGACCCCATGACGGTACCAACGCCGGAACGGCCCGCCGCGCGGTGCTTGTTGTTCACCACCGCAGAGTACAGCACGCCGGCCTCGCCGGGCACGCCGATCGCGGCGATCTGGAACATC
>JAJRRY010000041.1 GCA_024279095.1 Alphaproteobacteria bacterium
CCCGTCGGCGTGATTTCGTCGAGCCCGCCTTCGCCATGCACGATCCAGGCGGCTTCCGAGCCCAGTTCCTTCAGCACGTGCGCCAACGGTTCCACCCAATCGCGGGAGAAGACGCCCGTCATCTGGCGTTTCACGCCGGCCGGATTGGAAAGCGGCCCCAGCAGGTTGAAGATGGTGCGCGTGCCCAGCTCCACGCGCGACGGGCCGACATGGCGCATGGCGGAATGATGCGCGGGCGCGAACATGAAGCCGACGCCGGCCTCCGCCACGCAGCGGCCGATCAGTTCCGGACCGATGTCGATGTTGACACCCAGCGCCATCAGTACGTCGGCGGCACCCGATTTCGACGAAAGCGCTCGGTTGCCGTGCTTGGCCACGGGCACGCCCGCCGCGGCGCAGACGAAGGCCGAAGCCGTGGAGATGTTGTAGGAGCCCGAGGCATCACCACCGGTACCCACGATGTCCACCGCATCGGCGGGCGCCTGCACGGGCAGCATCTTCTCGCGCATGGTCTGCACCGCGCCGGTGATCTCGTCCACCGTCTCGCCGCGCACCCGGAGCGCCATGAGAAAGCCGCCGATCTGAGTCGGTGTTGCCTCTCCGCTCATCATGATGTCGAATGCCTCGCGGGCCTCCTCGCGCGACAGCGCTGCACCCGTGGCCACCTTGCCGATGAAGGGTTTCAGATCCGCCATGTTCCATCTCCAGTCACGATCCCGCGCCATTTGTAAAGGGACGCAGATGCGCTGTCCATATGCACCGGCAGATGACGGGGATGACGGAAGTTGGCAGGGCCGTACCACAACTTCCGGCTCATGATCCGGGCATCCAGGCTGAAGTGCCACTTGCTCCGCCGATGCGTGCCGCACTGGACCACCGGGGCAAGCCCGGTGGTGAGCCGAAGGGGGAGTGAGGTCGTGCCACAGGGCCTCCCTCCCCCTTGTGGGGAGGGACACAGGGAGGGGGTTCGGACAAAGGAGAATGCGCCCCGAAGGGTGCATGCATTGTTTTCCTTACCCCCCATCCCGGCCTTTCCCCACAAGGGGGGAAGGGGTGCAAGGCCATGCCCATGCCACCACCACCGGCTCATGCCTGGACTTGATCCGGGCATCCATACCGAGCACATGTCCATATCGCGGTGAACGGTGGTAACAGCAGAAACGGGCCCTGCATCTCACCCGTTCAATGTATCTGAAAAGGTGCCGGGCAGTTCCTGACTGTCAGAACACCAAATCCCCCTCAGCTCTTCGGTATGCGGTCGAGAAAATTCCGCAGGATGTCGTGGCCGTGGCGGGAGGCGATGCTCTCGGGGTGGAACTGGACGCCGTGGATCTCGTGCTCACGATGGCACAGGCCCATGATGAGGCCGTCGGGAGAGCGGGCAGTGATCACGAGCTCTTCCGGAAGACTCTCTTCCTCGACGATGAGTGAATGGTAGCGCGTCGCCTCAAAGGGGGAGGGCAGGGTGGCGAAGACGCCTTCGCCCTCGTGGAGGATCGGGGAGGTCTTGCCGTGCATGAGCTCCGGGGCGCGCACGATGCGACCGCCGAACGCCTGACCGATGGACTGGTGACCGAGGCAGACACCAAAGATGGGCACGCGCCCCGCCGCAGCACGGATCAGATCGACGCAGATGCCCGCCTCCGTCGGCGTGCAGGGGCCGGGGGAGAGCACGATGGCCTCCGGTTCCATGGCGAGCACTTCCTCAACGGTGAGTGCGTCGTTGCGCACCACCTTCGTGCGCGCGCCGATCTCGCCCAGATAGTGGACGAGGTTGAAAGTGAAGCTGTCGTAGTTGTCGATCAGCAGGATCATTGGCCGCGCCCCCCCGATCCGGTGAAACGGGCCGCCTCTTCCGCGGCACGGAACAGGGCCTTCGCCTTGTTCTCGCATTCGGCCTGCTCGTTCTCCGGCACGGAATCGGCAACGATACCGGCGCCGGCCTGGACGTACATGCGGCCGTCCTTCACCAGGGCTGTGCGCAGCACGATGCAGGTATCCATGTCTCCGGCGGCGGAGAAGTAGCCCACGCAGCCGGCATAGGGCCCGCGCTTGTCGCGTTCCAGTTCATCAATGATTTCCATGGCCCGCACCTTGGGCGCGCCGGAGACCGTGCCGGCGGGAAAGCCGGCCATGAGCGCATCGATGGCGTCATGCTTTTCATCCAGCTTGCCGACCACGTTGGAGACGATGTGCATGACCTGGCTGTAACGCTCAATGACGAACTGCTCGGTGACGTTGACCGTTCCGATCCTCGCCACCCGGCCGACGTCGTTGCGGCCGAGATCAAGCAGCATCAGGTGTTCGGCCAGCTCCTTGGGATCGGAAAGGAGATCCCGTTCCAGCGCTTCGTCCTCCTGACGCGTCCGGCCGCGCGGTCGTGTGCCGGCGATGGGACGGATGGTCACCTCGCCGTCGCGCACGCGCACGAGGATCTCCGGGGAGGAACCGGTCAGGGAGAAGTCGCCGAAGTCCAGATAGTAGAGGAAAGGCGAGGGGTTCACCCTGCGCAGAGCTCGATAGAGGGAAAAGGGCGGCAGGGGGAAGTCCGTCTCGAAGCGCTGCGAGAGCACCACCTGAAAGATGTCGCCGGCGCGGATGTAGTCCTTCGCCCGGCGCACCATGGCGTGATAGTCCTCCGGCGGCGTGTTGGAAACTGGCGAGGCAATCTCCACATCCTTTTCCGCTTCCTGCAGCATGCGGGAGGCCATGGGGCGGGAGAGACACTCCACAACCTCGTCCAAACGCCCCTGCGCGCGATTCCATGCGGCTTCAGCGGATATGTCCTTTTCCGGCCACACGGGCGTGACGACAACCACTTCGTCACGCACTGCATCAAAAATGGCCATCACGGTGGGACGGATCATGAGGGCATCCGGAACGCCCAGTGCATCCGGATTGGGTTCCGGCAGGCGCTCGATGAGCCGCACCATGTCATAGCCCATGTAACCGAACAGGCCTGCCGACATCGGCGGCAGATCCTCCGGCAGATCGATGCGGCTCTCTTCCAGAAGGGCGCGCAGGGAGGCAAGGGGAGGGGGGGCTTCCTGCTCGAAGGGACCGTTGACGTCCGCAAGGGCATTGCGATTGATGAAAGCGCGCTCACCCTCCACCTTCCACACCAGATCGGGCTTCAGGCCGATGAGCGAATAGCGTCCACGCACGGCCCCGCCTTCCACCGATTCCAGAAGGAAGGCATGCGGGGACATGTCCCGCAGCTTCAGGAAAGCGGAAACCGGTGTCTCCAGATCGGCCACCAGACGGGTGTGGACGACCTGGGGCTTGCCGGCCTCGTAGCGCTCGGCAAAGGCCTCGTATGCACGATCCGCATCCATGTCGCCGGGCCTACTGAGCATCCTGACCGGTGATCTGTGCCCACAGACGCCGGTTGATCCTGACGCCATACTCTTTCTGCAGGGCAGCCACGAACTGCGCCGTCATATCCTCTGCAATACTTTGGGCAAGAACCTGACGGATGGATTTGACTTCGTCGGAATTCGCATCCATGGGCGGCACGGCAAGTCCGGTGGAATGGATCACGAGCGCAGATGCACCATTGGCACCGGGTGCCACCACCCAGGCATCCTCGGGTGCGGCAAACACGGCCCGGACGGCCGCCACGGGAAAGTCCTCGCGGGCATCATTGCGCTTCAGATGAGTGATGGTCTTCACTTCCGAACCGGCCTCCTTCGCCAGCGCTGCGATGTCTTCGCCCCTTTCGGCACGTTTTTTCAATTCGCGGGCCTTCTCCATGACCAGCTCGCGGCGACGGTTCTCCTTCCACAACTTCACGGCCTTCTCGCGGGCTTTCTCCAGAGGCTCCACGGAGGCGGGTCGGATGTCGCGTACGTCGAACCAGACGAACCCGTCATCCGGCGTGGTGATGACGTCGTTGTCCACGCCGACATCGCTCTCGAAGGCGGACTTCAGCAATTCCGCCGCGGCAGGAAGCTTCACAGCCTTGCCTTGCTCATCCGTGCCCGTAGCCGAAACGTGGGGTGTCAGAGTCCCCTTCAGGCCCAGTTCCTTCGCAATGTCCTCGATGGATCGGCCGGAAGCGCGGGCATCTTCCACCTTGTCATGAAGCTCCAGCGCCAGATCCTTCGCCTTGTCCAGCTTCAGCTTGCGCGTGATCTCGTCCTTTACCTCGTCCAGCGTGCGCACGTGGCCGGGCACGACCTTCGTGACCTTTGCCAGCGAGATCGACAGCGCGCCCTTCAGCGGCTCGGAAACCGCCCCCTCCTTCAGCGAAAAAATGGCGTCCACGAGCTGCGGATCAGGGTATGTATCGCGCGAGAAGGTGCCCAGCTTGCGGTCCTTGTCGGAAATGCCACGCTCCTTTGCGATGTCTTCCCATGTCGCAGCCCCGGAACGAATGCGTTCCAGAGCCTTTTTCGCTTCGTCCTCGGAAGGAAAGACGATCTGTTCCACCTCCCGGCTTTCGGGCGCCCCGAATTCGTTCTGATGGGCCTTGTAGTAGTCCTCGACGGCCTTGTCGTCTATCTCCACTTTGTCCACGAGATCCTTCGGCAGGGCGGTAACGACATAGAGCTGCCGACGCTCGGGCACGGCAAAAAGATTCCTATTGCTTTCATAAAAGGCCTTGAGCTGTTCATCCGTCGGTTCTCCGACCTGAACGGTGTCGGGAGACACGACGAAATAACGCACATCCCGCGCCGCATTGCGATGCCGGAATACCATTTCCACTTCCGGTTTGGGAGCGGAAAGGCCGCTGCCGACCGCCGAGATCAGCCCGGCACGCAGGATGCCCGCCTTCTCCTCGCGCAGGAACTGGGCCTCGCTGAGCCCCCACTGGGCCAGCCGCTGGCGGAAAAGGTTGACATCAAAGGTCCCCGTGAGCCCCTGAAACTCCTTCATCTTCGCCACGCGATCGGCGATGAAGCGGTCGGAAAGGGCAATCTTCAGTCGGCGGGCCTCCTCATCGAGCGCCGCATTCTGGATGAGCTGCGCGAGAATCTGGCGGTCGATACCCATCTGGCGCGCCTCGTCCGGCGTGATCGGCTTGCCGAGCTGCTGGGAAATGCGGTTGAGCTGATTGCGGAACGTCTCCTGGAACTGCTCGACGGTGATCTCCTTCTCGCCTACGGTGGCAAGGGTGTCCGTCCGTGAACCGCGGAACACGTCCGAAATTCCCCAGACTGCAAAGCTCGCGGCCAGAAGCCCGATGAAGATCTTGGCCACCCATCCGCCGGCCTTGCTGCGCAAAACGGTCAGCATCTCGTTGTTTCCCGATTGTTGTTCCGCGCGCCCTCGACCCGGAGGACGCGCCATCATAGGAAATCGCGTCATTCAAGCGCAAGCGTCACGTCGGGCCTTCAAGCAGGCATGCCGCCTGTGCTAGAAGCCGCCCTGACGAAAGCGCAGGAAACGGTTGAACCTGCTGTAGTCAAGATCGCGCCCCTTGGCAAATGGCAATTCGGTCATGAGCCGGGAGAGCGACAGGACATGGACGCGAGAGAGGAGGGGAATCCGCATGCCCAAGACGAAGTTTCCGCCGCTGGTGGCCGGCAACTGGAAGATGAACGGTACGCTTGCCTCGCTGGAGGAGATCGACAAGCTCAAGGAACACCTGAAAAATGCGGATCCGGCATGCGACATCATGATCTGTCCGCCGTTCACCTTGCTGTTTCCCATGTCCGAACGGCTCGGTGATTCGCGTATCGCCATGGGCGGACAGGATTGCCACTGGGAGGTTTCCGGAGCCCACACCGGCGACGTGGCTGCGGAGATGATCGCCGAGACGGGCGCGGCCGCCTGCATCGTCGGCCACTCCGAGCGTCGCGCCGATCATGGCGAGACGGACGAGATCGTCAGCCGCAAGGCCGCCGCCGCCCATCGCGCCGGGCTGGTGGCCATCATCTGCATCGGCGAGACCATCGAGGAACGCGAAGCCGGCAAGACCCTGGACGTCATCAGCACGCAGCTGAAGGGTTCCGTGCCCTCCGGCTCGGACGCCGCCAACACCATTATCGCCTACGAGCCCGTCTGGGCCATCGGTACCGGCCACACGCCGACCACCGAACAGGTCGCCGAGGTGCATGCTCACATCCGCAAGGAGCTGGCCGGCATCGTCGGTGCGGAAGAGGCGGAAGGCATGCGCATTCTGTACGGCGGTTCGGTGAAGCCCGCCAATGCCGCGGAGCTGATGAGCGTGGAGAACGTCAATGGCGCCCTGGTGGGCGGAGCCTCGCTGAAGGCCGACGATTTCTTCGGCATTATCAAGGCCTACATGTGATGCGGGGATGAGGGATGCCGGGCAGGTGTGAGCCGCCTGCCCGTGCTGTTCACGGTGCCGGCGTTCCCTGTTGCAATCCCCCCTGATTGGGAGTACATGGGCTGAAGATACGGATTCCTCCGCCCGCGCCCCGCGAGGCGTGCGGGCGCTTTTGCGCGAGGCAGCCATGATTACCGTCATCTTGGTGATCCATCTCATCATCACCATCGCCCTTGTGGGCGTCATCCTGCTTCAGAGGTCCGAAGGTGGCGCGCTGGGCATCGGCGGTTCCTCTTCCGGGGGCTCACTGTTCACCGCCCGAGGCGCGGCCAATGCCCTGACGCGTACCACGGCCATTCTGGCGACGGCTTTCTTCATCACCTCCATTCTGCTGACCATGCTCTCGGTGCGTTCCGAGAAGCCCGGTTCGGTGTTCGATCAGGTGAACGGCGCCGCACCCGCGCAGACCGCACCGGCCCCGGTCCAGCCGAAGGCTCCGGCCGGCCCGCAGGTGCCGGTCAAGCCCTGACGGAATTCTCGCAACGACATCAGGGGCGGTTCTGCCGCCCCTTGGCTTTTGCGTACCCGACGTTTCCTGCGGGTTGCCGCCTACTGGGCGGTGGATAACGGTGCGCGGAGCCTTTTACAGTTCCCGGAGTTTCTGTAAGGCTGTATGTCCATGGCGCGATACATTTTCATAACCGGCGGCGTGGTGTCCTCACTGGGCAAGGGGCTGGCCTCGGCGGCCCTCGGCGCGCTCCTTCAGGCGCGCGGCTACCGCGTCCGGCTGCGCAAGCTGGATCCCTACCTGAACGTCGATCCGGGCACCATGAGCCCCTATCAGCACGGCGAGGTTTTCGTCACCGACGACGGAGCGGAAACGGATCTTGACCTGGGGCACTATGAGCGCTTCACGGGACGTTCGGCCAACCAGCAGGACAACATCACCACCGGCCGCATCTACCAGCAGATCATCAGCAAGGAACGCCGCGGCGACTATCTGGGGGCCACGGTACAGGTGATCCCCCATGTCACCAACGAGATCAAGGAATTCATCCTTGATGGCAACGAGGATTACGATTTCGTTCTCTGCGAGATCGGCGGTACGGTGGGTGACATCGAGGCGTTGCCGTTCTTCGAGGCGATCCGTCAGCTCGGTAATGAACTGGAGCCGCGCCAGTGCATCTACATGCACCTCACGCTAGTGCCATGGATCCCGGCGGCTGGAGAGCTGAAGACCAAGCCCACGCAGCACTCGGTGAAGGAACTGCGTTCCATCGGCATTCAACCGGACATTCTGCTGTGCCGGGCGGATCGGGAGATCCCGGAGAACGAGCGGCGCAAGATCGCCCTGTTCTGCAACGTACGCCCCTCCGCGGTCATCCAGGCACTGGACGTGGCCTCGATCTATGACGTGCCGGCTGCCTATCATGAACAGGGGCTGGACGAGGAAGTCCTGCACGCATTCGGCATTGACGGTGCTCCGGCGCCGGACCTTTCCCGCTGGCACGAGATATCCGAGGCCATTCACAACCCGGAAGGGGAGGTGACCATTGCCGTGGTCGGCAAGTACACCGGCCTGCTGGACGCCTACAAGTCGCTGATGGAGGCGCTCACCCACGGTGGCATCGCCAACCGGGTCAAGGTCAACATCCGCTGGATCGAGTCGGAAATTTTCGAGAAGGAGGATCCCGCACCATATCTGGAGGACGTGCACGGTATTCTCGTGCCGGGCGGATTTGGCGAACGCGGCGCGGAAGGCAAGATCATGGCCGTGAAGTTCGCCCGCGAGAGGCGGGTGCCGTACTTCGGCATCTGCTTCGGCATGCAGATGGCCGTGCTGGAGACAGCCCGGCATCTGGCCGGCATCGAGAAGGCCTGTTCCACGGAGTTTGGGGACTGTGAGGAGCCCGTCGTCGGTCTGATGACCGAATGGATGAAGGAAGGCGAGCTGGAACGCCGCTCGGCTTCCGGTGACATGGGCGGCACCATGCGCCTCGGCGCCTACAAGGCCGTTCTGCAGCCGGGGTCACGGGTTGCGGACATCTACGGCACCACGGAGATCTCGGAACGACATCGGCACCGTTATGAAGTCAACATGCGCTATCGTGAGCCGTTGGAGAAGGCCGGACTGATCTTTTCCGGCCTGTCCCCCGACGGTCTGCTGCCGGAAATCGTCGAGATTCCCGACCATCCGTGGTTCATTGCCGTACAGTTCCATCCGGAGCTGAAGTCCCGTCCGTTCGAGCCGCATCCTCTCTTTGCGTCCTTCATTGCCGCGGCGATCGAACAGACACGCCTTGTCTGATCCCTCCTGCAGGGGCATGATGCGCCCGACTGGCGAATCCGGCAGGAACGGGCGGACATGAATTTCTCGAACTTCTCGGCAGAACGGCTTCACATTTTCAGACTTCTGGCCATGGGCCTTCTTCTGGTGCTCTTCACCGGAGAGGCATTTGCGGAAAAGCCAGCAGCTGGCATCGCATCTCCAACAATTCAGAAGAAACTCGGCGGAACCGCCACGAAGCCGGCGGCGGAGCAGCCCCAGCAACCCGCGGCCCCCGGCACGCAGCCATCCACCATTCGTCTGGAAGCTCTGGCGGACATCAAGGCCCGCGCTTCACGCGCCGAGCGCATGATTCCCGATATCGAGAAAGCGCTCTCCGAAGCGCGCAAGAAAATCGCGCGGCCGGATGTCACCATCAAGGAACTGGACGGAGTGCGCGGACGTCTGGAGAAGCTGCGTCTGTCCATTCTGGCAGCCCGCAAGGAACTGGAAGAGCCCATCCGCAACGTGAAGAAGCAGCTTCAGGCGCTGGGGCCAGCTCCGAAAAATCCACAGACGGAAGATCCGGCCATCGCCGCACAGCGTACGGCTCTCATGGAGGCGCAGTCCCGTCTCGGTGCCGCAGACAAGAAGCTCAATCTTCTGGCGCTGGAACTGGCTCAGCTGTCCCGCAAGGCGGCGGATCGGCAACGTGAGATCCTGCTTTCCAGCATTTTCCAGCCGTCACGCTCCATCCTCAATCCGCTTCTGTGGTTCGATGGACTGGCCACGCTGCCCGATTTCCTGCTGCGCCTGAAGGTACTTCTGGCAAAATGGTCC
>JAJRRY010000042.1 GCA_024279095.1 Alphaproteobacteria bacterium
ACAGGGCCATGGAAGAAGGCCGGAGCAAGAACGAGATCATATCCCTGCTGGACAAGGCCATTGAGGAAGCCGGTGCGGAGAACATTCCGGAAGAACTGCTCGGACCTGACGGCAAGGTGGATCTGAACCTGCTGATCGCCAGCGTCATTCCCAAGGACATGGCCACGGTGAGCAGTCAGGACCGTTCCTACGTGAACCAGCTCTTGGCCGAAGGGCGCAATACCACGCTGAAGGGGCAGTCGTCCCCGAAAGCGCAGAAGAACCGTTTCTATACCCGCAACGGCAAGCGCTACACGCGCATCCGCCGCGGCGATACGCTGGCCCAGATCGCCTACGATGCCTATGGTGACGCCCTCGCCTATCCGCGCATTCTGCGGGCCAACAGCGGGCGTATTTCCGTACGCAACCTGAGACCGGGCATGGAGATCCGCGTTCCCGGAAAGAACGAGAAACTGACCGATACGACGGAACCCGCCTCTCTGGTGCAAGGCACGAAGGCTGCCCGCAAGGCGGCAACGCGGAAGCGGGTGACACGTCGCGCCACGACCCGGCGTACGACTGCGAAGACCGCGAAGAAGGTCGTACGCAAGCGTCAGGACGCGCGGCGGCGTCAGGCTGCCCCGCGGCGCAAACAGCAGCCCCCAAAGATTACCGACCGGCTCTTGGGCGTGATTGGCGCGACCGGACAGACGCAGAGTGCCCCTGCGGCTCAGGCGAAACCTGCCGACGAGCCTACGCTGACGACCAACTTCCAGCGCTACAAGGTCGGCACGCCGGGCGACTGACCTTGCAACATCCCATAGAATGCATGATGAAAGGAGCGGGCCCGAAGGTCCGCTCCTTTCGTGCTTCGCAAGAAGGACCGCAGGCTCCGAAGGCCTCCGTCAGTTGCCCGTGGAAGGTGTCATTGACGTACCTATCTTGGCAAAGGAATCCATCCAAGTGGTCATCATCTTCATCCAGGGATTGGGATCCATCATTTTCGCCATGGCGTTGATGTAGTTTGGGTCAGTCATCATTTTCACATAGGGCTCGATGATCTTCGGGTCTGCCCACTTCATCATGGCCTCCACGTACTGCGGATCCGTCATCATCTTGATGTAGGGCTCGATGATCTTCGGATCGACCATCTTTGCCATCATCTCCATGTAGCGCGGATCCGTCATGATCTTGACGTAACCCTCGACGAGCTTCGGGTCGGCCATCTTCATCATCATTTCGACGTAACGCGGATCCGTCATGATCTTGACGTAACCCTCGATGAGCTTCGGATCGGCCATCTTCATCATCATGTCGATATAGGCCGGATTGAGCATGAGGTTCATCCAGTCGGTCATGAACTTCGGATCCAGCATCTTCGCCATGGATTCCGCCCAGTCGCCGGACGTCGCCGCGAGCGAGGACGCGGCGTCTCCGCTGCTCGTCTGCGCCACCGCCAGAGGCGAAGCAAAGCCGAGTCCGGCCGCAATGGCAATGATGGCAATCTTCTTCATGTCTTCCCTCCTGATCTGTCGAACGGCCTTGACCGGTTTTCCCGGCAGACCTGCCAGCTGTCATTTCCCGGCAGCCCGCCCTGCCCCCATGGCGAACAGCCCGCCGCACCCACCCGGAAGAAATCCACCGGATGAACGCGATGAGCGCATCATATATGGATATTCAGATATTTGAAAGCGAAAATCGTTCACATGTGCGAAATTTCAAATAGCCACATGTGAACAATTGGCGACGGAGCGAAAGGCACCTCTGGCTGGATACCCGGGACAAGCCCGGGTATGAGCCGGTGTTGGTGGCACGGCCTCCCCCTCTCTCCAGCTCACCGCCCGGTCGGTGTTCGAGTTCATGGCGTGGCCGCGCCCCCCTTTGCTGGCTCACTGCCGGGCCGTGGCCCCGGCGGTCCAAGGGGCAGGCGCAGGCGGTGCGGATGGCACCTCGGTGTGGATACCCGGGACAAAGCCCGGGTATGAGCCCGCGTGTGCGGCAGCGCCTTGCATCACCTTCGGCTCACCGTCGGGCATGGCCGGTAGTGAGACCATGCAAAAGGACC
>JAJRRY010000043.1 GCA_024279095.1 Alphaproteobacteria bacterium
ATGACGTCGCCGTCGCCCGCCAGCAGCGCCTTGGTGGCGCACATCTCCGCGCACAGCGGCAGCTTGCCCTCGGCGATGCGGTTGCGGCCGTACTTGACGAACTCGGCCTCGCTGCCGTCGGGCTCGGGACCGCCGGCGCAGAAGGTGCACTTGTCCATCTTTCCGCGGGTGCCGAGATTGCCCGCCTGCGGATACTGCGGCGCCCCGAAGGGGCAGGCGTAGAAGCAGTAGCCGCAGCCGATGCAGAGGTCCTTGTTCCAGAGGACGATGCCCTCCTCGGTGGTATAGAAGCAGTCCACCGGACACACCGCCACGCACGGCGCGTCGGAGCAATGCATGCAGGCGATGGAGATGGACCGCTCGCCCGGACTGCCGTCGTTGATGGTGACCACGCGGCGCCGGTTGATGCCCCAGGGAACCAGATGCTCGTTCTTGCAGGCGGTGACGCAGGCGTTGCACTCGATGCAGCGCTCGGCGTCGCAGAGGAACTTCATGCGTGCCATGGTTCACCTCCTCACGCCGGCACGATCCGGCACAGCGTGGCCTTGGTTTCCTGCATCTGGGTGACGGAGTCGTAGCCGTAGGTCTGGGCGGTGTTGCATGCCTCGCCGAGCACGTAGGGATCGGCGCCCTCCGGGTACTTGTGGCGCAGGTCCTTGCCCATGAACCAGCCGCCGAAGTGGAAGGGCATGAAGGCCACGCCCCGACCCACGCGCTCGGTGACCATGGCCATCACCAGCACCTTGCCCCCCTCGGGGCCCTCGACCCACACCATCTGCCCGTCGCGGATGCCGAGCGAATTGGCGTCGTAGGGGTTGATCTCCACGAACATGTGCTGCTGCAGCTCGGCCAGCCACGGGTTGGAGCGGGTCTCGTCGCCGCCGCCCTCGTACTCCACCAGACGTCCCGAGGTGAGGATGATGGGAAAGTCCTTGGAGAAGTCCCTCTCCTGGATGGAGCGGTAGAGGGTCGGCAGGCGGTAGAACTTCCGATCCTCGTAGGTGGGATACTTCGCCACCAGATCCCGCCGCGGGGTGTAGAGCGGCTCCCGGTGCAGCGGGATGGGATCGGGGAAGTTCCACACGTAGCAGCGCGCCTTGGCGTTGCCGAAGGGCGCACAGCCGTGCTTGAGGGCGACCCGCTGGATGCCGCCGGAGAGGTCGGTCTTCCAGTTGGTCTTGGGCCCGGCGATGGCCTCGATGGTCCGCCGCTCCTCCTCGGTGAGATCCTTGTCCCAGCCGAGCTGCGTCAGCAGTTCCATGGTGAACTCGGGATAGCCGTCCTTGATCTCCGAGCCCACCGAGTAGCTGCCCTCGGCCAGCAGGTTCTCGCCCTCGTACTCGACACCGAAGCGCGCCCGGAAGGTGAGACCGCCCTCCATCACGTGCTTGCTGGTGTCGTAGAGGATCGGCGTACCCGGATGCTTCAGTTCGGGCTTGCCCCAGCACGGCCACGGCAGGCCGTAGTATTCGCCGTCCACCTCCGTGCCCTTGGCGCGGAGGGTGGTCCTGTCGAAGGCATACTGGTACTTCATGTGGAGCTTCAGCCGTTCCGGCGACTGGCCGGTGTAGCCGATCGTCCACATGCCGCGATTGAACTCGCGGGTGATGTCCTCGATCAGCGGCTCGGTACCGTTGACCTGGATGTGCTTGAACAGGTTCTCGGAGAAGCCCGGGATCCCCTCGTCGA
>JAJRRY010000044.1 GCA_024279095.1 Alphaproteobacteria bacterium
AGGAAGAACAAGGTCGCCACCTTCTCCGGCACCGGCCGCATCCTCGCCCCCGGCCGGGTGCAGGTCACGCCTTCCGACGGCGCCCCGGTGGAGCTGTCGGCGGAAGCGATCGTCATTGCCACCGGCTCGGAGGTCGCCACCTTGCCCGGCATCGACATCGACGAGAAGACCGTACTCTCTTCCACCGGTGCACTGGCGCTGCCGAAAGTGCCGAAGTCGCTCGCCGTCATCGGTGCCGGCGTCATCGGGCTGGAGCTGGGCTCCGTCTGGCGCAGGCTGGGCGCGGAAGTCACGGTGATCGAGTATCTCGACCGCATCCTGCCCGGCATGGACGCCGAAGTCGCCAAAATCATGCAGCGCGAGCTGAAGAAGCAAGGCCTCACATTCCGACTGGCCACGAAGGTCACCGCCCTGAAGGCCGCAAAGACCACCGCCACTCTGACGCTGGAACCGGCCTCCGGCGGCGAGGCGGACACCCTGAAGGCGGAGAAGGTGCTGGTGGCCGTCGGTCGCCGCCCCTTCACGCAGGGCCTGGGACTGGAGGACATCGGTCTGGAGACCGACGAACGCGGCCGCATCCCCGTGGATGAGAACTTCCAGACGAAGATCCCCGGCATCTACGCCATTGGCGACGTCATCCCCGGCCCCATGCTGGCCCACAAGGCGGAAGAAGAAGGCGTCGCGGTCGCCGAGATCCTCGCCGGCCTGCCCGGAGAGATCAATCACGAGGTCATCCCCGCGGTGGTCTATACCACGCCCGAGGTGGCATCCGTAGGCCGCACAGAGGAGCAACTGAAGGAAGCTGGTATCGATTACGCCGCTGGCAAGTTCAACTTCATGGCCAACGGCCGCGCCAAGGCCATGGGCGAGACGGCCGGTTTCGTGAAGATCCTGGCGGACAGGGAGACCGACCGCGTGCTTGGCGCACACATCGTCGGCCCCATGGCCGGCGAGATGATCCACGAAATCGCCGTGCTGATGGAATTCGGAGGCTCCTCGGAGGACTTGGCCCGCACCTGCCACGCCCATCCGACCCTTTCCGAAGCTGTCCGGGAAGCCACCATGGCCGTGGCTGGCCGCGCCATCCATTCCTGAGGGGAAGCGGGCCGGTTCGCCACCGGCATTCGCTCACCAGGGCAACTGGTGGCCCTCGGCGTGCCAGAAGGTGCCGGTGGTCTCCATGGTCAGTTCGTCCAGTCGCAGGATGAGGCCCTTTGCCGCCGGTCCTGGCGAAATGTTACCTTGGCCGCGCGTCATGTCCGTGCGCACGTAGCCCGGATGCAGGGCCACAACGGCGATACCGCGCGCCTTCAGTTCCACTGCCAGATTCACCGCCGCCATGTTGGCCGCCGCCTTGGACATCCGGTAGCCGTAATTGCCACCGGAGGTATTGTCGCCCAGCGAACCCACCCGCGAGGTAACGATGCCGATCTTCGAGCCTTCCTCCATGAGCGGCAGAAGCGCCCGCGTGATGCGCACCGGCCCGAGCGCATTCACCTCGTACTGGCACAGGGCATTGGCGAAGTCGAGCGTGGCCAGCGTGTCCGGGATGAGAAGCCCGGCGTTGTTCACCAGCACATCCACCTTGCGCCCCTTCAGCGCATCCACCAGCCGCTGCGCACCCTCGTCCGTCGTCACGTCCACCCCTTCGGCCACTTCGCAGCCGATCGCCAGCAGCTCCTCGGACGGCGTACGCACCGCCGCGATCACGTCGTCGCCGCGCTCGTTGAGCTGCCGCACCATTTCCAGTCCAATCCCCCTGGATGCTCCCGTGACAACGAATCTCGCCATCTTCTCTCCCTTGTCCGTTTCAGTCCTTCAGAGCGGCCTCGTGGGCACGCATGCAACTTTCGTCGAAGCAGCAGAATATCACATGCTCCAGGGTATGCCTGCCCCCTGCGATGAATTCCCGCACCGTGGCCACGGCTATGCGCGCCGCCGCATCCTTCGGAAAGCCATAGACACCGGTGGATATGGCCGAAAAGGCCAGCGAGCGCACATCATGCTCCGCCGCAAGCAGCAGGGAATTGCGATAGGCG
>JAJRRY010000045.1 GCA_024279095.1 Alphaproteobacteria bacterium
ACCAACGTCAATCAGGAACTTCAGCCGGTCGCGGATCTCCTTCAGGATGCGCGCCGCGATCTCCCGGTTGGCCGGGGAGAGGGAATCTTCCACGCCGGCGAACCATTCGTGGGCGGCGGCGATGGACATCTCGGAGACCTCGCCGATGTGCCGTCCGGCGATCTTCACCGCCAGCGCCTGCGGCTTCAGGCGGTATCCGGAACAGGCGGGGCAGGGATGGTCGGACTGGTAGCGGGACAGCTCCTCCCGCACCCAGTCGCTTTCCGTTTCCTTCCAGCGGCGTTCGATGTTGCGGATCACCCCCTCGAAGGGCTTGATAGTGCGGAATTTCCGCACGCCATCGTCATAGGTGAAGGTTATGGCCTCGTCGCCGGATCCGAAGAGGATCACCTGCCGCACCTCCTCCGGCAGCTCCTTCCAGGGAACGTCCATGGAAGCTCCGTAGTGCCGGCAGATGGCGGCCAGCGCCTGCTCGTAGTAGGGCGAGCTGGATCCGGTGCGGGCCCATGGCGCGATGGCACCGTCGCGCAGGGTGCGGCTGTCGTCCGGCACCACCAGATCGGGTTCGAAGGAAAGTTGCGTGCCCAGCCCGTCGCATTCCGGGCAGGCGCCGAACGGGTTGTTGAAGGAGAACAGCCGCGGCTCGATCTCGTCAATGGTGAAGCCGGAGACGGGACAGGCGAACTTCTCGGAAAAGATGATGCGCTTCGGCTTGCCCCTGTCATCCTTTTCATCGGCAAATTCGGCGATGGCCAACCCGTCGGCCAGCTTCAGGGCGGTCTCCAGGGAATCGGCCAGCCGGGAACCGAGATCGGGGCGGATGACCACGCGATCCACCACCACCTCGATGTCGTGCTTGAATTTCTTGTCGAGCACAGGCGGCTCTTCCAGATGATGAAATTCCCCGTCCACCTTCACCCGCTGGAAGCCGGCGCGAAGAAGCTCGGCGAACTCCTTGCGGTATTCGCCCTTGCGGCCGCGTACGATGGGCGCCAACAGATAGAGGCGGGTGCCTTCCGGCAGCTTCAGCAGGCGATCCACCATCTGGGTGACGGTCTGGCTCTCGATGGGCAGGCCCGTGGCAGGAGAGTATGCGGTGCCGACGCGTGCCCACAGCAGGCGCATGTAGTCGTGGATCTCGGTGACCGTGCCGACAGTGGAGCGGGGATTGCGGCTGGTCGTCTTCTGCTCGATGGAGATGGCGGGGGAAAGGCCCTCGATGGCGTCCACGTCGGGCTTCTGCATCATCTCCAGGAACTGCCGCGCGTAGGCGGAGAGACTCTCCACATAGCGCCGCTGTCCCTCGGAATAGATGGTGTCGAAGGCCAGCGAGCTCTTGCCGGAGCCGGACAGGCCGGTGAAGACGATCAGCTTCTCGCGCGGCAGCTCCACGGAGACGTTCTTCAGGTTGTGCTCCCGCGCGCCGCGGACGGAAATGGTTTTTCTTGGATCGGACATGGGGGTGTGTTAGATCAAAAAGCGAACATCCGCAAAGCATATATGCGCCCTGAAAGGGTCACACAAGGGATTCATTGGAACGGCCATGAAGGCAATCACCAAAACTCTGTTCGCCGCCCTGGTCGCGGCAGTTTTTCTCGTGGCGGGCGGAAACGTCCCGGCCGACGCAAAGAAGGTCGTGCCGCAAAGTGCCGAACAGGTGACGCTTTCCTTCGCCCCGGTGGTGAAGAAGGCCATGCCTGCCGTCGTGAACGTCTATGCCAAGAAGATCGTGCGGGTGAGGAGATCGCCGCTGTTCGACGATCCGTTCTTTCGCCGGTTCTTCGATGACGATCTGTTTTTCGGGCGCCCCCGGGAGCGGGTGCGCAACTCGCTTGGTTCGGGTGTCATCATCACGCCGTCCGGATTCATCGTGACCAACAATCACGTGATCCGCGACGCCGATGACATCCGCGTCGTTTTGTCCGACCGCAGAGAATTCCGTGCGCGGCTCATTCTGCGGGACGAGCGTACGGACTTGGCGCTGCTGAAGATCGACGCGCAGGAAAAGCTTCCCTATCTGAAAATCGGAGACTCCGACGCGCTCGAAGTCGGCGACATCGTTCTGGCCATCGGCAATCCCTTCGGAGTGGGACAGACGGTGACGCAAGGCATTGTCTCCGCCACCGCCCGCACGGGCATAGGCAAGTCCAGCTACCAGTTCTTCATCCAGACGGACGCGGCCATCAACCCCGGCAACTCCGGAGGAGCTCTGGTGGACATGAAGGGCGATCTGGTGGGCATCAACACCATGATCTTCTCGCGTTCCGGCGGCTCGAACGGGATCGGTTTCGCCATTCCCTCCAACATGGTGAAAACACTGATCGCCAATGTCCGGGATGGTGGTCGCATCGTGCGGCCCTGGGCCGGTGTCTATCTGCAGGCTGTGACCCCGGACATAGCCGAATCCCTCGGGCTGAAACGTCCGGGCGGGGCGCTGGTGGTCAAGCTGCATCCACTGAGTCCCCTGAAGAAAGCGGGTGTGCGGCGTGGAGACGTGATCGTTTCCGTGGATGGCAAGACCATCGGAGATGTACGCGAATTCGGATACCGGTTCGCGGGCAGCCCCGTAGGCAAGAGTGCACAGCTTGTCGTCATGAGGAACGACAAGCGGGTATCCGTGACCGTACGGCGTGTGGCGCCTCCCGAAACACCACCGCGGAACGAGACGGTCATCTCCGGGCTCACACTCTTCACGGGGCTCAAGGTCGCCAATCTGAATCCGGCCGTCATCGACGAACTGGGATTGCGCAATCCGGCGAGCACCGGCGTGGTCATCGTCAAGGTTCTGGGCGGGCCTGCGGCCAGGGCCGGTTTCCGCACCGGGGATATCATTCTCCGGGTCAATGGGGAAAAGATCCGCAAGGTCGGGGATCTGAAAAATCTCCTGAAGAGCGGAGATCGCATCTGGGAAGTCGCCGTGGACAGAAGAGGCCGGATCCTGCGGCTGCGTCGCTGAAAGGAGTACGGGGATGGGCGCACGCAGGAACGGTGGCCTGTTCGGTGATGTCGGTGAAGGGGCCGTGGAAGGAACAGTCGGTGCTGGCACCCACCGGGCCCGTCCTCTCGCGGATGTCCTCAGGCCGGAAAGGCTGGAGGATGTGGCCGGGCAGGAGCACCTTACGGGAAAGGGTGGCCCACTGGCGCGCATTGCCGAAACGGGGCGCGTGCCATCTCTTATACTGTGGGGGCCTCCCGGAACCGGAAAAACGACCATTGCCCGGCTGCTGGCCGATCTGACGGATGATCATTTCGAGCAGATCTCGGCCATTTTCTCCGGTGTCGCTGAGTTGAAGAAAGTATTCGCGGCGGCGCGAGAGCGGCGCGCCATGGGGCAGGGTACCATACTCTTCGTCGACGAGATTCACCGTTTCAATCGTGCTCAGCAGGACAGTTTTCTTCCGGTTGTCGAGGACGGAACGATCACGCTGATCGGGGCGACTACGGAAAATCCTTCCTTTGAACTCAATGCGGCGCTGCTGTCACGCTGCATGACCCTTACCCTGGACCGGCTGGATGAAGCGGCTCTGCGCCGGCTGGCCGAACGGGCGGAAACACATGTTGGGCGGCCTCTGCCACTGACGGAGGAGGCTTTCAATGCACTTGTGCGGATGGCTGACGGTGACGGGCGCTATTTTCTCAACATCGTCGAGGAAATCCTCGCTGCCACCGAAGATGGCACACGGCTGGACGTGGAGGCGTTGTCCGCCATCGTGCGTCGGCGATTGCCGGTCTACGACAAGAGCCGGGACGGGCATTACAATCTCATCTCCGCCCTGCACAAGTCGATCCGGGGCTCCGATCCGGACGCAGCCCTGTACTGGTTGGCACGCATGCTCGTGGCGGGCGAGGATCCGCTCTACGTTGCGCGGAGACTTGTGCGTATGGCCTCGGAGGACATCGGTCTGGCCGATCCGCAGGCCCTGGAGCAGGCGGTGGCGGCACGGGAGGCGTACGAACAGCTCGGAAGCCCCGAGGGAGAGCTGGCACTTGCCCAGGCAGCCGTCTTTCTGGCCACGGCCCCGAAATCCAATGCCGTGTACAAAGCCTTTGGCGCGGCCATGAAAGAGGCCCGGCAGACAGGTTCGCTGATGCCGCCGAAGATCATCCTCAATGCACCGACGAAGCTCATGAAGGAGCAGGAATACGGAGCCGGATATCTTTACGACCATGACCAGCCGGACGCCTTCTCGGGGCAGGACTATTTCCCGCCGGAGATGGGGCGCAGGAGATTCTATCATCCCCCGGAGCGGGGTTTCGAACGGGAGATCAACCGCCGTCTCGAATGGTGGGACAGGCTGCGGGCGAAGCGCGGTGCGAAAAAATAGTTCTCGCAAGGGACGGAATCGTTCCTATCATTCGTGTCAGGGTGGGGCGAGGTGATGAAACCCATTTTATGGAGAGCGAACACATGAAGAAGAAGATCCTTGCAAGCTTTCTTGCACTGGCAACTGCGACTGGAGCCGCCTATGCACAGAATGTGGCCCAGGACGACGGACGCACGCTGGTCAAGATGGATCCGCAGATGCAGCAGCAATTCCTTGCCATGATGCGTGGATTTCTGGAATCCGTGGACGACATGATGAGCGCACTGGCTGAAGGGGATTTCAAGGAGGTGGCCCGTGTGGCCGGAGAGGATCTCGGGCCTGCGCATGAACTGATGAACAAGCTGCGTGCCGCCAAGGTGCCTGACGAAAAGATTGCCGAAATCCGCAAGCTGGTCCGCGAGCGCATGGCAAAAATGCTGGAGCAGGGGGGTGATGCCCGGAACATGCACATGGGCATGGGCCGCATCGTCATGCAGGTTCTGGGCGGCCCCGTTCCCGGCATGCAGATGGGCATGGGAAAGGGGAAACCGGGCGCCCGCGGCTTTGGTGGGTTTGGACAGGTCATGCCGCCCGAGATGCATCAGATGGGCATGCAGATGCATCTTATCTCGAGCAGCATTGCGGATGTCGCTGCCGCTGTGGGCGACAAGCCGACCACGGAGGACTATCGCAAGGTGGTTGGTGCGATCGGCGAGCTTACCGGCCAGTGCCGCGCCTGTCATGCGGCATGGAAACTGCGCTGAACGCAAATCTGCAATCTGAATGATGAATGTGATGGAAGGCCCGGGGTTTCCCGGGTCTTTTTCATGTGTTGCAATGACGATCACATCCTATAGCGGGATGTTGTCATGCTTCTTCCAGGGAGCCTCGACCTTCTTGTTGCGCAGCATGCGCAGGGCGCGGGCGATGCGCCGTCGCGTGCTGTGCGGCATGATGACATCATCGATGTAGCCACGTTCGGCAGCGACGAAGGGATTGGCAAAACGCTCTTCGTACTCGGCGATGCGTGCGGCGATCTTCTCCGGATCGTCGAGTTCGCGACGGTAGAGGATCTCTGCCGCACCCTTGGCGCCCATGACGGCGATCTCCGCTGTAGGCCATGCATAGTTGACATCGCAGCCGATATGCTTGGAGGCCATGACATCATAGGCACCACCATAGGCCTTGCGGGTGATGACGGTGACCAGCGGAACCGTGGCCTGAGCATAGGCGAAGAGGAGCTTCGCACCGTGCTTGATGAGACCTCCATATTCCTGCGCCGTGCCGGGCAGGAAGCCGGGTACGTCGACGAAGGTCACTATGGGAATGCCGAAGGCGTCGCAGAAACGGACGAACCGGGCGGCCTTGCGCGAAGCGTCGGAATCCAGAACGCCCGCCAGCACCATGGGCTGGTTGGCGACGATACCCACCGTGCCCCCTTCGATGCGCCCGAAACCCGTGATGACGTTGCGGGCGAATTCCGGTTGGATCTCGAAGAAATCGGCCTCGTCCACCGTCTTCTCTACCAGCTCCATCATGTCGTAGGGCTGGTTGGGATTGTCCGGGACCAGCGTATCGAGCGACGGTTCGATGCGGCCGGGATCGTCGAAGGAGGGCAGAGCGGGAACTTCGGAGATGTTGGAAGAGGGTAGAAAATCCATCAGCCGCCGGATCTGGAGAAGTGCTTCCAGATCATTGTCGAAGGCGCCATCGGCCACGGACGAACGGGTGCAATGCACCGAGGCGCCCCCGAGTTCCTCCGCCGTGACCTCCTCGTTGGTGACGGTCTTCACCACGTCGGGCCCCGTCACGAACATGTAGGAGGTGTCCCGCACCATGAAGATGAAGTCCGTCATGGCCGGAGAATAGACGTCACCCCCGGCGCAGGGCCCCATGATCACGGAAATCTGCGGAATGACACCCGAGGCCTCCACGTTGCGA
>JAJRRY010000046.1 GCA_024279095.1 Alphaproteobacteria bacterium
GATTTCGGCATCTGGGAAGGCACGGTGTGGGACGAGCTGATCAAGGCCGGCGTCAATCCTTGGGAGACGCCCCGCGACTACTACTTCTGGCGCCCTGAAGGCGGCGAGAGCTATGCCGACGTGGCTGAGCGCATCCGCGCCTTCCTTTCGGACATGCGGGAGCCGGCCATCATCGTCGCCCACGGCGGCATTCACCGCGTGCTGCGTGGCGAGATGCTGGGATTGCCGCCGGAGGAGGTGGCGGTGATGCGGGTGCCACAGAACCGCTTCTGCCGCATGCGGCCGGGGCATATAGAATGGTTCGAGGCGCTGGCGGAATGACACCGGCCCGCGTATACTTCACGTCACCCCGAATACCGACGGCCAGGTGAGGATCTCATGAGCTGGAACACCTTCGGGCGCCTGCTGCGCGTCACCACCTTCGGCGAGAGTCACGGACCGGCCATCGGTGCCATTGTAGACGGCTGCCCGCCGGGCATCCCGCTGTCGGAAGACGACATCCAGCCCTATCTGGACAGGCGCCGTCCGGGCCAGAGCCGTTTCACCACGCAAAGGCGCGAGGCCGACCGGGTGCGCATCCTTTCGGGCGTCTTTTCCGACGACGTGATCACCGAGCAGGTGACCACCGGCACGCCTATCGCGCTGCTCATCGAGAATACCGACCAGCGCTCGAAGGACTACTCGGAAATTCGCGACCGCTATCGGCCCGGCCATGCCGACTATACTTACGAGGCCAAATACGGCATCCGCGACTATCGCGGCGGCGGGCGGGCCAGCGCGCGCGAAACTGCTTGCCGAGTGGCAGCGGGAGCGGTGGCACGGCGGATCATCCCGCAGGTGGAGATCCGCGCCGCACTGGTGCAGATGGGTCCGCACAGGATCAACCGCGACAACTGGTCATGGGCGGAGGTGGACAGCAATCCCTTCTTCTGTCCGGATGCGGAAGCGGTAAAGGTGTGGGAGGAATATCTCGATTCCATCCGCAAGAGCGGCGACTCCGTGGGCGCCGTGGTGGAAGTGATCGCCAGCGGCGTTCCGGCCGGCTGGGGCGCACCGGTATACGCCCGTCTGGATCAGGACATCGCCGCGGCCCTGATGAGCATTCCGGCGGCCAAGGGCGTGGAGATCGGCGCCGGCTTCGCCGCGGCGGCCATGACCGGATCCGAGGCTGCAGACGAGATGTACATCCACGACGGCGAAGTGCGGTTCACGAAGAACAATTCCGGCGGTATCCTGGGTGGCATCTCTTCCGGGCAGGACATCATCGCGCGCATGGCCGTAAAACCGACCTCATCCATTCTCGTTCCGCGCCGCACCATCACCCGCGGCCGGGAAGAGGCGGAAGTGATCACGAAGGGCCGGCACGATCCATGCGTCGGCATTCGCGCCGTGCCGGTGGCGGAGGCCATGATGGCGCTGGTGCTGGCGGATCATTACCTCATGCACCGTGGTCAGACGGGCCGCGGCTGAGGTGAGGGGAAAACCGGTTCACTTGCGCCGCTGCCGGGCCTCAGGAGCCGGAAACAGCAGTGAGGAATCGCCATAGGAGTAGAAGCGGTAGCCGGTCTCGATGGCATGGGCATAGGCCGCTTTCATCGTCTCCAACCCGCTGAAGGCGCTCACCAGCATGAACAGGGTCGAACGCGGCAGGTGAAAGTTCGTGATGAGTGCATCGACAGCCCGAAAGCGGTATCCGGGGGTGATGAAAATGTCCGTCTCCGCTGCAAAGGGGTGAATGTGCCCGGCTTCGTCGGCTGCACTTTCAAGGATGCGCAGGCTGGTGGTGCCCACGGCCAGCACACGTCGTCCTGCGGCCCGCGCGGCATTCAGCCTTTCCGACACTTCTGCGGCGATTTCCCCGTATTCCGCATGCATGCGGTGATCCCGGGTATCTTCCACTTTCACCGGCAGAAAGGTGCCGGCGCCGACATGCAATGTCACACGGGCGGTCTCGACACCGCACAATTCCAGTTGCCGCAGAAGCTCCGGGGTGAAGTGCAGTCCCGCCGTGGGCGCGGCCACTGCTCCGTCCTTTTCCGCGAAGACGGTCTGGTAATCCTTCCGGTCGCGCATGTCGGGGCGGCGACGTGAGGCAATGTAGGGCGGCAGGGGTATCTCGCCGACGCGTGCGATCACCTCGTCCAGTACCGGACCGGACTTGTCGAACTTCAGCAGGACCTCGCCACCCTCGTGCTTTTCCATGACCTCGGCCCACAGTTCGTCGGCACCGCAGGCGCATCCGGGCATCCCGAACATGATCCTGTCACCGACGCGCAATTTCCGGCCCGGTTTCGCAAAGGCCAGCCAGGAATCGTCCCCGACACGCCGGTGCAAGGTAGCGGAAATGCGCGGTGAACTGCCGTCCTCCCGAGGGGCGCGACGGCCATAGAGCTGGGCGGGAATGACGCGGGTGTCATTGAAAACCAGCACGTCACCCGGTTCCAGCAACCCCGGCAGGTCGCGGAATACGTGATCTTCCAGTACGGGATCCCCTTCCGGCCGGACCACCAGCAGACGCGAGGCGTCACGCGGGCTGGCCGGACGCAGGGCGATCCGTTCTTCCGGCAGCTCGAAATCGAATTCGTCGACGCGCATGAACATTTCCCTGGCAAGGCAAAAAAGGCCGCCCTCTCGTCAGCAGGGCGGCCCGTTTTCTCGCATAATGGCAGGCGTCTGTCAGCCCCGGGCTTCGTCGGCCAGCACGCGGGCCTTCACGATGCGGCCGGGATTGGGCACAGGCTCGCCCTTCGGCAGGGCGTCCACAACCTCCATGCCCTCCACGACTTCGCCCCAGACGGTGTACTGGCCGTCAAGGAAGGGGCAGTCCGCAGTGCAGATGAAGAACTGGGAATTGGCGGAATTCGGGTCCATGGCCCGCGCCATGGAAGCCACGCCCCGCTTGTGCGGTGCATCGGTGAACTCTGCTTGCAGATCGGGCTTGTCGGAGCCACCCATGCCGGTGCCGGTGGGGTCTCCACCCTGGGCCATGAAGCCCTCGATCACGCGGTGGAACGGTGTTCCGTCATAGAAGCCCTCGCGCACCAGCTCCTTGATGCGACGCACATGTCCCGGCGCCAGATCGGGCCGCAGGCGGATGACCACACGCCCGGAAGTGGCCGGATCGGTGGTGTCGATGTCGAAGACGATGGTATTTTCGGGGTCGAGATTGTCGGTCAACAGTCATCTCCTTTCAGGATATCCATTGGTTTCTGCAAGCTACGCTACCTGGTCGCAGATGTTTACTTCTTGTCCACGTCTGCCGCCACGCGCACCTTCAGCATCTTGTCGGGGTTCAGGGGAGGTTCGCCGCGGGCGATTTTGTCCACGCACTCCATACCCTTCACCACCTTGCCCCAGACGGTGTACTTGCCGTTCAGGAAATGGCCGGGCTTGAACATGATGAAAAACTGCGAGTTGGCGGAATTGGGATCCATGGCGCGGGCCATGCCGACGACGCCACGGTCGAAAGGCACGTTCGAGAATTCCGCCGGCAGGTCCGGATACTTCGATCCGCCCATGCCGGTACCGGTGGGGTCACCCGTCTGGGCCATGAAGCCCTCGATGACGCGATGGAAGATGACGCCGTCGTAGAAACCCTCACGGGCCAGCTTCTTGATGCGCGCCACGTGTTTCGGCGCCACGTCGGGCAGCATCTGTACCACCACCCGGCAGTTGTCCTTCAGGTCGATGTAGAGGGTATTCTCCGGGTCGAGCCCCAGCTTCTTCGCCTCTCCGGCGCTCGCTCCGCCGGCAAGAGATAGAATGGTGGCACTCGCCATGAACATGGCGGCAAAAGTCCTGCGATTCATCATTCGTCTCCCTGTTGACATGGCCCTTCCGGCAGGCGATGTCCGCCGGAAGTGGCCGGAACATGGAACTGCCATAGCAGAAAAAGTTGCCGCTGTCCGTTTCAGGCAGAGGTTCTTTCACCGGTGCGGACATGCCCATGAGCACGATGCCGGGGAGAAACGGATCCCATCCTTCCCCGGCGGCCGTCCGGACAGGGATCAGGCGTGCGTGATGGTGGTGCCCAGGGCCTTCAGGAACTGGGCCATCCAGGCGGGATGGGCCGGCCATGCCGGGGCGGTGATCAGGTTGCCATCGGTCTGCGCCTGATCGATGGGGATGTCCGCATAGGTGCCTCCAGCTGCCGTCAGGCCGGGTGCGCAGGCGGGATAGCAGGAAACCGTCCGCCCATCGACGATGCCGGCAGCGGTCAGGATCTGCACGCCATGACAGATGGCCGCGATCGGCTTGCCGGAATCATTGAAAGCCTGAACGAGAGCGATCACCCGAGGGTCCAGTCGCAGGTACTCCGGGGCGCGGCCACCGGGGATAACCAGTGCGTCGTAATCATCCGCCTTTACGGCGTCGAAGTCGGCCGTGAGGGTGAAATTGTGTCCCGGTTTCTCGGTATAGGTCTGATGTCCCTCGAAATCGTGAACCGCCGTGGCAATCTTCTCGCCCGCCTTCTTGTCCGGGCATACGGCATCCACATGATGGCCCACCGCAAGAAGCGTCTGAAACGGCACCATCGTCTCGTAATCCTCGGCGAAATCGCCACACAGAAGCAGAACTCTTTTCGCCATCGTCCTTTCCTCCCTCTCTCGTTGTCATGGTGGCGGGAAGTCATTTCTTCCCTGCACGGAGCCTAACACGATGGATGGGGAAAGACGATGAAACCGGTCGCACCCATTCAGCCATCCTCGCGGGCGGCAAGAGCCGCCTTGAGGGCCTCCGCTGCCTCCATGGGCACGAACTGGGAAATGTCTCCACCCATGGCCGCGATCTGCTTGATGAGAGAGGAGGCGATCATGCGCGAGGACGGGCTGGCGGCGAGGAACACCGTATCCAGATCATGGGCAAGGGCAGCGTTCATCTGGGCCATGCGCACCTCGTAATCGAAGTCGCTGCCATCGCGCAGGCCGCGCACGATGAATTTTGCACCGGCGCGCCGGGCGGCATCCACCGTGAGACAGGAAAACCGGGCCAGCGAAATCTCGCAATCGGTGCGTTCCATGATTGGCCGCAGAGCATCTTCGAGGATGCGCGCTCGTACTTCCACCGGCAGAAGTGTCTTCTTCTCATGATGCGTGCCGATGGCGATGATCAGCCGATCGAAGAGCTGCGCGGCCCGCGTGATAATATCCAGGTGGCCATAGGTCACCGGATCGAAGCTGCCGGGGTAGAAGCCGGTGCGTGCCATGTCAAGCCTCTCCTTCCGGCGTGCCAGGGGCGTTCCGTGCAATATCGGTTTCGCTATCGTCTGTCATGTCGCCTTCCTCGTGGTCGTCCACCTCGGAAATGCGCTCGGCGGAGACGACGTGCTCGTCCTCCGCCGTCTTGAAGACGATGACGCCCTGCGTGGCGCGTCCGGCAATACGGATATCCGAAACGGGGCAGCGGATCAGCTTGCCGCGGTCAGTGACCAGCATGATCTGGTCGGAATCCTCCACCGGGAAAGCTGCTACCAGACGACCGTTGCGCTCGTTGACCACCATGGCCACGATGCCCTTTCCGCCGCGCGAGGTAGTGCGGTATTCCAGCGATGACGACCGCTTGCCATAGCCGCGCTCGGACAGGGTGAGCAGCATCTGCTCCGCCGACTCGATCTCTGCGAAGCGCTCCGGAGAAATCGTCCGTTCCACATCCTCCTCTGAGCCGCGCTTCATTTTCAGGTAGGCATCGCGCTCCTCCGGCGTGATCTCGAAATGCTTCAGCACCGACATCGAGATCACTTCGTCACCCTCGGCAAGAGTGATGCCCCGTACACCAATGGAATTGCGCCCGGCGAAGACCCGCACCTGCGTGACCGGGAAGCGGATGGCCTGACCACCGGCCGTCGTCAGCAGGATGTCGTCATCCTCCGTGCAGGTCTCCACGGCCAGGATGGCATCGCCTTCGCTCAGCTTCATGGCGATCTTGCCGTTGCGCATGATGCCGGTGAAATCCGAAAGCCGGTTGCGGCGCACGTAGCCGGAGCGGGTGGCGAACATGACGTCCAGCTCGCCCCATTTTTCCTCGTCTTCCGGCAACGGCAGCACCGAGGTGATGGTCTCGCCCTGCTCCAGCGGCAGCAGGTTCACCAATGCCTTGCCACGGGCATTGGGGGCCGCCTGCGGCAGCTTCCAGACCTTGAGCTGGTAGGCCATGCCACGCGAGGAGAAGAAGACGATAGGCGTGTGCGTGCTGGCCACGAACAGCTTGGAGACGAAATCCTCCTCCCGCGTGCTCATGCCGGAGCGCCCCTTGCCGCCACGCCGCTGCGCCCGATAGACGGACAGCGGCACGCGCTTGATGTAGCCGGCATGGGAAACGGTGACCACCATGTCCTCGCGGGCAATCAGGTCCTCGTCCTCCACCTCGCCCATGTAGTCGACGATCTCGGTGCGCCGCTCGTCGGCGAACTGCTCCTTCACCTCGTCAAGCTCGGCGACGATGATCTGCATGACCCGCTCGCGGGAACGCAGGATTTCCAGATAATCGGCAATCTCCTCGGCCAGCTTGCGCAACTGCTCGCCAATCTCGTCGCGACCCAGGGCGGTGAGCCTGTGCAGCCGCAGGTCCAGAATGGCCTTTGCCTGCACCTCGGTGAGACGGCAGGAGCCGTCGTCGTTGATGATGACGCGCGGATCGTCAATGAGCCGGATATAGGGCAGCATCTCTTCTGCCGGCCAGTCACGGGCCATCAGCGCCTCGCGCGCCGCCGCCGGATTGGGCGCGGAGCGGATGAGGCGGATCACCTCGTCGATGTTAGCCACGGCGATGGCCAGCCCCACCAGCACGTGCGCCCTGTCCCGCGCCCGTGCCAGCAGAAACTTGGTGCGCCGGGTGACGACCTCCTCGCGGAAGGAAACGAAGGCCTCCAGCAGCTGCTTCAGGTTCATCAGCTCCGGCCGACCGCCGTTGAGGGCCACGTTGTTGATGCCGAAGGAGGTCTGCAGCGGCGAGTACTTGTAGAGCTGGTTGAGCACCACCTCCGGATTTGCATCGCGCTTCAGCTCGATCACCACCCGCATGCCATGGCGATCCGACTCGTCGCGAATGTCGGAGATCCCTTCGATGCGGCGATCCTTCACCAGCGCCGCGATCTTCTCCACCATCGCCGCCTTGTTCACCTGATAGGGGATCTCGGTGATGATGATGGCGTAGCGGTCCTTGCGGATTTCCTCCACCTCGGCACGGCCACGCATGACCACGGAGCCGCGCCCGGTGTGGTAGGCGCTGCGGATGCCGGCCCGTCCGAGAATGATGCCGCCGGTAGGGAAGTCCGGCCCGGGCAGATGCTCCATCAGCCCGTCGATGGTGATGTCGGGATCTGCGATCAGCGCCTTGGTCGCCTCGATCACCTCGCCGAGGTTGTGCGGCGCCATGTTGGTGGCCATGCCTACGGCGATGCCGCCGGCACCGTTGACCAGCAGATTCGGGAAACGGGCCGGCAGAACCTCCGGCTCGGTCTCCGATCCGTCGTAGTTGGGCTGGAAGTCGACCGTGTCGCGGTCTATGTCCTCCAGCATGTAGCGGGCGGGCGGACCGAGACGCACCTCGGTGTAACGCATGGCCGCCGGCGGGTCGCCGTCGATGGAGCCGAAGTTGCCCTGTCCGTCCAGCAGCGGCAGGCGCAGGGAGAAGTCCTGCGCCATGCGCACCAGGGCGTCGTAGATCGCCGCATCGCCATGGGGATGGTATTTACCCATGACGTCGCCGACCACGCGGGCCGACTTGCGGTAGGGCCGGTTCCAGAGATAGCCGTTCTCGTACATCGAGTAGAGGATGCGCCGGTGCACCGGCTTCAGGCCGTCACGGACATCGGGCAGCGCGCGCGAGACGATCACGCTCATGGCGTAATCGAGATAGGAGCGGCGCATTTCCTCCTCGATGGCGACGGGGCGAATCTCGCCACCGCCGGGAGTCTCCGGATGGGTGTTCTGCTGTTCGCTCAATGGATTTTCCGACCTGTTCTGTGATGCCTGCCCCAAGAGCGGGAAATAGGCGGAAGCATGCGCGGAATCATCTCCCGCAATGGTGCGTGCACGCTAGCAAATCCTGTCGCACCGGGCAATTTCCGAGCGGTGGAAAGAGCCGGAAAATCATGCTTTTCCAACGAAAAGAGCATATCCTGCGACAATATCGCCGACACCGGTTGCCGTGATGGTGTGCGGATGGCAGTAACGGACCGGCGGCATCCACTGGCAAGCTGAAGGAACGAGATGAGCAAACGGAATGAAAAAAGGCCGCTTTCGTACGGTGAGCAGGAGGCTGCGGGCGGCAATCCCTGTATCGAATCCCCGGTCTATCGACTGGCCTTCGAAGACACGGACTATCTGCATGCCCCCTTTCTGCGGGGCACCCGGCTGCTGCTGGAATACAACAAGCCGGAACGCATCCTCAGGGAGGCCGGCATCAAGGCCACCGTGGTGGTTTTCGGATCCGCCCGCACCCTGCCGGAGGATGTTGCGCACCGCCGGCTGGAAGAAGCACTGGTGCGACTTGATGCCAATCCGGAGGATCCGGAAGCGCAGGAAGCCGTCCGGATTGCCAGACGCGATCTGCGCATGTCCCGCTGGTACGAAGAGGCCCGGCGCTTTTCCGCCATCGTCTCGCAACATGTCGAAGAGGCCGGACGAGACGATTTCGTTGTCATGACCGGTGGTGGGCCGGGCATCATGGAGGCAGCCAACCGCGGCGCCCATGAGACCGGCGTGCGCTCCATAGGGCTCAACATCACGCTGGAGCATGAACAGTATCCCAACCCCTACATTTCGCCGGAATTCTGCTTCCGGTTCCACTACTTCGCGATCCGCAAGATGCACTTCCTGATGCGGGCGAAGGCCATGGTGGCGTTTCCCGGTGGCTTCGGCACCATGGACGAGCTGTTCGAAGTGCTCACGCTCGTACAGACGGGCAAGATGCAGCGCATTCCCATCGTCCTGGTCGGGCACGAGTTCTGGGACAACTTCATCAACTTCGAGTGGCTTGTCGAAATGGGCACCATCAGCCCGAAAGACATGGATCTTTTCACCATTGTTGACACGGCGGAGGAAGCCGTTGCGGCAATCCATGAATTCTATGGCGGAAACCCGATGACCAACGGTGCCGTATGAGTGCATACGGTACCCGGCGGACGCCTGATGACAGGACGGGGGTTCAGGCCGTCAGGCGGTTGCGCACGTACTGAAAGGCGAGAAGCCAGACGGTGGCGGCGGCGAAACCTGTCAGCGTGCCCCAGATCATGCCCAGTGCCGCATAGGCCCACGACACCACAAGGGCGAAGATGGCGAGCGAGCCCAGACCCGTCGGATAGGCCTTCAGGATGGTGTGCAGCGGGGCTTTTCCATATTCGGCATGGATGATGACGAGGAAGGGGAAGGTTACCACCGGGAAGCCCGAGAGAAGACCGGACCATTCGGGGCCGATCAGGCGCGCTGCCGCCGTGATGGCCATGACGATCGCCGCCGCCCCGAAGGCACGGGCCAGTATCTCGCGCCATCCCAGACGCACCTTGCGGGATATGGTCACGTCCTGTTCGTGCCGCACCTGCCAGCCGACCAGCACGATGGCGGCAAAGGCGAGCACAGCCGCCGTCCAGACATTCAGGGAGAGGCGCGAAAAGATTGCGGAAAGCGTGAAAAACACGGCCAGCGCCGCAAGCGGCGCAAGTGGCATGTCCATGCGGCGGATCAGGTGCAGGGCCTTCCAGTAGCCCCATGCAAAACCAGCATTGGCGGCAAGGCCGGCTAACGTGTAGACGGCGGCCGCAGCGGCGAAGTCCGTGCCCTGCTCCACTCCAATGAAGAACAGCACGATGGCCACGCCATGGGGAAAGCCGGCCAGAAGCCCGGAAAGGCGGGGCGATGCATATTCGGCCACGAGCGACAGCGCCACCACGACCGCAACGGTGACGACCAGCTTGGCCAGCAGGAGGGTTTCCATGGCCCGGCCCTATCCGTCGCCGTTTTCGCCGCCATCGGGAACCGAGCCGTCTTCCTCGACGACGGGAATGGCGTAGCTGCCGCTGAGCCAGCGATGCAGGTCGATGTCGGCGCAATGCTTCGAACAGAAGGGATGATATTTCCGTATGCTCGACTTGCCACAGATCGGGCATGGGCGCGCGGGGCGCAGAGGTTCCACGTTATCGGGAGCAGCTACGCCCTCCTTGCGATCCTTGTTCCCGTCATCGCGGTCGGGCATCAGGCAGACCCTCCTTCGGCGAGACGCCAGGCCTCGTGCACGGGATAGCCGTTGCCGTCCAGCAGCGACACGGTCTCGTAGAGCGGCAATCCGACGACACCGGTATAGGAACCGTTGATGTGCCGCACGAAAGCGCCGGCACGGCCCTGAATGGCATAGGCGCCCGCCTTGCCGCGCCATTCGTCGCAGTCGATGTAGGTGCGCATGTCCTCCAGCGACAGACGCTTGAACCGCACCTTCGTCTCGACGACCCGCAGGCGGGTGCGGCCCGAGGGTGCAACCAGCGCCACGGCAGTCAGCACCTTGTGGGAACGACCCGACAGCAGGCGCAGCATGGAGCGCGCCTCATCGGCCGTGGAAGCCTTGCCGAGAATGCGGCGACCTACGGCGACCACGGTATCGGCAGAGAGGATGAACACCTTCCCCTCCAGCTCGCGCACAATGGGGGCTTCCCGCGCGGCTTCCGCCTTCTCCCGCGCCATGCGCTGCACGAAGGCGCGCGGCGTCTCCCGCTTTTTCGGAATCTCGTCGATGTCCACGGGATTGAGCAGATCAGGCTTCAGTCCGGCCTGCTCGAGCAAAGCGAGGCGGCGCGGCGAGGCCGAGGCCAGAACGAGCTTGACGTCAGACACGGTCATTGGCGCGGTTGTCCTCTCCCCTGCCCCGCCAGATGAAGGAAACGGCCGACAGCCGCCAACATTACTTGAAACGGTAGGTGATGCGGCCCTTGGTGAGATCGTAGGGCGTCATTTCCACCAGCACGCGGTCGCCCGCAAGCACGCGGATGCGGTTCTTGCGCATCTTGCCCGCCGTGTGGGCGATGATCTCGTGGCCGTTGTCCAGCTTCACCCGGAAGGTGGCGTTGGGCAGAAGCTCCGTCACCGTTCCCTCGAATTCCAGAAGTTCTTCCTTCGCCATGCGCCTGATCGTTTCCCGTTTGTTGGCATGCAGAGTCAATTCGCCCGTTATGTAAGCCTTTTTGCATCTCCAGCCAAGTACGGAGTCGAGATTGCCGCAGCCGCCCTATATCTTGATATAAGTATATACTGTTGACAGTATATACTCCATATTTTATATAGGGGGGCATGAACGTGACCTGCGATACCCTTTTCACGCTGCTGGCCGATGCCACGCGGCGGCGGATCATGGCCCTGCTGACGCGGGAAGGCGAGCTGTGCGTCTGCGAGATCACCGGCGCACTGAAGCTGGCGCAACCGCGGGTGTCCTCCCATCTGGCGCTGCTACGCAAGGCAGGTCTGGTCAAAGCCCGCAAGGAAGGGCTGTGGGTGCACTACTCCCTGCATCCCGACCTGCCCCGATGGGCCCTTGACGTGCTCGAAGGGCTTGGGAACGGCAGCAGGGACGCCCCGCCCTACCGCGAGGACATCAGGCGCCTTGCGCAGATCCGCCGTCCCGCTTCCGTTTCTGTACGCACCTGATCCAGAGGGGAAATTCCGTGTTTGAACTCTTCACCCGGCTGGCGGATGCCGTCACATGGCAGATGCTCGGCCTCGTACCCGGCTCGCAATGGGGCGAAAGCGTGCACTTCTTCGTCGAAGACACGCTGAAGATCTTCACATTGCTGATCCTCATCGTCTTCGTCATGGGCTTTCTGCGCGCCATGATCATGCCGGAGCGGGTACGGGAGATCGTGGCAGGGCGCAGCCGGCTCGTGTCCTATCCTTTGGCGGTGGGGCTCGGGGCGGTCACGCCCTTCTGTTCCTGCTCGTCGGTGCCGCTTTTCATCGGGTTTCTGGAAGCGGGCATTCCGCTGGGCATCACCATGGCCTTCCTCATCGCATCGCCGATGATCAACGAGGTGGCGGTGATCCTGCTGGCGGCGATTCTCGGCTGGAAGGTGGCGGCCCTCTACGTATCCGCCGGGCTTCTGACGGGCATTCTCGGCGGCCTGCTGATCGAGCGGCTGAAACTGGAGAAATGGGTCGAGGACTACGTCTGGAAAATCCGCATGGGCAAGGTCTTCGTGCCCGAACCCGACACTTCCTGGAAGGGGCGGCTGGCCTTCGCGAAGAAGGAGACGCGTGAGATCGTGGGGCGGATCTGGAAATATGTCCTGATCGGCATCGCGGTCGGAGCCCTTCTGCACGGATTCGTGCCGGCGACGTTTCTGGCGGAGCATGCCTCGGCGGACAACCCGCTGGCGGTCCCGCTGGCCGCATTGCTCGGCATCCCGCTCTATTCCTCCGCTTCGGGCGTCATCCCCGTCGTGGAGAGCCTGATCGGCAAGGGGGTGCCCATCGGAACGGTGCTGGCCCTGATGATGTCGGTAGCCGCCATCTCGCTGCCCGAGATGATCATCCTGCGCAAGGTTCTGAGGCCCCAACTGATTGCCACGTTCACGACAATCCTGTTCTTTGCCTTCGTGGGCGTGGGCTATGCCTTCAACATGCTTTTCGCCTGAACATGCAAGAAGAGGAACCGCAATGAAGAAGATCACTGTCTACGGCTCCGGATGCCGGACATGCGCCAACACGAAAGACCTCATCCGCCAGACGGCGGAGGAGCTCGGTGTGGAGGTGGACATCGAGGAAATCACAGATACCGCGGAAATCATGAGCGCCGGAATCATGAGTACGCCGGGAATCGCGCTGGATGGCGAGATCGTCCATGCCGGTTCGCAGCCGACAAGGGAGATGATTGCGGGCTGGCTCGGGAAGTAGCCCCCTCCCTTTCGCCGCCCTACGGAATCAGCTTTCCGGGATTGAGGATGCCCTTCGGGTCGAAAAGCTGCTTGATGCCGCGCATCAGGGCGATTTCGGCCGGTGGGCGGATGCGTTCCATCCAGTCGCGTTTCATGCGGCCGATGCCGTGTTCGGCGGAAATGGAGCCTCCCAGCTCCAGCACCACTTCGTTGACGACTTCCACCACATCCTCCCATCGGGCGAGAAATTCCTCGCGTTCCATGTCCGGCGGCTGGGAGATGTTGAAGTGCAGGTTGCCATCGCCCACGTGCCCGAAAGGCACCGGACGGGCGCCGGGCACCACCTTCAGCACGGCCGGAATGGCCTTGTCGAGAAATTCCGGAATGCGCGAAACCGGTACCGAAATGTCGTTCTTGATGGAGCCGCCCTCGTACTTCTGGGCTTCCGACATGCCCTCGCGCAGCCGCCAGAAGGCTTCCGCCTGCGCCTCGCTCTGGGCCAGAGCGGCATCCTCGATCAGTCCGGCCTCGAAAGCGGCCCCGAGGGCATGCTCCATGTCTTCCAGCGCCTGACCCTGCCGGCCGTGACCGGAAAGCTCCACCAGCACGTACCACGGAGCAGCGCCGGACATGGGATCGCGCAGGCCCAGATGGGTGACCGCGAAGGTCAGGCCCAGATGGCTCATCAGCTCCACCGCAGTGAGCATGGTGCACGGAGCGTTGTCACGGATCAGACCGATCAGCTCCACTGCATCGCGCGGGGTCTCCAGGGCGCAGAAGGCCACCGCCCGGTCGGTCACCGCCGGAAACAGCCGCATGGTGGCCGCCGTGATGACGCCCAGCGTCCCTTCCGATCCGATCAGCAGGTCGCGCAGGTCGTAGCCGGTGTTGTCCTTGCGCAGGCCGGAGAGGGAGCCGATGATCTCGCCGGACGGCAGAGCGGCGCGCAGGGCCAGGCACTGGGCCCGCGCCGTGCCGTAGGCGATGACGTTCACCCCGCCGGCGTTGGTGGCCAGATTGCCGCCGATGCGGCAGCTGCCTTCGGCAGCGAGGGACAGCGGGAACAGCCGCCCGGCCTCCGCCGCCGCGCGCTGAGCGTCCGCAAGGATGACGCCGGCCTCCAGCGTGATCGAATCGTCCTCGGGATCCACCCGCAGGATGCGGTTCATGCAGTCGAGGGAGAGCACCACCTCGTTGCCTTCCTCGAAGGGGATCTGCCCGCCCACGAGGCCGGTATTGCCGCCCTGCGGCACGACGGCCACCTCCGCCTCGCCGGCGATCTTCAGCAGGGCCGCAACCTCCTCCTCGGAGCCGGGGCGCAGGACGCAGGCGGCGCGCCCCACGTAGCGGTCGCGCCATTCGTGCAGATAGGGCTCCATATCCGCAGGCTCGGTAAGGACATTTCCCGCCCCGACGACGGCGGCGAACCGTTCCATGACCTCCGGCGAGGGCGGGGTGAATTCCCGGGGCGATTTCATGCTTCCTCCTCCCCCGGCCTCGGCGCCGCGGCGCGGCGCAGCCGGTCGTTGATGGCTTCGCCCAGCCCGTATTCCGGTATCGGGGCAACGGCGATGGAACTCACGCCTGTCTCGTCCAGAATGCGCAGGTATGCGAAAAGATTTGCCGCCGCCTCGCGCAGGTCGCCCTTCGGCGAGAGATTGAGCCCCGGCACGCCCTTCGGCGCATCCGGCCCGAAGGCAAGGAACATCTCTCCCTCTTCCGGCCGCTGCGCATTCAGGCGCAGGCGCGCCCGCGGGGCGTAATGGCTGGAGAGCTGACCAGGGGCAGAAGGCGTGCCTTCCCCACCTTTCCCGGTGCGGAGCGGTTCGCCCAGTACCTTCTCGATCTCCTCGCGGGGAATACCGCCGGGGCGCAGCAGAACCGGTGTCCCGTCCGTGTCGAAGCCGATGATGGTCGATTCTACACCGACCGGACATTCGTCCCCGTCGAGAATGACGGCCACCTTCTCCGCCAGCGGGCTTTCCGCCACATGCTCGGCCTCCGTGGGCGAGAGACGACCGGAAATGTTGGCCGAGGGCGCCACCACCGGCCCGCCGAAGGCGGCGAGCAGCGCCTGAGCCAGCGGATGCGCGGGAACGCGAAGGGCAAGAGTATCCAGCCCCGCCGTGGCCAGCAGGGAAACAGGACACCCCTCTACCCGTGGAACGACAAGCGTCAGCGGGCCGGGCCAGAAGGCTTCCGCCAGCTGCCGGGCCGACTCGTCGAAACGTCCCAGCCCCATGGCTGCCTCAATGTCGGTCACGTGGGCGATGAGAGGATTGATGCGGGGACGCCCCTTGGCCTCGAAGACCGCGGCAACGGCCGAATCGTCGGTGGCATCGGCTCCGAGGCCATAGACGGTCTCCGTCGGGAACGCCACCAGACGCCCGGCGTGCAGGGCTTCCGCCGCCTTGCCCGCATCCGTGGTAATTTCCGCCATTGGCCTTGCCCGCATCCTAGACTACCTTCAGTGGCACTAGAACCAAGCGGGCGGGAGGCGTCAAGGCGGAACATGCATCTGCATTCGCATACCGAAAGCATCACGCAGGCCCTGTTCCATGCCACCGGTTTCGGACAGGCACTGGATGAGGGGCTTTTCGAAGGACTGGACCGGGAACTCGTACTGGCGGTTCTCGACGAGGCGGCCCGTTTTGCCGAGGCAGAGATTGCTCCCATCGATCGCATCGGGGACATCGAGGGCTGCACATATGACCCGGAGCGCCGGAGCGTTTCTATGCCGCCGGGCTGGAAGGAGGCCTATGCGGCCTTCTGCAATGCGGGCTGGGCGGCAGCGTCGGGGGATACGGAGCATGGCGGACAGGGCATGCCGCTGACCCTTGCCGTGGCATTGCAGGAAATCTGGAATGCCGCATCCGTTGCTTTCGGCCTGTGCACCCTGCTGACTCAAGGAGCCTGCGAGACGCTGTCCCGTTTCGCTTCCGGGGACCTGAAGGCCCGCTACCTACCGGACATGATTTCCGGCGCGTGGGCAGGCGCCATGTGCCTGACCGAGCCTCAGGCCGGATCCGACCTTTCCACCATCCACACCATGGCCGCCCCCATGGATGACGGCTCTTGGCTGCTTTCCGGCGAGAAGATCTTCATCTCCTTCGGCGAACACGACCTGACGGACAACATCGTGCATCTCGTGCTGGCCCGCACGCCCCATGCACCGGCCGGGACACGAGGGCTGTCGCTGTTTCTCGTGCCCCGGATCCTGCCCGACGGCAGCCGCAATGCCGTCTTCGCCACCGGTCTGGAGCACAAGACGGGCCTGCATGCCTCGCCCACCGTCTCGCTGTCGTTCGAGGGAGCCAGAGGCTGGCTGATCGGAGAACGGCATCGCGGTCTGGCCCACATGTTCGTGATGATGAACAATGCGCGGCTGCATGTGGGCGTGCAAGGCGTGGGCGTGGCGGAACACGCATGGCGCAAGGCGCTTGCCTTCGCCCGTGAACGACGGCAGGGACGCAGGCCCGGCCGCGAGGGGCAGGTACCGATCATCGAGCATGCGGACGTCCGCCGCATGCTGCTGGACGCCATGACACGCACCGCAGCGGCGCGCTGCATCTGCATGGAGACCGCCTTCGCGCTGGATATGGCGCGGCTTGCCGAGGGGGAGAACGACCGCAGGCGTCATGCCGCACACGCCGCCCTGATGACGCCGCTGGCCAAGGCCTTTTCCACCGATACCGGCGTGGAAGCGGCGGATGCAGGCATTCAGGTGCATGGCGGCATGGGCTACATGGAGGAAACGGGCGCGGCGCAGCTTTTGCGCGATGCCCGCATCCTGCCCATTTACGAGGGCACCAACGGCATTCAGGCGCTGGATCTGGTGCATCGCAAGCTGCTGATGGACGACGGCCTGCCCCTGCGTCGCCACATGGACGCCATCGCCGATCTGGTGCGCCAGCTGAAGGCGCAGGAAAAGCTGGCCGAAACGGGCGCACGCCTTGGCTGGGCACTACAGACGCTGGGCGAGGCCGCCC
>JAJRRY010000047.1 GCA_024279095.1 Alphaproteobacteria bacterium
CTGAAGGTGGGACTGCCGCGTTCCCCCGTGCCCCGCCACGACCCCTTCGCCCTGCGCAACGCGCTGGCGCTCGCTCTCCTGACGGCACTCTTCCTTGGGGGGATGGACCGCTTTCAGCGCAACCTACCCCTTGCACTCTCCCCGACCACCATCACCACGCCGGAGGAGGCGGCACTCGACGCATGGCTGAATCCGCCAGCCCATACCGGCCGTGCCCCCCTCGTACTGGCCTCTGCCGGACGCATCCTCAAGACGACAGATGAGGACGGCATTCTCGCCCCGCAGGGATCACGCCTCGTCATCCGCCTGACGACCGACACCGCCCCTGCTCTCGACCTCTACGCCCTCCTGCCCTCAGGCAGTGTCGGACGCAGACTGTCTTCCACGGCACTGGTACGCAACGGCGAGGAGACGGGTTTTCACATCGAGAAGAAGATCGAGCGGCCGGTGATTGCCGTGATCCGCGCCGGTGCCGAGCTGGCTCGCTGGAAGATCTCCATCATACCGGACACTCCGCCCGTGGCCGTGCTGCGCGGCGAGCCGACACGCACACCTGCCGGCGGCCTCGTCCTCGAATGGAAAGTGGAGGACGATTACGGGGTTTCGGACCTGAAAGCCGGCTTCCAACTGGCGGAGACTGCAAAACGCAGCCCCGGAGAACGCCCACCTCTGCGCTTCGACCCTCCGGATTTCCGCATTCCCCTGAAGCGCAGCAACCCGAAGAAGGCTGCCGGTACCCACACACAGGACATGGCCGCTCATCCATGGTCCGGCATGGAAGTGGTGATGCGGCTGAAGGCGACGGATCAGGCGGGGCAGACGGGTCTCTCGAAACCGGTCCGTTTCCGCCTGCCAGGCCGGGTGTTCCGCAAGCCGCTGGCCCGGGCTCTGGTGGAACAGCGTCGTGACCTGATCCGGCATCCCGACCGTGCCGGTGACATATCCCTGGTCCTCGCCGCCCTGCTGGCATGGCCGGAGGGCATCGCCGATGACGCCGGCACCTATCTCGGCCTGCGCCATGCTGCCTTCCGTCTGCACGAAGCCCGCACGGACGAACAGCTCAAGGGGGTCGTTACCCTGCTCTGGGAGCTTGCGGTGGAAATCGAGGACGGCGACCTTTCCGAAGCCATGAAGCAGCTCCAGGCGGCCCGCAAGGCGCTCGAGGATGCTCTGAAGCGCGGAGCCTCCGAAGAGGAGATCGCCCGCCTCACACAACAGCTGCGCGAGGCCATGAACCGCTACCTCCAGTCCATGGCGCAGCAGATGCGCAATGCCCGTCGTGATGGGCGCACCCCGCCCCCCGGTGACATGCGGGAATTGAGCCCGCAGGATCTCAACCGCATGCTCGACCGCATCGAGGACCTGGCCCGTACCGGATCCCGCGACGCCGCCCGCCAGATGCTGTCCGAACTGGACAACCTGTTGTAGAACCTGCAGCCGGGCATGCAGGCCAGGCCGCCAACGCCGCAGGAAAGGGCGCTGAACGAGTTGCAGCGGATGATGCGCGAACAGCAGAAGCTGATGGACGAGACCTGGCGCGCGCGCCCCCGCGAAGGCAATCGCGGAGATGAGCGGCAACGCCAAGGGGCCAACGGCAATCCTCCGCCTGGCACCGCCCCCCGGAACGGCGATCTGCAGGATCTGGCGCGACGACAGAAACAGCTTGAAGGCGCACTGTCCGATCTCATGAAGCGCATGGAGAATCAGGGTGCGCAGCCGCCGGAAGGCCTGAAGAAATCCCGCCGCGCCATGGACGGTGCCGCCGGTGCGCTGGGCGGAGGCAAGCGCGGCAAGGCCCTGAACCGGCAGGCCGAGGCCCTCAAGGCCCTTCGCGAAGGTGCCGGACGGCTCGCCGAGCAGGTGGCCCGCCAGCGTGGACAGGGGCGCGCCGGACGCTTCGGCCGCAACCGTTCCGGAACCGATCCGCTTGGCCGCCCCCTGCGCGACTATGGCGAGAATGCCGGTCCCGATGAGAACATGGTGCCGGACGAAGGCGCCGTGGAACGGGCGCGCCGCATCCTCGAGGCCTTGCGCGAACGTGCCAATCGTCATGATCGCCCGCGCTCCGAACTGGATTACATCGACCGCCTGCTGAAAGGGCTCTACTGAGAAAATTCAGCCACCGAAAAAGGGCCGTGGCAAAGGGATTTCACTCCCCCTCCACCGTGCGGCGTTTCACGTATTCCGCCCACAGATCGGGCCGTCGTTGCCGAGTGAGCTCTTCCGCCCGATTCCGCCGCCAGTCATCGATGGCCGCATGATTGCCCGACAGCAGAACGTCGGGAATGCGCCGTCCTTCCCATTCGCGCGGGCGGGTGTAGTGCGGATGCTCCAGCAGACCGGTCTCGAAACTCTCGTGCTCGCCCGATTCCGTCTTGCCCATGACACCTGGCAACAGGCGCACCACTGCATCCAGCAGGCAGATGGCCGCCGGCTCACCACCGGAGAGAATGAAATCTCCAATGGAGATTTCGCGCAGGCCCCGCCCCTCGATGACCCGTTCGTCCACGCCCTCAAAGCGCCCGCAGACGATCACCAGCCCCGGCGCTTGCGCAAATTCGCGCACCAGCTTCTGTGTCAGCGGTTCTCCCCGCGGGCTCATCAGCAGTCGCGGCCGCGGGTCGTCCGCCGGCGAGATCGTGTCAATGGCCCGCGCCAGAACGTCGGGCTTCAGCACCATGCCCACGCCGCCCCCTGCAGGCGTGTCGTCCACGGTGCGGTGCCTGTCCGTGGCGGCATCACGAATGTTGCATACCTCCAGCGACCATGTACCCCGCTCCAGCGCCCGCCCCGCCAGTGCATGCCCCAGCGGACCGGGAAACATTTTCGGATAGAGGGTCAGCACACTGGCTGCAAAGGTCATGGATCGCTTTCCTCCCCGTCCTCTTCCGGCATGCGGACAACCAGCCGCCGTCCGGCAATATCCACTAGCGGCACGTCGCGGCGTGTGAACGGCACATAAAAGCTGCGTCCTTCCAGCGGACGGATTTCCAGCAGATCACCCGCGCCGAAGTTCTGCACCGCGCAGACCCTGCCAACGACTTTCCCTGCCGCATCCTCCGCCGTCAGACCAACGAGATCCTCATGATAGTACTCGTCTTCCTCCGGCTCCGGCAGGCAGTGGCGGGGGAGCTTCAGCTTCACGCCCTTCAGTGCCTCCGCCGCATTGCGATCACGAATGCCTTTCAGCCGGGCAATGAACTGGCCTTTCACCGGCTTCAGGGAGATGATCTCCAGCATCTGCGGCCCGTCATTCAGATAGAGTGGGCCGTATGCGGCAATATTCTCCGGCACCTCGGTGAAGCTCTTCAGCTTCACCTCGCCCCGGATGCCATGGGCGGCAGTGATGACGCCCATGACGATCAGCGTATCCTTGCGGTTCTCTGCCATGGTTCAGCAGGACGATGCCCGGGCTGCGTCGCAGCCGGTCATGCATGGCCCGACCGGCAACAGACGCTCGCTCAGGACTCCTCCGCCGGAGCCTCGCCTTCGGCCTCTGCAGCCTCCGCCTCGGCCGCCTTGGCTTCCTTTTCCGCCTTGCGGGCCAGAGCCTTCTCGCCCGGCTGGGCCTTCTGCGGATTGTTGCGCGCCGGCCGCTTGGCCAGACCGGCGGCATCCAGGAAGCGCAGCACGCGGTCGGTCGGCTTCGCGCCCACCGACAGCCAGTGGCGGATGCGCTCCTCCTTCAGAACCACCCGCTCCGGATGATCCTTCGGCAGCAGTGGGTTGTAGGTGCCCACCTTCTCGATGAAACGGCCATCGCGGGGCGCGGTGCTCTCGGCCACCACGATGCGGTAGAACGGACGCTTCTTGGCACCACCGCGGGCCAGTCGGATTTTCAGAGCCATCTTTTCTCGTCTCCTTGCAGTTCGTATCGTTTCGGTTTCTGTTGCGGTACGCCGGGGGTGGAAGCCGGCGGCATGTTCATGTGTCCACAGATCAGCGCCGCTTCTTACCGCGCCCCAGAGGCGGCAGCCCGCCCAGGCCGGGCAGTCCGCCGCCAAGCCCCGGCAGCCCGCCCCCCAGACCGGGAAGACCACCGGTTCCGGGCTGCCCCTTTGGCAGAGTCGGCGCCTCGCCGCCTTCCTGCATCGAACGGGCCAGATCCCGCAGCTCCGGCGGCAGCGAATCGGGATCCATGCCCGCCAGCTCCGCCTGCATCTTCTCCAGCTCCTCCGGCGAAGGGCCGCCCCCCAAGCCGAACATCTGCCCCAGCATGCCGCCCTTGCCCTTGCCCATCTTCTTCATCATGGCGGCCATCTGCTTGTGCATCTTCACCAGCCTGTTGATGTCCTGCACACTGGTTCCGGAACCGGCCGCGATGCGCTTCTTGCGCGAGGCGTTCAGCACTTTCGGAAACATCCGCTCCTTGGGGGTCATGGAGGAGATGATCGCCAGCTGGCGCTTCAGCACCATGTCGTCGAGATCCACGTTCTCCAGCTGCTTGCGAATCCTGCCCATGCCGGGCAGCATGCCCATGACGCCCTTCATGCCGCCCAGCTTCTGCATCTGCTTCAGCTGCTCGGCCAGATCGTCCAAGGTGAAGGCGCCCTTCTTCATGCGCTCGGCAATCTTCTTCGCCTTCTGCGCATCGATGGTCTTGGCCGCCTTCTCCACCAGCGAGACGATGTCGCCCATGCCGAGGATGCGGTTGGCGATGCGCTCCGGATGGAAGGGCTCCAGATCCTCCAGCTTCTCGCCGGTGCCCATGAGCTTGATCGGCTTGCCGGTCACCGCCCGCATGGACAGCGCCGCACCGCCGCGACCATCGCCGTCCACCCGTGTCAGCACGATACCGGTGATGCCCACCGCCTCGTCGAAGCTCTTCGCCAGGTTCACCGCATCCTGACCGGTCAGGGCATCGACCACGAGGAGTGTCTCGCGCGGTTCGGCCACCTTGCGGACGGCCTTCACCTCCTCCATCAGCTCCTCGTCGATGTGCAGACGGCCAGCGGTGTCGAGAATCACCACGTCATATCCGCCGGTGCGCCCCTCCGTCACCGCACGACGGGCGATGTCGACAGGCATCTGCCCTTCGATGACGGGCAGGGAATCCACGCCCACCTGCTCCGCCAGCGTGGCCAGCTGCTCCTGCGCCGCCGGCCGGTAGACGTCGAGGGAGGCCAGCA
>JAJRRY010000048.1 GCA_024279095.1 Alphaproteobacteria bacterium
AGAATTTCTATCACCATGGGGGGGTGGATCCGCAGGCTCTGGCCCGCGCCATGGTCCAGAATCTCGTAAAGTATCTCAAGGGGGGCAAGGGGCGCTATATCGGCGCGTCGACCATCACGCAGCAGGTGGCCAAGAACTTCCTGCTGACCAACGAGCGCACTTTGCGTCGCAAGATCCGCGAGGCACTGATCGCCCTCAAGATCGAGGGCACGCTCTCCAAGAACAAGATTCTCGAGCTCTATCTCAACGAGATCTATCTTGGCCGGGGTGCCTATGGAGTTGCCGGAGCCGCGCTCACCTATTTCGGCAAGACACTGGACAAGCTCACGCTGCCCGAGATGGCCTATCTGGCGGCGCTGCCAAAGAAGCCGGGCAAGCTGGATCCCATCCGCAATCATGATGATGCGGTGGCCCGGCGAAACTGGGTTCTCGGGCAGATGCTGAAGAACGGCTACATCACGAAGGAGCAGTACGAGAAGGCCGTGGCCACGCCGCTGGAGGCTCACATTCGCCCCTTTGGGGCCAAACTGTTCGCTGCCGAGTCGTTCACGGAGGAAGTGCGTCGCCGGGTCAGAAAACTGTACGGGAAGGATGTCCTCTATGAAGGCGGACTGTCCGTGCGTACGACACTTGATCCGAAACTTCAGATCTTTGCGCGCAAGGCTCTGGTCGGCAACCTGATCCGCTTTGATCGTTCCCGCGGCTGGCGGGGGCCCGTGAGGCATGTCGACCTTGCGACCACGAAGGACTGGGTGAAGGCGATATCGAAGGTGAAACTGCCACGTGATCTGGATCCGTGGCGTGTGGCCGTGGTTCTGGACGTGAACGACCGTGAGGCGGTGATCGGCATCAGGCCGGAGAAAAGGGGTGGCCGGACAGCCGGTGATGAAAAGCCAGGGCGCGGAATCATACCGCTGAAAAACGTGCTCTGGGCGCGCAAGGCGCTGGGCGTGAAGAAGGGAACGGCCCGCCTGGGCAAGAAGATCACGAAAGTGTCGGATGTTCTGAAACCTGGCGACGTCGTTTACGTCATGCCCAAGGGAAACGGGGTCTATGACCTGATGCAGATTCCAGAAGTGCAGGGTGCCATGGTGGTCATGGATCCTCATACCGGTCGCATCAAGGCTCTGGTCGGCGGCTTCTCGCATGGTCTGTCGCAGTTCAATCGGGCCACACAGGCGCGGCGCCAACCCGGATCGGCCATCAAGCCGTTCGTATATGCCGCAGCACTCGACAGCGGCTATACGCCTGCCTCCGTGGTGCTGGACGCTCCGATCGAGGTCGAGATGGAAAACGGCGAGGTCTGGAAACCGCAGAACTACACGAAAAAGTTCTATGGCCCCTCAACGCTGCGACGCGGCATCGAGCAGTCGCGCAACGTCATGACCGTTCGCCTGGCGCAGGACATGGGCATCGAGAAATTTACGACATTGGCGGAGCGGATGGGGATTTATGACCGCTTGCCGCGTGTTCTCGCGATGTCTCTGGGGGCTGGCGAAACGACGCTGCTGCGTCTGACCACCGCCTATGCGATGCTGGCCAATGGTGGCAAGAAGATCAAGGCGGCGGTGATCGATCGCATTCAAGACCGTTACGGACGCACCGTCTATCGCCATGACAAGCGGAAATGCCCGGATTGCAAGGCGGAGAAATGGGAGAACCAGCCCGAGCCGGAAATCATCGAGAACCGTGAGGAAGTCATCAATCCCTATACGGCCTACCAGATCACTTCCATGCTGCAGGGTGTGGTGCAGCGTGGCACTGCCAGAAAGGCGTTCAAGGACTTTCCCTGGCCGGTTGCCGGCAAGACTGGTACCACGAACGATGAACGGGACGCCTGGTTCATCGGTTATACGCCAGATCTGGTTGTAGGTGTCTATGTCGGTTATGACACGCCCCGTCCAATGGGCAAGGATGCTTCCGGCGGCCATCTGGCGGCCCCCATTGTGGCGGATTTTCTACGCATGGCTCTGAAGGGCAGGCCGCCCGTGCCGTTCCGGACTCCGCCCGGTATCCAGCTCATTCCCATCGATCCGAAAACCGGACTGCGTGCCGATTATGGTGACAAGGACGTCATTCTCGAAGCCTTCAAGCCCGGCAACGAACCTCCCGAGGACGCCGGGGCAATCATCGGCGCCGATGCTGCGGATGCAGCAGGTGGACTGGATACCGCCGCAGGTGCGGGATCTGGCGATGTCACGCCTGGTGCAGGTGGTGCGGATATCCGCGGAGGTATCATCAGAGAGGAGTCGCCCGCGCCAGTCGATGATGGTGATGGCGGCTTGACGACTGGTACCGGCGGCCTCTATTAGCCGGGTGCACCCGCCTTATCTGCCAACGGACGAAATCCGCGGGTGTTCTTCTTTTTTCCGCTCCTGTACGAAGGACATCCCGATGACGACCCGTGACGACATGGATATCGTCCGCAGCCGGCTTGCATCGTGGGAGGAAGCGGCAAGGTCGGGGGAGGGGCCTGTGCTTGTCCAGCCCCCCATGTCCCGCCTTGCGGAGGATCTGGATATCTGCGAGCTCATCTCTGCCGGTGGTCTTGCCGGCAAACGGCTTGACGTCTTTCTCGAAACCTATCTCGCGGCGTCGCACCGCATTCCGCATCCGCACGGCATGGGCCATCAGGTGGCATGTCCGCACCCTTCCGCCATTCTCGGCGGCTATGTGGACGTGTTCACCAACAATCCCATGGCCATCTACGAGATGGGGCCTGCAGCCGCGACCGTGGAATATGCCATCATCAACTGGATGCTGGAAAAAGTGGGATGGAACCCCCGTCCCTGGCCGGATCGCGCCGCGGGAGAAGGTGTGCAAAGGGAAGAGTGCGGTGGCGGCGTTCTGACCCACGGCGGTTCGTTGGCACAGCTCACGGCTCTTGCGGCGGCCCGAGCTCATGCCGATCCGGAAGCCTGGGAGAGAGGCGCATCCCCGGACCTGGTGGTGGTATCCCCGCCTGATGCCCATTATTCCGTGTCACGCGCATTGGGCATTCTGGGCATTGGTCAAAAAGCCCTTGTTCCCGCCCCATGTGACGAATGCGGACGCATCCTGCCACGTGAGCTCGACCGGCTGCTGAAGGATCTGAAGGGGCAGGGACGCAGGATCATGGCCGTAACCGCCAATGCAGGATGCACGGCGGCGGGGCTTTATGATGATTTCCCTGCCGTGGCTGACATCTGCGAACGTCATCAGGTCTGGCTGCACGTGGATGGGGCGCATGGGGCTTCGGCACTGCTTTCATCCCGGTTGAGACCCCTCCTGGATGGTGTTGAGCGTGCGGATTCCCTGATCTGGGATGCCCACAAAATGATGCGCACGCCTGGTCTCTGTGCGGCCGTCCTGTTCCGCGATGGCCGGCATCTCGACGGAGCCTTTCAGCAGCAGGCGAGCTATCTGTTCCACGAAAAGGAGCAGGCGGGTTTCGATGCCATTGCACATACGGTGGAATGCACGAAGGCCGGTCTGGGCGTGAAGTTCTTTTTCGGACTGGCCGCAGAAGGCGAGGGTGGTCTGGCACGTTATGTGGAAGGGTGCTATGCGCTGGGTGCCGAGGTGGCACAGCTGATTGCTGCCAGACCGGAATACGAACTGGCCGTGGAACCGCAGGCGAACATCGTCTGCTTTCGCCTGAAGGAACTGGACGACGAGGCCCATCTCAATCTGCGCAACCGTGTGCTGGCTGACGGCCGCTATTACATCACCACCACTGCTTTTGCCGGCCGTCGCTGGCTCAGGCTTGCCCTCATGAATCCCGAAACGGAACTCCGCCACGTGGAAGGGCTGCTGAACCTCTTGCCTGAACTGGCAAAAAATGACACATGAAGCGCGGAAAACCGAGCAGGGAGAATCGTATCCATGCGAACGGAAATTGCCACTCTGGTGGACGAACTCAAGCAGTCGATCGGACTGCTGAGGAGGCATCTTTGACTGGGATGCAGCGCTGAAGAAACTCGATGAACTGAACGCTTCTGCCGAAGACCCGGAGCTCTGGAACGATCCGGAGAAAGCTCAGGCTCTGATGCGCGAGCGGCAGGAGCTTGAGGCGCGCATCAACCGCATTCGCGATTTCGAGCAGAAGCTCGCCGACAACATCGAGCTGATCGAGATGGGCGAAGCGGAAGGTGATGACGAAATCGTTGCCGAGGCGGAATCGGCCATCGAGGACATGCACAGGGAAATGGCGAAGCTGGAGCTGGAGAGCCTGCTTTCCGGCGAGGCTGATGCCAACAATGCCTACCTGGAAATTCATGCCGGTGCCGGTGGCACGGAATCCCAGGACTGGGCCAGCATGCTTCTGCGCATGTATGTGCGCTGGGCCGAACAGCATGGCTACAAGGTCGATGTCATCGAGGAGCTGAAGGGCGAAGAAGCCGGCATCAAGTCGGCAACGCTTCATATCAAGGGACATAACGCTTATGGCTGGTTGAAGACGGAATCAGGCGTGCACCGGCTGGTGCGCATATCCCCGTTCGATTCTTCCGCCCGGCGCCATACTTCCTTTGCTTCCGTCTGGGTGTATCCGGAGATCGACGACAACATCGAGATCGAGGTCAACGAATCCGATTGCCGGATCGACACCTATCGAGCCTCCGGTGCTGGCGGGCAGCACGTCAACACGACCGATTCCGCCGTGCGCATTACGCATATCCCGACAGGCATCGTTGTGCAGTGTCAGAACGAGCGCTCCCAGCACAAGAATCGGGCCACTGCATGGAAGATGCTGCGCGCCCGCCTCTACGAGCTTGAACTTCAGAAGCGTGAGGAGGAGGCGCAGAAGGAGCAGGCCGCGAAGACGGATATCGGTTGGGGACACCAGATCCGTTCCTATGTGCTGCAACCCTATCAGCTTGTGAAGGATCTGCGTACCGGTGTGGAGAGTACCAATCCGCAGGCGGTTCTCGATGGAGATCTCGATCAGTTCATAGAAGCGTCGCTTGCCCAGAAAGTTTACGGAGAGGCCGGCAAGCCGGAAGAGG
>JAJRRY010000049.1 GCA_024279095.1 Alphaproteobacteria bacterium
ATCGACGAAAGCTACAATGCCAATCCGGCTTCCATGCGGGCGGCGCTGGCGGCTCTGTCCGAGGTCGGCCCCGGTCCCGGCGGGCGGCGTATCGCCGTTCTTGGCGACATGCTGGAGCTGGGCGAGCGCTCCGCGGAGCTGCATGCCGGCCTTGCGGAGGCGGTGGAGGCGGCAGGAGTGGATGCCCTTTACGTAAGCGGAAAGATGATGCGGTATCTGTGGGATGCTGCGCCGGCGCGCCTCAGGGCAGCGCGGGTGGAGGATCCGCAGGAGTTGCCCGACATGCTGAGATCCGACCTGCGGGCGGGGGACGTGGTCATGATCAAGGGATCGCTGGGATCCCGCATGATGCCCGTTGCCCGTGCCCTGAGAAAGATGTTCGAACCGTCGCGGGAAGAGGTGTGAATGCTCTATCACCTGTCACAGGCTCTGGCCGACCAGTTCACCGTTCTCAACGTGCTGCGCTACATCACGTTCCGCACCGGCGGAGCGATCATGACGGCGCTGTTTCTGGTGTTCATGTTCGGGCCGAGCCTGATTTCACTGCTGCGCCTGAAGCAGGGCAAGGGCCAGCCCATCCGCGACGACGGGCCGGAAACCCACTTCGCCAAGGCGGGTACGCCGACCATGGGCGGATTGATGATCCTGGGATCCATCCTCATCACCGTGCTGCTGTGGGCTGACCTGACCAATCTCTATGTGCTGGCAGTGATGTTCGTGATGCTCGGTTTCGGGGCCATCGGTTTCTATGACGACTATCTGAAGGTCACCACCGGCAGCACCAAGGGTTTCTCGAGCCGGATGCGGCTGCTGCTGGAGGCGGTGGTTGCCGCGATCACCGTCATGATCATCATTTCCGCCACCGATCCGAAGATCTCCACCGCTCTGGCCTTCCCGTTCTTCAAGGATCTGCTGTGGCAGATGGGCATGTGGTTCGTGCTGTTCGGCATGCTGGTCATCATCGGTGCCGGCAATTCGGTCAACCTCACGGATGGCCTGGACGGGCTGGCCATCGTGCCGGTGATGATCGCCGCGGCCAGCTTCGGGCTCATCAGCTACCTGGTGGGCCATTCGGTGTTCTCCAACTACCTGCAGCTCCACTACGTGCGCGGAGCGGGCGAGCTGGCTATCATCACCGGGGCCATTGTCGGGGCCGGGCTCGGTTTTCTGTGGTACAACGCGCCGCCGGCGCAGATTTTCATGGGCGACACCGGCTCGCTGTCGCTGGGCGGAGCGCTGGGGGCCATAGCCGTGGCCACCAAGCACGAACTGGTGCTGGCGGTCATCGGCGGCCTGTTCGTGCTGGAGACGGTTTCGGTGATCGTGCAGGTGGTATCCTTCAAGCTGACAGGCAAGCGGGTATTCCGCATGGCGCCGCTGCATCACCACTTCGAGAAGAAGGGCTGGAAGGAGGAAACGGTTGTGATCCGCTTCTGGATCATCTCCGTGGTGCTGGCCCTGATCGGTCTGGCGACGCTGAAGCTGAGGTAGAAGACACATGACCTTCGCCGCCGACATCTTTGCAGGACGGAGCGTAGCCGTCTTCGGACTGGCCCGGTCCGGCATCGCCTGTGCGCAGGCCCTTGTGGCCGGTGGTGCGGAGGTGCTGTGCTGGGACGATGGCGAGGCGGGGCGTGATCGGGCACGAGAGGCCGGTCTGCCGCTGATCGACCTGCGCGATGTGGATTTCTCCACCGTTGCGGCGCTGGTGCTTGCGCCGGGTGTGCCGCTGACCCATCCGGAGCCGCACTGGACGGTGCGCCGGGCGCGTGAGGCGGGCACGGAGATCATCGGCGACACCGAAGTGTTCCACCGGCAGGTGCGCAAGGTTCCGGGCGCGAAGATCGTCGCCGTGACGGGCACCAACGGCAAGTCCACGACAACCGCGCTGATTGGCCACGTGCTGCGGCGCACCTCACTGGATGCTCACGTGGGCGGCAATATCGGCACTGCCGTGTTCAACCTGCCGGAGCCGAAGTGGGGGCGCATCTACGTCATCGAGATGAGCTCCTATCAGATCGACCTTTCCCCCGGCTTCCGTCCCGACGTGGGCGTGCTGCTTAACGTCACGCCGGATCATCTGGACCGGCACGGCACGCTGGAGCACTACGCGGAGGTCAAGGCCGGCCTGTTCGCCAACATGGGAGAAGGCGACACGGCAGTGATTTCCGTGGATGATGCCTTCTGCCGGGCGGCGCTGGAAGGCGTGCCGGAGGGCGCGGCGCGCGTGCCGTTCTCGGTGCGCGAGGTACTGGACGACGGCATCTCCGCCGTCGGTGGCGTGCTGCAGGAGCGCGTCGGCGGCGTGACGGTGAAGGGCGTGGATCTCTCGCCGATGAAGACGCTGCGCGGCGAGCACAACTGGCAGAACGCAGCGGCTGCCTGGGCGGCATGCCGGGCGTTGTCGCTGGACGGAACGTTGATTGCGCGCGCTTTCATGAGCTTTCCCGGTCTCGAGCACCGCATGCAGCCGGTGGGCAGGAAGGGCAGGGTGTTCTTCGTCAACGACTCGAAAGCTACCAATGCCGATGCCGCCGCACGGGCCCTTGCCGCGTATGACGATATCTTCTGGATCGCCGGAGGCTTGGCCAAGGAAGGCGGCATTGCCGATCTGATGGCATATGCCCCGAAGATCCGCTGCGCCTATCTGATCGGTGAGGCGGCGGAGGATTTCGCGCGGACGCTGGAGAAGGCGGGCGTGGCGCATGTCATCTGCGGAACGCTGGACAAGGCGGTGCGTCAGGCGGCGGCGGATGCGGAGGCATCCGGGATCCGGGCGCCGGTGGTGCTGCTGGCGCCGGCCTGCGCCTCGTTCGATCAGTATCCGTCCTTCGAGGCGCGCGGTCGGCATTTTACGGAACTGGTCGATCAACTCGCGGGGGCCGCCGAAACGGTGGAGGAGGAGGACCGATGCTGATTTCACGCAAGGATCAGGGACTGTTGGCCCGTTGGTGGTTCTCCACCGACTGGGCGTTGATGGGGGCTGTGTTTCTGCTGATGGCGCTGGGCGTGATCTTCTCGCTGGCTGCCTCGCCTCCGGTGGCCGAGCGCATCGGCCTGGACGGCTTCCACTTTTTCCGGCGGCACGTGTTCTTCCTCGTGCCTGCGGCCATGGTGTTCCTGGTGGCCACCTTCATGACCGGTCGGCAGGTGCGGCGGGCGGCACTGGGGCTGTTTCTCCTCGGTATCGTGCTGATGGTTCTGGCACTGTTCATCGGGCCGCAGATCAAGGGTGCGCACCGCTGGATCAACATCGGTTCCTTCTCCATCCAGCCCTCGGAATTCGTCAAGCCGGCTTTCGTGGTGCTGGCGGCGTGGCTGCTCTCGGAGAGCCTGAAGCGGCCGGACATGCCCGGCGTGTGGCTGGCATGGAGTACCTATTTCGTTTTCGTGGGACTGCTGGTCAAGCAGCCGGACATCGGCCAGACCATGCTCGTCACGGGGGCATGGGGTGCGCTGCTGTTCATCTACGGCCTGCGCTGGCGCTACATTGCCGGACTGGCTGGTGCGCTGGCGGCGATGGGCGTGATGGCCTATGCCGTCTTCCCGCACGTGCGGTCGCGCATCGATCGCTATCTGAATCCGCCACAGCTTCCGGACGGCGCACGCGACCAGATGGATTTCGCCATGGAGGCCTTCCGCAATGGCGGGCTGCTTGGCATGGGGCCGGGTGGCGGCATTGCCAACAAGCATCTGCCCGATGCGCATACGGACTTCCTGTTTGCCGCGATAGGCGAGGAATTCGGTCTCGTCGCCTGCCTGGCGCTGGTGGCGCTCTATGCCTTCATCGTGTTGCGCATTCTGTTCCGGGCGCAGGAGCTGCGCGACCCCTTCCGGCGCATGGCGGCATCGGGACTGGCCGTGGTATTCGGCCTTCAGGCGTTCATCAACATGGGCGTGAACGTGCAGCTTCTGCCGGCCAAGGGCATGACGTTGCCACTGATTTCCTATGGCGGTTCCTCGCTGATCTCCGCAGCCTTCGGGTTGGGCATGGCGCTGGCGCTGCTGCGCAGGGATGCACGCGAGACCGTTTCCGGCGACGCGGGTCCGGCGGAGACTCTCCGTCCCGTGGTTGCCCAGGGAGCATGAAGATGGATTTCGAACTGCACGGACAGCACAAGGGGCTGATCGCACTGGCTGCAGGTGGCACGGGCGGGCATCTCTTTCCCGCCCAGGCGCTGGCCGAGGAGCTGGTGCGACGCGGCTTCATCATGATACTCTTTACCGATGCACGAGGGCGGAAATACGGCGATCGCTTTCCGGCTGTGGACATCGTTCAGGTGTCTTCCTCGACGCTGACCTTCCGCAAGCCGTGGAAACTGCCGTTCCAGGCCTTCCGGCTGATGAAGGGGCTCTCCGAGGCCCGGCTGAAACTGGGCCGGAATCGTCCGGCCGCCATCATCGGCTTCGGTGGATACCCTTCGTTTCCGCCGCTTGTTGCAGCGGCGGGAATGGGGATCCCTTCCGCCATTCACGAACAGAATGCCGTGATGGGACGGGCCAACCGGGCAGTGGCAAAACGGGTCGATGTGATCGCCTCGTCCTTTCCGGAGATCACCAATCTGTCCGCCGACCTGAAACGGAAGGTGGTGTTCACCGGCAATCCGGTGCGCAAGGCAGTGCTGGAGATGGCGGCAGCGCCGTATGCTCCGCCGGGAGAGAGCGGAACGTTCGAGCTTCTGGTGTTCGGAGGCTCGCAGGGGGCGCATTTCTTCTCCGAACTGATGCCGAAGATGCTGCGGGAGCTGCCTGCATCCCTGCGCCAGAAGCTGCACGTTACCCAGCAATGCCGTCCGGAGGACATCGAGGCGGTGAGGCAGGCCTATGCCGAATTCGGCATCCATGCGACGCTGGAGACTTTCTTCAGCGACATGCCGCGACGCATGGCGCAGGCGCATCTGGTGATCTCGCGTGCCGGTGCTTCCACGGTGGCCGAACTCGCGGTGATCGGGCGGCCTGCCATACTGGTGCCCCTGCCGCATGCTCTGGACAACGATCAGCTGATGAACGCGCGGGCCTTCTCGCGGGCCGGGGCGGGATGGGTGTTCAAGCAGGACGCCATCCGGCCCGACCAGCTCGCCTTGTTCATCACCAAACTGCGATACGAACCGGAGACGCTGCGGGCCGCGCACGAGGCGGCAAGACACTTTGCACGCCCCGACGCCGCGCAGCGGCTGGCGGACGTGATGGAGCGGCTGGTGGCGCAAGGCACCGCAAAGGGGCGCGAAAATACATGAGCATGAACATGAAGAAGCCGCCCGAGGATATCGGGCTCATCCATTTCATCGGCATCGGCGGCATCGGCATGAGCGGCATTGCCGAGGTGTTGAAGACGCTGGGCTATGACGTGCAGGGCTCGGACATTTCTGAAAATGCCAACGTCCAGCGCCTGCGGGACATGGGCATTCCCGTTTTCAGGGGACATGCGGCGGAGAATCTGGGGGATGCGCGCATTGTGGTTATCTCTTCGGCCATCAAGCCCGACAATCCGGAGCTGAAGGAGGCGCGGGCGCGCTTTCTGCCCGTGGTGCGCCGGGCCGAGATGCTGGCCGAGCTGATGCGCTTCCGCAATGCCATCGCGGTAGGCGGCACCCATGGCAAGACCACCACCACCTCGCTGGTCGGCACGCTGCTGGAAGCCGGCGGGCTGGACCCGACGGTGGTCAACGGCGGCATCATCAATGCGCTGGGCACCAACGTGCGCATCGGCAGTGGCGAGTGGATGGTGGCGGAGGCCGATGAATCCGACGGCACCTTCGTCAAGCTGCCGGCGGACGTGGTGATCGTCACCAATATCGATCCGGAGCATCTGGATCACTACGGCACCTTCGACAGGGCGCGCGAGGCCTTTCTGCAGTTCGTGCAGAACATTCCTTTCTACGGCTTCGCGGTCATGTGCATTGACCATCCGGAAGTGCAGGCGCTGACGGGAAAGGTCACCGACCGGCGCGTCATCACATACGGCACCAGTCCGCAGGCCGACGTGCGGGTGCACGACATCGCCTTCGAGGGTGCGCGCAGCCGTTTCGACGTGACCATCACCGACCGGCGTTCCGGTGAGAGTGTGGATCTCGAAGGGCTGGATATGCCCATGCCGGGCGAGCATAACGTACTGAATGCCACCGCCGCCATTGCCGTGGCCCACGAGCTGGGTGTTCCCGCGGAGGCCATCCGCGAAGGGCTGGCGCGCTTTGGCGGCGTGAAGCGCCGCTTCACCCCGGCCGGCGAGTGGAATGGCGTGCACATCTTCGACGACTATGGTCATCATCCTGTGGAGATTGCCGCCGTTCTGCGGGCGGCGCGCAAGGTCGCCGGCGACGGACGGCTGATCGCCGTTCACCAGCCGCACCGCTACACTCGCCTGCACGACCTCTTCGACGATTTCACCACATGTTTCAACGATGCTGACACGGTAATCCTCGCCCCGGTCTATCCGGCGGGCGAGCAACCCATCGAGGGGGTGGATCATGAGGCGCTGGCCGAGGCCATGCACGACCGGGGGCACCGGGACGTGCGGACCATCACCGACGAGGGCGAGCTTGCGCCCCTGATCCACGAAATGGCCCGGCCCGGTGATGTGGTGATCTGTCTCGGTGCGGGCAGCATCACGCTGTGGGCCCACGCCTTGGCGGAGGAACTGGCGCAGCTGGATGTGCACGGGGACGGTAAGGCATGACGGGCATCGACGGACAGGCCCTGATGAAGCGTCTGCCGAAGGTGCGCGGGCGCTACCAGCCGGAGCGGCTGATGAGCGAACTGACATGGTTCCGCGTCGGCGGGCCGGCGGAGGTGCTCTACACGCCTGCGGACGAGGAGGATCTGGTGCATTTCTTCCGGGATCTGGATCCGGAGATTCCGGTGACGGTGGTCGGTGTCGGCTCCAACCTGCTGGTGCGCGACGGCGGAATTCCCGGCGTGGTGATCCGGCTCGGACGCGGCTTCGGCGCACTGGAGATGCTGGACGAGGTGACGCTGCGCGCCGGCGCCATGGTGCCGGATCTCAAGGTGGCCCGCTTCGCGCTGGAGCACGGTATCGAAGGATTAACCTTTCTGAGAGGTATACCGGGCACAATCGGAGGTGCGCTGCGGATGAACGCCGGAGCGCACGGATCGGAACTGAAGGACGTGCTGGTGGAGGCCCGGGCCGTGGACAGGGCGGGAAACATTCACGTGGCGACGGCGGAACAGCTGGGCATGCACTACCGCCATACGGACGCACCGGCGGATTGGGTATTCACGTCTGCCGTGCTGCGCGGCCGTCCGGGCGACCGGGACGAGATCGCCGTCCACATGGAGGAGATCCGCAAAACGCGCGAGGCGGCTCAGCCGGTCCGTTCGCGCACGGGTGGCTCGACCTTCAAGAACCCGCCCGGCAGGCGTGCCTGGGAGCTGATCGATGCCGCCGGCATGCGCGGCGTGCGGGTCGGCGGGGCACGGGTCAGCACGCAGCATTGCAACTTCCTCATCAACGAGGACGATGCCACCGCTGCCGACATAGAGGCGCTGGGCGAGCTGGTGCGCGCCCGCGTACGCGAGACGAGCGGCATAGAGCTGCAGTGGGAGATCCGCCGGATCGGCATCATGCGGCAGGAAGCGGGAGATGCCGATGAGGGATGACGAGTTCAGGACCATGCCGGTCCGCGATCCGAAGACAACCCACGTTGCGGTGCTCATGGGCGGTCTCTCGGCGGAGCGCGAGGTGTCTCTCGCCTCTGGCGAGGCGGTCTGCGAGGCACTGCGCAAGGTGGGCTACCGGGTCACGCCCATGGATGTCGATCACGAGATCGCCCTCCGGCTGGCCGATCTGCGGCCCGATGTGGCCTTCAACGCCCTGCATGGCCGTTGGGGCGAGGATGGTCGCATCCAGGGCATTCTGGAGTATCTGCGTATTCCTTATACCCATTCCGGCGTGCTGGCATCCGCCTTGGCCATGGACAAGCAGCGGTGCAAGCCGCTGTTTGCCGAGGCGGGGATTCCGGTGGCGGAAAGCCGCGTCGTGCCCGTGGAGGACGCGGCGGAGCGTCATCCCATGGTGCCGCCCTACGTGCTCAAACCTGCCACGGAAGGCTCTTCCGTGGGCATTCACATCGTGGCGGACGAAAATGTCGCGCCGGTGGAGGAGCTGCTGGAACAGCGCGACGTCTACGGTGATTTCGTCATGGTGGAGCGCTACGTGCCGGGGCGCGAACTCACCTGCGCCGTCATGGGCAACGTGGCTCTGGGTGTGCTGGAGATCGTGCCGAAAGGATCCTTCTACGACTTCGAGTCAAAGTATGCCGAGGGCGGATCGGAACACATCTGCCCGGCCGATATTCCGCAGGCTCTGATGCGTCGCATCCAGCGTCTGTCTCTGGCGGCACACCGTGCGCTCGGCTGCCGTGGCGTGACGCGTGCCGATTTCCGTTTCGACGACACTGCGGGGGAGGATGGAGAGCTCGTGCTGCTGGAGGTCAACACCCAGCCCGGCATGACGCGCACTTCCCTGCTGCCGGACATTGCGCGGCAGGCAGGGCACAGCTTCGAGGACTTGGTCATCTGGATGGTGGACGATGCCTCTACGGACCGCTAAACAGGCGCGCAGCGCCGAAGGTGGCCGGCCCGCATACCTGCGGCGCAGGACGTTCGCCGATCGTCCGGGCGTGCGGTTTCTGGCGCGTGCCGGGGCGGTGGCCTTCCTGACGCTGGCCATCTTTCACGGGCTGGAGGAAGGCGGCTTCCTGAAGGATCCGCGCAGCCCGCTCTACAATCTCGAGGGGCGCATCGCCGGTGCTTTCGGGCAGGCGGCGGAGAAGATCTCCATTTCCGGACTGAAATATCATTCCCCGCGTGCCGTGCTGACGGCCATCGGTGTGGAGAGCGGCGGTTCGCTGCTGGGTTTCAGCCCTGAGGAGGCGCGCCGTCTTCTGGAGAATCTCGACTGGGTGAAGCGCGCCCGTCTGGCCAAGGTCTATCCCAATGGACTGTCCATCGACATCGAGGAGCGGATACCCGTCGCCCTGTGGCAGACGGACGGGGAATTCTACCCGGTGGACGAGGAAGGTGTGGCCATTTCCTCTCTTGACCCCCGGCGTTTTTCCAGTCTGCTGCTCATTACCGGCGAGGGAGCGAACAGACGGGCGAAAGCGCTCGTTAACCAACTTGCAGCACATCCTCGGATAAGATCACGGTTGCGTGCGGCGGCTTTCGTCGGGCAGCGCCGGTGGAACTTCTACTTCGCCTCGGGGCTCAAGGTTCTGATGCCGGAGAAGGATCTCTCCGCGGCGCTGGAACGGCTGAACCGCCTCGATGCGGCGACGGGGGTGCTGGACAAGGCGGTGGAGACCCTCGATCTCAGGCAGGACGACCGCTATGCCCTGCGGCTGGCCGCCGTGGACGGGGAGGAGAAGAAGCCGCGCTAGAGGCCCGGTTTCTGCCGGTTTCCGGTCTGCGCCGCATGCGTGGCTTTTTCGGGTGGTGAGTATTCAGGGTGTTGTTTTCATGAAGGTGGTTCCTCTCTATCCGCATTCCTCTTCCGAGAGGCCGGGCCTGCCTTCCGGCGTGCGTATCGTCACGGCGCTGGATGTGGGCAGTTCCAAGATCAGCTGCATGATCGCCGAGGTGCGCGGCGTGCGCCGCTCTTCCGGCTCTGCCGTTCCCGCAGTGCGCATCACCGGTTTCGGCGTGCAGGCGGCTCGCGGCATCCGTTCCGGGGTGGTTGTGAACGTCGAGGAGGCGGAGAAGGCCGTGCGTCTGGCCATGGATGCGGCGGAGCGCATGGCCGGCGTCACCGTCGAGGATGTGCACATGAACATCTCCGGCGGCCGTCCGCGCTGCACGACGTTGCGTGCGGAAATCCGCGTGGAGGGCGGTGGCCCTGTGGGGGCGCACCATGTTTCCCGCGTCGTTGCGCAGGCAACGGGGACCTTTTCAGAGCCTGCCCGCGAGGTGGTGCATGTCACGCCGTCTTCCTTCCATCTGGACGGAGGTCCGGCGGTGCTGCTGGCCGAGGGCATGTATGCCGACCGCCTGGGTGTCCGGGTGAATGCGGTTTCCGTGGACCGTGGGCCTCTGCGCAATCTGGAGACGATGATCGAACGCTGCATGCTGCGCCCGGCGGGCTTCGTCATAGCGCCCTATGCCGCAGCGCGTGCAGTGCTGACCGATGACGAGCGGGAGTTGGGCGTCGTGGTCGTGGAAGTGGGTGCGGCGAGCACCTCCGTCGCCATCTTCGCCGAGGGGCGGCTGGAACATGCTTCCATGCTGCCGGTGGGCTCCGAGCACATCACTCGCGACATTGCCGCAGGCCTTGGCACGCCGCTGGCGGAGGCGGAGCGGTTGAAGACGCTCCATGGTTCCGTGCTGCCCGGCGTGCACGACGATCTGGAGGGGTTGTCTGTGCCGATGCTGGGCGAGGAAGGGCCCGGTGCCATGCAGCATTTCCCACGTTCCATGCTGGGCGGCATCATCCGGCCGCGGGTGGAGGAGATTCTCGAGCTGGTACGTGACGAGCTGGACGGTTGCCCCGCGGCAAAGGCGATTCGTCGGGTCGTGCTCACCGGTGGTGGCAGCCAGCTTGTCGGCATGCGGGAAATGACCGAGCACGTGCTGGAGCGCACGGCGCGCATCGGCTCCCCTCGCATCATTGCGGGAATGCCGAAGGCGATGCAGACGCCGGCGTTCGCCGTGGTGGCCGGTCTTCTGCGTGACGCCATCGAACCGGACGGACAGGGTTTCCGTCTGCCGTCCGCGGATGCTGCCGCGCCGCGCATGACAGCCTCCGGTGGCGGCTATCTGTCCCGTGTCCGGGAGTGGCTGGGTCAGAGTTTCTGAAGTCTGGGAAAGTCCCGCCAGACGGGCAGGGCGCCGGTGGCTCCACCGGCGCTCTTTTCATGCCTTCCGGGTGGTGAAGAGGGTGTGTCCGCGTGATTCACAAAAGTTCAAACTTTTAATCGCCTGTTAACCTTTCATTTCCATTTTGGAAACAATCGACAACGCCGGATGAAAAACCACGGAAGTCCAGTATCATGTCCAATCTCAACATCAGCGTTCCGAACCTGGCCGAGCTGAAGCCCCGCATCACGGTCTTCGGCGTGGGAGGTGGCGGCTGCAACGCCGTCAACAACATGATCGAATCCAATCTGCAGGGCGTGGAGTTCGTCGTTGCCAACACGGATGCGCAGGCGCTGGCCAAGAGCCCGTGCGAGCGCAAGATCCAGATGGGCAATGCGCTCACGCAGGGGCTGGGTGCCGGATCGCAGCCGGAGATCGGTGCTGGCGCGGCCGAAGAGGCGCTGGCGGAAATCGTGGACCATCTTGCCGGTTCGCACATGACCTTCATCACCGCCGGCATGGGTGGCGGTACCGGCACTGGTGCGGCTCCCGTCATCGCGCGGGCCGCAAAGGAGCAGGGCATCCTGACCGTCGGCGTCGTCACCAAGCCCTTCCAGTTCGAGGGCAAGCGGCGCATGGCCATTGCCGAGCGCGGCATCGACAATCTTTCCCAGTTCGTGGATACGCTCATCGTCATCCCGAACCAGAACCTGTTCCGTGTGGCCAACGAAAAGACTTCCTTCACCGCGGCCTTCGCCATGGCCGATCAGGTGCTCTATTCCGGCGTGGCCTCGATCACCGAGCTGATGACGGAGGAAGGCCTGATCAACCTCGACTTCGCCGATGTGCGCGCCGTCATGGCGGACATGGGCAAGGCCATGATGGGTACCGGAGAGGCATCCGGCGAGCAGCGGGCCATCGAGGCCGCCGAAGCCGCCATCTCCAATCCGCTGCTGGACGACGTGTCGCTGACCGGCGCTCGTGGCGTGCTGGTTTCCATTGCCGGCGGCCCCGATCTCACGCTCTTTGAGGTGGACGAGGCGGCCAACGCCATTCGCAAGGAGGTGGACGAGGAGGCCAACATCATCGTTGGTGCCACCATCAAGGAAGAGCTGGAAGGTACCATGCGGGTCTCCGTCGTGGCCACCGGCCTGCGCGAGGAAGCCCTGGAAGCGGCACGCGAAGCAGCCGGTCGCAACCCGAACAACATGGACATCTATGCCGGCTTCGGCAGTGTCGGCCTGGCCACCGCCTATGGTGCGCCGGCAGGGCGCGTGGCCCAGCCCGCACATGCGGAGGTGCAGGAGGAGTCCCGCTCTGCTGCAGCGGCGACTTCCGAGGCGGCGCCTGCAGACGGGCGAGAGCAGGCTTCTGCCATGGTTGAAGAGGAGCCCGTCCTGCCCCTCGATGAGGGCAGGCACGAGGAGGCCGCAGCGGAACATGCACTTCATGCGGAGGAAGCTGCCGAGGCGCACACGCCGGCGCCTTCCGCACCGCGCATTCCGGATCTGGAAGAATTTCCCGAGCCCATCCGCACCAATGCCGAGCGCAAGGCCGAGCAGATCAGCAACATTGCCCGCCCGGCTTCCCGCCGTTCATTGCTTGACCGCCTGAAGAAGCTGGGGCGCAGTGGTGCGAAGAAGGAGGAGACTCCGCGCCACGATGCGACTTCCGAACCGCATATTGCACAGTCTGCCTCCGCGCAGCCGGTGGAAAACGTGCACAGGCTGGACGGACACCAGCCGGAGGCCGCAGCCGATCCGAATCAGGATGACCCTTACGCCATCCCGGCTTTCCTGCGGCGTCAGCAGAACTGATGTGCCCCCGTCCTTTCCGGGCGGCAGAAGCATGCGAGACTCAGGCCCGGCGGAACATAATTCCGCCGGGTTTCGCATCTTTAACCGGCAGGGTCTGGTCACGGGGGCGTCCGGCGGGTATTAACCGACAGGAACAAACAGGAAGAGCAGGAGCCGACATGCGGCTTTCCCTTTCATATCCCCTCGCGGGTTCCGCTCCGCGCATCGCCGGTCTTTCTCTGGCCGTGCTCCTTCTTGCGGGCTGTTCCGGCGGACTGCCGGATATCGGAGACTATCTCACGGGTTCCTCATCGTCCGATGCTGTGTCGCCGGGCATGGAACAGGTGGATGATACCAAGCCCATTGCCGAGCTCTACAATGCCGGCCTGGAGTCGCTGAAAAAGCGCGAATATCGCACTGCGGTGAAGAAGTTCGCCGAGGTGGAGCGTCAGCACCCCTATTCCAAGTGGGCGACCAAGGCCATTCTCATGCAGGCCTATGCGCAGTATCAACGCAACAAGTACGATGAGGCGATTGCCGCGGCAAAACGCTTCATCACCCTGCATCCGGGCCACAAGGATACGCCCTATGCCTATTATCTGATTGCGTTGTCCGACTATGAACGCATCAATGACGTGAAGCGCGATCCCACAGCCGCCCGCAAGGCGCTGGAAGCGCTGGAAGAGGTGGCACGCCGCTACCCGAACACCCCCTATGCCAAGGATGCAAAGGCCAAGGCGGTTCTTGCCCGTGACCATCTGGCGGGCAAGGAAATGGAGGTGGGGCGCTATTATCTGGAGCGGCGGAACTATCTGGCAGCCATCAATCGCTTCAAGACGGTGATCACCGATTACCAGACATCCACGCAGACGCCGGAAGCGCTATACCGACTCGTGGAGGCCTATCTTGCTCTCGGTGTGCGTTCCGAAGCGCAGACGGCTGCGGCGGTTCTGGGACACAATTTCCCGAAATCCGTCTGGTACAAGGATGCCTATGCCCTGCTTTCCGGTCAGGGTCTGAAGCCGGAAGAGAACCGCGGTTCGTGGATCTCCCGCGCCTTCCGCTCCATACTGCCGGGTTGAGGCTTTCTTTTTACGGTTTCGGGCGGACCCCATGCTCAGCTGACGGTGTCCTGCTTGCGGGATTGTCCCCTTTCAACGGGTGATGGGCGGGGGCCGTCCATTTCTTGCCGAACCATGTCGCGCATGATGTGATGGATGATACCTGTTCTGTCCGCGCGGTTTTCCAGCAGGATTGGACGTCGATTGTTGCTGTGTCTCCTGTGAAGTATGGATATCAACTTTTTATTGCATGATATTGATTGTACAATTGTTTCTTGTTCCCATAATTTTTAATTCACATCTTAAAATAACATGTTTCAATCACTATATTTCCTAAGGGAAGAGAGGGCGGCATCTTGAGAAGGGAGGTCGCTATCATGAAAACGAATAATCGCGACAGAACCCTGCATTCCACGCAGAAACGTCAATTTCTGTCATTTGCCGCCATGCTGGTCGGTGTGTTCTTCCTGATGCCCGGTGTTCAGCTGTCGCCGAATATGGAAGGTTACGTGGTTGAGCCGGTGGCATGCGTGGGAGGGAATTTCAAGGTTGTCGAAGGGACTGTAGGCGGAAGCTCATGCGTGAAGAGGCTGACTGCTTCCGAGCGGGAAGGCGGAGAAGCTTCCGAGGCCATCATGATGAATGGCTACAGGCACGAGCGCAAGGAAAAGGGCCGCAAGGGCAAGGGAAAAGGTGGAGGCGAAAGCTGCGAAACCTGCTGAAGACCCTGATAGCGAAAAAAGGACCGGGAGGCACGAGCTTTCCGGTCCTTTCTCCTTTTCGGGTGGATATCCAAGGGTCACTTGCCGGCTTCAATGCCTTCGGGCTGCCCCAGGAGAATGACCTTCAGTTGCTCCGGATGCAACAGCTTCGCGGCAGCCGCCTTCACCTGTTCCAGCGTGAGAGCACGGATCATGTCGTTGCGCTTGCGGATATAGTCGATGCCCAGGTTGTCCCGTTGTATGGCGAGCAGACCGGCTGCAACCTTGGTGGTGGAATCGAAGCGCAGAGGATAGGCCCCAATGAGATAGGTCTTGGCTTCCTCAAGCTCCTTTTCCGTCGGCCCTTCCTTCGCCATGCGGGCAATTTCCGCCTTCATGATGCGCACGGCCTCGCCGGCCTTCTCGTTGCGGGTGCCGGCGGAGGCGAAGAAGACGCCTACCTTGCGGTAGGCGAACATCGCGGAATAGGCAGAATAGGCCAGTCCGCGCTTCTCGCGCACTTCCTCGGTCATGCGGGAGCCGAAACCGCCTCCGCCAAGAATGAAATTGGCCACGTAGGCGGGGATGAAGTCGGGATCAGCCCGTACCATCCCTTCGTGTCCCATGACGATAAGGGTCTGGGGGATGGGGCGGGAAATGATTTTCGTCTGTGGTTTGGATGAAATCTTCGGCGGGGTCACTTCGGCCATGCCGGATTTCTCCGGCAGGTCGCCGAATACCTCGTCGAGCAGGCGGGCAAGCGTTTTGGCATCAATGTCGCCAGCCACGGCAATCATGAGGCCGGAACGGGCAAACAGCCGTCTGTGCAGATCCCGCAGAGCCTGCGCCGTGACAGCTTTCACCCCTGCCTCGGTGCCGTCCGTGTCGCGGGCGAAGGGATGCTCTCCGAGAAGCAGCTTTTTGAACGCCATGAAGGAGACCTGATCCGGATCGGTGGATTTGCGACGGATGGAGACGAGAAGCTGCTGACGGATGCGCTCCAGCGGTTTCGTATCGAACCGGGGGGCATTGATGGCCAGCTTCAGCAAGGCGAAGGAGGCATCCCGGTTGCGCGTCAGGGTGCGGAAAGATCCGTTGAAAAATTCCTGCCCGGCGCTGTAGGACATGCGCATGGCCAGTTCCTGCATGCGCGCCTGAAAGGCTTCCGACTTCATGTCACCGGCCCCTTCATCAAGCATGGCGGACAGGAAATTCGCAAGTCCGTGCATGCCGTCCGGGTCATTGGCCGCTCCGCCGCGGAAGGAGAAATCCATTGCGATCAGGGGCACGGTGTGATCCTCCACCAGCCAGGCGGTAATGCCCTTCGGAGTGCGTACCTCCTGGATCTCAATGGCGGATGCGGGGGTGACGGCAGCAATGGCCAGCAGACACAGCGAGAGGATGGCTCGGATCATCATTCGGCTTTCTCCATTGCCGGTTTTTTCGCGGCGGCAGCCCCCTGCACCGGTACGCCGCCTGCGGAAGCGGCAGGGGATTCGGCTTTCAGCAGCAGGCCTGTGACGGAGTTTTCCGGCCGCATGACGGCACGCGCAGCGGCTACGGCCTGTTCCGGCGTCACTTTCAGGATGCGCGACTCCCAGGCCCTGATATCTTCAAGCCGGACTCCGGTGGTCAGAGCGTCACCGACGATACGGGCCAGATAGAACTGCGAATCCAGTGCATAGGTGGCCTCGGCCACAAGCGCATTGGCCGCACGCTTCACGTCCTTTTCCGGCAGTCCTTTCTTCAGCACATCGGCAATGAGGGTATCGATGCGGGTCTCCAGCTTCTCCATGCTCACGCCTGGTGCGGGTGTGGCATAGATGCCGATCGTGCCATAGTCGCGGTTGTTGCCATCGTACCATGCTCCGGCCCATGTTGCGATACGCTCTTCGACCACCAGCCTTCTGTAGAGCAGCGATGTGGCGCCTTCACCAAAGGCCTGTGCGAAAACCTCCAGTGCATGGGCCTCGCCATTCTTTGCCCGCGGATAGGCAGGAGCGACGTACATGCGCTGGATGATCGGCGCCTTCACGCGGGCATCGCGCATGATGATGCGCCGGGCATCCAGCGGGCGCGGCTCGCGGGTGCGCACGCGCTGGGCCCGCGGAGCGGTGTTGATGAGGCTGCCGTAGTGTTTTTCGGCCAGTTTCAGCACTTCCTCGGGTTCCACGTCGCCCGCCACCACGACGATGGCGTTGGCCGGTGTGTAGTACTGCCTGTAGAAGGCCATGGCGTCGGAGAGGCGCAGTCTCCGTACGTCGTCCATCCAGCCGACCACGGGCCTGCGATAGGGATGGGCCAGATA
>JAJRRY010000050.1 GCA_024279095.1 Alphaproteobacteria bacterium
AGCAGCTTGCGCCACTTGCCGATGCGGTTGTCGCGGATGCAATCGAGGCGGCGGACCTCGTGGCGGAATTCGCCGCCAGATCCATTGACGCACGTCTCGCCCGGTTGTAACGCTCCCTGCTGCAGCGTTCCGTTTGAAGGAACTGAAAGCGATTCCGGTGCGGTCGACCCAACCCGGGGACCAAGTCCGGAGCTGCCGAAGGACTTCAGAACGGTTCCTGCCTTGACACATGGCACAAGGAGGAAACCATCATGAAGAAGCTCATCCCGGCCGCCATTGCGGCCCTGCCCCTGTACGCCGTATCCGCGTTTGCGCACACCGGACATCTGATGGATCACGGTGACGGCCATGAGCATGTCACGGGCCTGATCGCACTTGGCATCGTCATCGGCGGCCTTGCCGCCTGGGGCGGCATCGCCATCTTCCGTCGCATGCGCAACGCCCGCAAGGCCTGAATCCCATGTCCGAAAAGACGGGTCTGATGATCTGCGGCCACGGCTCGCGGGATGCGCGCGCCGTGGCCGAATTCGCACGGCTTGCCGAACGGGTCCGGGAGGCCGTCGGCGGCGATTGGCCGGTGGAACACGGATACCTGGAATTCGCCCGCCCGATCATCCGCAAAGGTCTGGATGCGCTGCGCGCAAGGGGCTGCACGCGGATACTCGCGGTTCCGGGTATGCTGTTTGCGGCCGGACACGCGAAAAACGACATCCCTTCCGTTCTGAACCGCTACGCGGTCGAGAACGGGGTGCGCATCGACTATGCTCGCGAGCTGGGCATAGATCCCAAGATGCTGAGGGCCGCGGCGGACAGAATCGAGGAAGCGGAACGCTCCGCCGGAGGTGATGTCTCGCGCCATGACACCCTGCTTGTGGTGGTGGGGCGTGGCTCCTCCGACCCGGATGCCAATTCCAATGTCTCCAAGGTCACCCGTATGCTCCTGGAAGGATTCGGTTTCGGCTGGGCGGAGACCGCCTATTCAGGCGTTACGTTCCCGCTCGTCGCTCCAGCTCTGGACAAGGCCGCACGGCTGGGCTTCCGCCGCATCATCGTGTTCCCCTACTTCCTGTTCACGGGCATCCTGGTCGAACGCATCTACGAGGCCACGGACCGGGCTGCGGAGCGCCACCCCGACATCGAGTTCGTGAAGGTTCCCTACCTGAACGACCATCCGCTGGTGGTGGAAACCTTCATCGAACGCGCAAGGGAGATCCTCACCGGCGACACGGCGATGAACTGCGGTCTCTGCAAGTACCGGGAGCAGATACTCGGCTTCGAGGATCAGGTCGGAGAGCCGCAGATGAGCCATCACCATCACGTCGAGGGCATCGGACATGGCCACGACCATCATCACCATGATCATGACCACCACCATCATCACGGTGACTCCGGCTCTGGTCATGCATCCAGTGGCACGGAGGGAAGCGGACGTGATAAGGTCGGAAATGAAGGGCATGGCCATCACCACCATCATCATGCGCCCTACCCGCATGCCGACCATCCACTCGGCCCCAGAACGCTGAAGGAAGACGGCTGAAACGGGAAACGGACGCAGGGCCTCGGGAGGCGTACATGGAATTCCTGAACGACCCTGACGAGATCTACAGACGTTCCTTCGCCGCCATCGAGGAGGAGGTCGATCTTTCCGCCCTGCCAGCGGACGTGCGCCGCATTGCGACGCGCGTCATCCATTCGTGCGGCATGACGGACATTGCGCCCAGTCTGCGCATTGATCCGGAACTTTCGGAAACCGTACTGGCGTCTTTGGCGGCTGGACGTCCCGTGCTGTGCGACGTCGAGATGGTCCGCTGCGGGATCATCCGACGGTTCCTGCCCGAGAACGTGGAGCCGGTCTGCCGCATCGCCGAGGAAGAGACCCGCAAGCTGGCGGAACGTCTGCATGTCACGCGATCCGCAGCGGCCACGGCCCGCTGGCGAGATGACCTGGAGGGAGCGGTCTGCGTGATCGGCAATGCGCCTACCGCTCTCTTCACACTGCTGGAGATGATCGACAATGGTGCGCCTGCTCCGGCAGCCATCATTGCCTTTCCCGTCGGTTTCGTCGGAGCCGAAGAATCCAAGGAAGAGCTGGACCGGAACCCGCGCGGCACCAAAATCGCCACATTGCTGGGCAGACGTGGGGGGGCAGGCATGGCGGCTGCCGCATTCAACGCAATTACATCGTCCGTATTTGAAACATGAAGGAGCCTGAACAGTCGTTTCCCCCTCTGGTCATAATAGGAATGGGAGACGACGGGCTGGATGGACTACCTCTGGTTGCCATTCGGGAGCTGTTCAACGCGGATGTGCTTTATACTTCCCCCAGACTGGAACGAATGCTGCCGGAAGAGGTGCGGGCACGCACCCATCTCTGGCCATCACCCTTCGACCTCATGGTCGAGGAAATTCGCAAGCAGCGCGAGGCAGGACGACAGGTGGTGGTGGTGACTTCCGGTGATCCGTTCTGGCATGGTGCGGGAAGCCTTCTGGCCCGGCATTTTCCCCTTGAAGAACTGGTCGTACGCCCTGCCCCATCCTCTTTTTCTCTGGCCTGTGCAAGAATGGGCTGGGCCATGCAGGAGGTGCAAAAGCTCTCTCTCCATGGACGACGCTCACCGGCGCTGGTGGAAACGGCCATACAACCGGGATGTCGCCTTCTCCTGCTGGCCAATGACGGACGCACACCGCTGGAGGTCGCCGCCCGCCTCGTGCGGCGCGGCTTCAGCAGCAGCCGCCTGACCGTTCTGGCCCATCTTGATGGCCCGGAAGAGAGTCGCCATGACATGACGGCCCGGACCGTTGCGGATCTGGAAAAGGACGATTTCCCGGATCTTCATGTCTTGGCCGTCGAATGCATCCCCGACGGTCCACATGCGCGGGTGCTGCCACTGGCACCCGGCCTGCCGGACGACGCCTTCGAGCATGACGGCCAGATCACCAAACAGGCCGTGCGGGCGGTCACGGTGTCCGCTCTCATGCCCCGGCCGGAAGCCCTGCTCTGGGATGTTGGAGCCGGCTGTGGTTCCATAGCGGTGGAATGGCTGCGCATTGCCGGGCTGCAGAGCCGCGCCTGCGCCATCGAACGGGATGTGTCCCGCTGTCGCATGATATCGAACAACGCAGACATGCTCGGTGTGCCGCATCTGGAGGTGATCTGTGATGCTGTTCCGGATGCGCTGTATCCTCTTCCGACGCCGGATGCCGTCTTCATCGGTACGGCAGCAGAAAGCGGGGAAATCTTCGATATCTGCCTTGACGCATTGAAACCGGGCGGCATTCTGGTCGCAAATGCCGTGACGGCCAGCGGCGAGGCGGCTTTGGCAGAACGGCACGAGCGCCTGGGGGGTGAACTTCTCAGGCTTGCCGTATCACGTTCTGCGCCTCTGGGAAGCAAGAAGGCCATGCGCCCCGCGTTTCCCGTAACGCAATTCCGATTGCGCAAGACATGAAAGACGGAGCCTTTCCATGAACGGCACACTCTACGGCCTCGGGGTCGGCCCCGGTGACCCGGAGCTCATCACGCTGAAGAGCTGGCGCATCCTTTCCATGGCCGAGGTCGTGGCCTATCCCCGGGCTCTTTCGGGTGCAACTCGGGCCCGCGACGTCGCGAGCCATTTCATTCCCGAGGATGTCATCGAGCTGCCGCTGGAGATTCCCTTCGGCGCAGGTGAGCCGGAAACGGCATCCGCATACGACAAGGCTGCGCAAAGCATCTCCGCGCATCTTGCAGCCGGACGAAACGTCGCCTTTCTCTGCATGGGGGATCCACTTTTCCACGGCAGTTTCAGCTATCTGATGGACCGGCTGGCAGGAGAGCATTCCGTGGAAGTCGTCCCCGGTGTTGCCGCTCCCATGTCCTGTGCCGCTGCTCTGCGACGACCGCTGGCCCGCCGGGAAACCATTCTGAAGGTTCTGCCAGCAACTGCCGACATGGGGAGATTGCACAGGGAAATTGCAGCGGGCCCGGCGACCCTCGTCTTCATCAAGGCAGGGCGTCACATTCCGACATTGAAACAGCTGCTGGAGAACATGGACCTTCTGGATTTGGCCTACGTCGTCGAAGATGCCGGCAGCGACCGGCAGCGCCTTTTGCCCATGCGGGAAGCGCAAGACATTTCTCCCTACTTTTCGACGGTCATGGTGTTTGCCGGGGAGGCTGCATGACGGAACTGCCTGTCGTCGTCACACCCGGCCGGCATGCGGAGAAAACCGCACGGCTGCTCATGCGAAATCTGCCGGCGCAGGACATGATTGCGCCTGACGACTTTGCTGGTGCCGTGCGTTCCGCCTTCCTGTCGGGACGCCCCGTGATCGGCATTTGTGCTGCCGGGATCCTGATCCGGATTCTGGCGCCACTGCTGACCGAGAAGCATGAGGAACCGCCCGTCGTGGCAGTCTCCGCGGAAGGCGCCCATGCCGTGCCTCTGCTGGGAGGTCATCGCGGAGCCAACGAGCTTGCCATGCGCATCGCTTGGCTTACAGGGGGATCAGCTGCTATCACAACGGCTTCGGAAAGCCGCTTCCATGTAGCTCTTGACGATCCGCCAGAAGGCTGGCGGCTTGCCAATCCGCAAGACCTGAAGCCTTTCGTCGCCGCATTGCTGGATGGTTGCCCGGTGCGGATCGAGGGGGATGCCCCATGGCTGCACCGCGCCGCTCTGCCCATCTCGCCCGATGCTCCCCTGCGCATCTCGGTAACGACAGCGCCTGCGCGCGGCGGCCCGGATCATCTGGTCTATCATCCTGCTGTCGTTTTTGCGGGCATCGGTGCCTCGCGCGGAGCTCCGGTTCAGGAGGTGGCGGAACTGTTTCGGGAATCCCTTCACGAGGCCGGGCTCTCTACGCACTCCGTAGCGGCCATCGGCACGATTTCCATGAAGGCGGACGAAGCGGCCATCAATACCCTTGCGCGGGAGATGAACATCCCCCTGCGGCTTTTCGAGGCGGAGCAGCTTGCGAGTGTCGAAGTGCCCTCTCCCTCCTCCGTGGTGCTTGCCGAAACCGGTTCGCCTTCGGTAGCGGAAGCGGCCGCCCTTCTTCTTGCCGGAGAAAAAGGGCAGCTTGTCCTGCCAAAGAGAAAGTCCGCAAATGCCACATGTGCCCTCGCAGTGGCTCCGGCACCGAGGCCGAACCTGCCGGGCTGGCGGCGGGGACGGCTCAGCATTGTGGGACTGGGGCCCGGAGATGCCCGCATGCGCACGCCGCAGGCAACCGCGGCGCTCTCATCCGCAACGGACTGGGTGGGTTATGACCTGTACATCGACCTCGCAGGGGACCTGGCCGCAGGCCGCAGGCTGCACCGCTTTCCGCTTGGTGAAGAGGAACGCAGGGTGCGCCATGCGCTCGATCTGGCTTCCGAAGGACGGAACGTGGCTCTGATCTGCTCGGGAGATCCTGCCGTCTATGCCATGGCCACACTGGTTTTCGAGGTGCTCGACGACGAAAGCCTTGCAGACGCCACGCGGCGGGTGGCTATCGAAGTGGTTCCGGGCATATCGGCTTTCCAGTCGGCATCCGCCGCCAGCGGGGCCTTGATCGGACATGACTTCTGCACGATATCGCTCTCCGACCTGCTGACACCTTGGGAAGTCATCGAGACACGCGTCCGGGCGGCGGCGGAGGGTGATTTTGTGATCGCCTTCTACAATCCGCGCTCGCGGAAGCGCACATGGCAACTGGAGCGTGTACTTTCCATCCTGCGCGAGACGAGGCCGGAGACGACTCCCACTGTCATCGCAAGCAACCTCGGCAGACCGGGCGAACGTGTACGAATCATGCCCCTCGCCGCAGTGGATCCGCAGGAAGTGGACATGCTCTCGATCGTGCTGGTCGGCAATTCGGAGAGCCGCATGCGCCAGAACGGTGACGGGACATGGCACGCATGGACACCACGCGGCTATGCCGGGAAACGGGAGAAGAGCCGATGACCGTGTATTTCATCGGGGCCGGCCCCGGTGCGCCGGACCTGCTGACATTGCGTGCCGCACGCATCATCGAACGCTGTCCCGTGTGTCTGCATGCGGGCTCTCTGGTTCCGCGCGAGGTGGTTGCAATGGCACCGGAAGGGGCCCGGATCCTCGATACATCCTCCATGACCCTGGACGAAATCGTGAACGAGATCCGTACCGCTCACGACAAGGGGCAGGATGTGGCACGTGTGCATTCCGGGGATCCCTCCATCTATGGCGCAATCGGCGAGCAGATGCGACGCCTCGAGGCAGCAGGCATTCCATTTGAAATCGTGCCCGGCGTCCCCTCTTTCGCTGCAGCGGCTGCTGCCCTGAAGTGCGAGCTCACCCTGCCCGGCATTTCACAGAGCATCGTGCTGACGCGCACGTCGGGCAAGGCCTCCTCCATGCCTCCGGGAGAGACGCTGGAACGCTTCGCGAAAAGCGGAGCCACGCTTGTCCTGCATCTCTCGATTCGACGCCTGCGTGACGTGCGCAGGGCTCTGGAGCCGCATCTTGGTGCGGACTGTCCCGTTGCGGTAATTCATCGCGCCAGCTGGCCGGATGAGAAAATCCTGCGTGGTACACTGGCGGACATCGAACGGAAAGTCAGGGAGGCACGGATAACCCGAACCGCTCTCATCATCGTCGGAGAGGTCCTGACCCCTGGAAACTTCGCGGATTCGGCACTCTATGATGCCGGATTCCGGCATCTTCTGCGGCCGGGAAAAGCCTGAAAATTCAAACAGGGCAATACATGACCCTATGTAAGCATTATCTCAGGATGTGCGACAGATGATTATATATGAATGTTCAATGCCGACGGATATGAATATTGTTAGGCTTTCCGAGTACTGCTGATTCGTTTTCGTTCCGTAAGTAACGTTTTCCATACAGGCTCCTTTCCATGACAGCCGTTGCCGAACAGAAACTGGACGAACACCGCAAGGGACTGCTCATCGCCGGCATCGGCGGCATCCTTTTCACATTCGACATCCCCCTGCTGCGCCTTGCCGGTGGCGACCAGTGGACGATGATATTCGGGCGGGGAATCTTTCTCTTCATTGCCATTTTCACGTGGTGGTATCTTTTTCGATGGCGGCGTGGGCACAGGGAATTCTTTCTGAACGGCTGGCCGGGTGTGGCGGTGGCTTTCACCAATACCATCGCCAATATTCTGTTCATTGCCGCGATCACCAAGACGACGGCGGCCAATCTGGTCTTCATCCTGGCGCTGAATCCGATTTTCGCTGCCGTTCTGGCCTGGCTCGTCCTGAAGGAACGCATTCCCTTCTGGACATGGCTTGCGGTCATCATGTCATTCATCGGCGTGGGCATCATTGTCTGGGACGGACTGATCACCGGTACATGGGTTGGTGACATCATGGCGCTTGTGGTGGCCATGTGCACCGCCGTGGCTCTGACGATCATTCGCAAGACGGGACGCAACGTCGTGACCTCACTTGCCACTGGTTCCCTCGTTTCGGCGTTGATCGCCTTCTGGTGGGCACAGCCGCTGCTCATGCCGCTGGAAAGCTGGGGCTGGGTCATGCTCAACGGCCTGATCGTCATGCCGCTGGCCTCCGCTCTGATCGCCATCGGGCCGCGCTACATACCCTCTGCCGAGGTCGCCATGTTCTTCCTGCTGGATACGGTGCTGACACCTATCTGGATCTGGCTGCTCTTCGGCGAGGTTCCGACACAACGCGCCATGATCGGCGGAGCCATTGTCATCACGACATTGCTGTTGCATTCTTACTGGAGATTCAGGACCAGCACCTCCCGCCAGTGACGGAGCGCATCCATGCAGGCGCTTTCAGATCCCTTTACCGTGGCTCGGGCGATTTCCATTCTCGAGGCGGACATGCGCGAGATGGGCTTCGAACCACGCATGCATCATGACTTCGAGGCTTTCCGCAATCTGCGACGCAAGGTTCGGGATGCCGAGGAAGCGCCGCTGTTCGACCCTGAGGTCACGACTCTGACGCCGGAACGGGCCTTCTGGATGGAGGGAGTGGATGCGGAAGGACGCACACGCGCCCTGCAGGCTTTTCGCCTGGATGTGGCCGATCCGGATCTCGGCGAATGGGCGCTTGGCTGGGTGCTGGGGATCTATCTGAAACGCAATGAACTGATCATTCCGGCTTCCGTTACGCCGCCGGAGAATTCCATCAGCCGCCGCATTTCCGGGCCTGTCGTCTATCATGGCGAACTGTGGGTGGAGCGACGCGTGCGCGCTCGCCGGCTCGTGGAAGTTTTTTCCAAGCTGGGCATGCTCCTTGCGCTGGTGAAATGGCAGCCGCGGGCCCTGTGGGCGCTTACGGGCAGCGCCATGGCGACACGCGGCCACATGATCCGCATGGGGTACGTACGCATGGAGCCCGGGTTCATGCGCTGGCAGTTCGTACCGGAGGCTGCGGACAGCGATGAATGGCTTGGCTTGGCGGAAGCCGAAGCCTTGGAGCGGCTGGCACAGGATATCGTCCATCACGCTCGGGAGAAGGAAAGCAGCTCCGCCCTGACGTAAGTCAGCTTCCTCAGACCCGCTGCACGATCACATGCACGATTGGCTTCTTGCCCCATTCCGCAGCTGCGGCGCGCCGTACGGCCAGACGCAGAGTTTCAATTACCGCCTCGTCTATGCGCCGGCGAGCACGGGACATCTGGTCAAGGGCATCATCTGCCGCATCCAGTAGCAAATCCTCGAAATACTCGTCCTCAAGCGTCTTTTCCGGTAGTCCCTCGGTGATGATCTGGGCCGGTCCACGCACGTTGCCCTTCGAATCCAAAGCCACGGAAATGACTACGATCCCCACGAAGGACAGTTTTCTGCGTGCACGCACGGGGCCCTTATCTCCCGGCACGACCAAGCGGCCGTCCACATGCAGCTGACCGGAACGCACCTCTTCGACGACCTCCAGTGGCCCGGGCACGATACGCATCATCCGGCCGTCCTGCGGCAGCAGGACATCTTCGATGCCCCTACTGCGGGCGAATTCCGCATGTTTCAGCATGTGGATCATTTCGCCGTGCATGGGCACGAGCCGCTTCGGTCGCACCAGATCGTAATAGGTGCCCAACTCTTCACGGCGGGGATGGCCGGACGTGTGTACGAGCAGCTCGGGACTGTTGACGATCACATCCACACCAAGGGCGGCCAGCCTGTTCATGACGGACCCTACGGCCTTCTCGTTTCCAGGAATGGTGAAGGAAGAGAAGATGACCATGTCGCCCCTTTCCAGCGCAATGCGCGGGTGCACGTCGTCGGCAATGCGCGACAGGGCCGCGCGAGCCTCCCCCTGGCTCCCCGTGCACAGCAGGACGACCTTTTCGCGTGGCAGATAGCCGAAGGCTTCCTCGTCAAGGAATGAATGCCCGGAATTCAGCAGGCCGACCTCGCGGGCCGCCTCGATCACGCGCCGCATGGCGAAACCGGCAACCACCACCTCGCGCCCTGCTGCACGCGCCGCTTCGGAAATCACCTTGATGCGCCCCACATGCGAGGAGAAAGTCGTAACGGCCACACGCCCCGGAGCCTCACTGATGAGACGTTCCAACGTCTGGCGAACCTCCGTTTCGGAGGGGGAGCGCCCCTCCTTGCCTGCATTCGTGGAGTCACAGACCAGAACCTCCACACCTGCATCTCCCAGCTCACGCAGCCGTCCGAAGGAAAATTCGGGCGGGATCACGGGAGATTCGTCGATCTTGAAATCACCCGTATGTATGACTGTGCCGGCGGGCGTGAAAATGGCCAGAGAATTCGGTTCCGGCAGAGAATGGGTTACTGGGATGTACTCCACCGCCATTTCCCCGAAGGTCAGTTTTTCCCCCGGTGTAACCTCTTTCAGTTCGACCTCGTCTTCCCATCCCGCCTCCACGAGCTTCTGACGGATCAGGATCGCTGCAAAGGGTGTGGCATAAACGGGCGCCTCCAGCCGCCAGGCAAGCCACGGAATGGCGCCGATGTGATCCTCATGGGCATGCGTGACGAGAATGGCATCAAGACGGCCTCGTCTTTCCTCGATGAAAGCCGGATCAGGGAGGATCACCTCGACCCCGGGCGTCCTCTCGTCACCGAACATCACGCCGCAGTCAACCATCAGCCAGCGGCGGTCCTCCTGCCTGCCCCAGCCATACAGGTAGAGATTCATGCCGATCTCGCCGGTTCCGCCGAGGGGCAGCAACACGAGGTCCTTGCACAGTTCCGTCATCACTCATCTTCCGTTCTGAGAGGGCGCAGACCCTCGATCTCGCCGGCATGCAGGGCATGGACCCTTCCGTCATCCTCTTCGAGGATCAATGCTCCGCGAGCATCGAGCTCCCGGAAAATCCCCGCAAGAACATTCGATCCGGTACCGACACGCACACGCTGCCCCAATCCCCAGGCGCGTTTCATCCATGCCTTGCGGATTGGGGCGAAGCCGCTCTGCCGCCACAGGGAATGCCAGCGCCAGAAGTGATCATCCAGTTCCTGCAGCAGGATCTCGGAGGGAACATGGAGTTCCGCTTCAGCCAGGGAAATGGCAGGCCAACGAAGGTCTGCTCCGCCCGGTGCATGTCGGATATTGACGCCCCATCCGACAATGACCGATGCCCGCCTCCCTTTCGGCTCACTCTCGAGAAGGATGCCGCCCAGCTTGTGGCCAAACAGAAGAAGGTCGTTCGGCCATTTCAGCTCCAGACCATCAGCTGCGCGCATGGCGCCATGCCGCATGGCAACCGCCCGCACTGCCTTGTGCAGGGCAAGGGCAGCCACGAAAGAAAGCTGCGGCAGCACGCTTTGCTCCGCTGTTTCCAGGAAAAGCAGGGAAACCGCAAGGTTTCCCTCCGCAGACTGCCAGGGGCGGCCACTGCGCCCACGCCCTGCGGTCTGTTTTCGCGCCATGACCCAGACAGGCCCCTCATGCCCTGCCTGCAGAAGGGCGCGAGCCTCGTCCTGCGTCGATTCCGCCTCATCCAGCACGACGAGAGAGGCGCGGGGTTTCATGACCGCACCGTCCTACAGAAGTGACACGATGGCCGCCTGTGCCAGTGACTGTACCGGACCGGGCCAGACCACGAAGCCAAGGACGAAGACCGTGGAAAGGATGAGGATGAGCTTCAGTTCCAGCGGCATGGGCTGTGGCGCTTCGTTCGGCTCGTCGAAGTACATCACCTTGACGATATGGAGATAGTATACCGCCGAAACCACGGACGACAGCACGCCGACGATAGCCAGAGGCCACATCCCCGCCTTCACTGCAGAAAGCAGCACAAAATACTTGGCAAAGAAGCCAGCGAGAGGAGGAATGCCTGCCAGCGAGAACATCAGCATGGCAATGGCAAAGGCGAGGCCACGCGAGGTTCGCGCCAGCCCGGAGAAGTCCTCGATCTGCTCCAGCCCTCGACCATCACGACGCATGGCAATGATGGCCGCAAAGACGCCAGCAGTCATGACCAGATAGATGATCAGGTACAGAACCGCACCACGGAGTCCTTCCGGGCCGCCTGCGGCAAGGCCGATGAGCGCGAAGCCCATGTGGCCAATGGAGGAATAGGCCATGAGCCTCTTGATGTTCGTCTGCGCAATCCCCGCAAAGGCACCGAGAGCCATGGAGGCGATGGACATGAAGACCAGAATCTGCCGCCAGGCATCGGAAGCGCCGGGAAATCCCTCATAGAGCAGCCGGATGAAGACGGCCATAGCCGCCAGCTTCGGCGCGGCGGCAAAGAAGGCCGTCACCGGAGTCGGTGCGCCCTCATAGACATCCGGCGTCCACATGTGGAATGGCACAGCAGAGATCTTGAAGGCCAGGCCGGCAAGCACGAACACCAGGCCGACCACCAGGCCAACGGAGAATTCCGCTTTCAGCGCCTCGGTGATACCGGCAAAGCCAACCGTGCCGGCGAAACCGTAGACCAGAGACGCACCATAGAGAATGAGCCCGGAAGACAGTGCCCCCAAGACGAAATATTTCAGACCCGCCTCCGTGGAGCGGACGGAGTCCCGGTTCATTGCGGCAAGCACATACAGGGACAGGGATTGCAGCTCCAGTCCCAGATACAAGGAGATCAGACCTCCGGCGGAGATCATGGCCATCATGCCCAAGGTCGCAAGGACGATGAGGAGCGGATATTCGAAGCGTTCGATGTGCTCCCATTTCATGAAATGCACGGACATGATGATGGCCAGGCCCGACGCGAAGAGCACGAGCGTCTTCATGACACGGGCCAGCCCGTCCACGACAAAGGCCCCTCCAAAGGTCTCGATCCTGCCTTCACCCGTGCCGAAAATCACCAGAAAGGCCGTGATCGCCAGTGCCAGCAGGGAAAGCGTGCTGACGAAATCGGCACTCCTGTCTTTGCGGAAGACACCGACCATCAGCAGGGCCATGGACATGACCGCAAGGGCGATTTCGGGCCGTGCCGCGTAGAACATGCTCTGCATCGTTTCCCCGCCTCTACTTCATTGCCGCCTGCTGCACGGACGAGGCCAGGTCCAGACCGGCCTGTACGTGCGTGAGCAGTGCATTGACTGAATGGTTGAACAGGTCCGTCACATACCCCGGCTGCACGCCGAACCAGATCGTGAGCAGTGCCAGCGGCAGCAGCACCGAAGCCTCGCGCCACGTCATGTCCGTGATGGACTTCAGGGATTCCTTTTCCAGCTGACCGAAGATCACACGCCTGTAAAGCCACAGGGCATAAGCTGCGGAAAGGATCACACCGGTAGTGGCAAAGAAGGCCACCCACGTGTTGGCCAGAAAGGCGCCGGTGAGCGACAGAAATTCGCCGATGAAGCCGGAAGTGCCGGGCAGACCCACATTCGCCATGGTGAACAGCATGAAGATAAAGGCGTACATGGGCATGCGATGCACCAGTCCACCATAGGCGGCGATCTCGCGGGTGTGCATCCGATCATAGATGACGCCGACGCAAAGGAAGAGCGCGCCGGAGACCAGACCGTGCGAGATCATCTGGAACATGGCACCGTCAATTCCCTGCTTGTTCATGGCAAAGATGCCCATGGTCACGAAGCCCATGTGGGCGACGGAAGAATAGGCGATCAGTTTCTTGATGTCCTCCTGTACCAGAGCCACCAGCGACGTATAGACGATCGCCACTACGGACAGCACGAAGACGAACGGGGCGAAATACTCACTGGCCACCGGGAACATCGGCAGGGAGAAACGCAGGAAACCGTAGCCTCCCATCTTCAGCAGAATGGCTGCAAGTACCACGGAGCCTGCGGTAGGCGCCTCGACGTGGGCGTCCGGAAGCCAGGTATGCACCGGCCACATGGGCATTTTCACAGCGAAGGATGCGAAGAAAGCCAGCCACAGCCAGTACTGCATGTTCTCGGGGATGTCGGAGGGCTTGGCCAGCAGTTGTGCGATGTCGGTGGTGCCCGTCTGCCAGTAGATGGCCATGATGGCGAGAAGCATCAGCACCGAACCGAGCAACGTGTAGAGAAAGAACTTGAAGCTGGCGTAGATCCGCCTTGGCCCGCCCCAGACCCCGATAATCAGGAACATCGGAATGAGGCCGCCCTCGAAGAAGAGGTAGAACAGCACCAGGTCCAGAGAGACGAAGACGCCGATCATCAGTGTCTCGAGGACCAGAAAGGCGATCATGTACTCCTTTACGCGTTTTTCTACGGCCCAAGAGGCAATGATGACGCCGGGCATGAGAAACGCGGTAAGCAACACGAAGGGCAGCCCCAGTCCATCCACGCCCAGATGGTAGGTCATCAGGCCGAACCAGGAGTATTTCTCCTCGAACTGGAAGCCG
>JAJRRY010000051.1 GCA_024279095.1 Alphaproteobacteria bacterium
CACGTTGTTGATACGCGCGCAAGTGGCGACAAGCTGCGCCTGCGTGGCGCTTTCCAGGTCAGGCCCGCGAAAACGCACGGAACGCTGAAAGCTTCCATCCTTGTTGAGCACCACGCCGGGCGCCACCAGGCAGGCCCACGGCAGATAGTCGGCCAGCTGCGCCGGACGGCTGCGATATTCGGAAAGGTTCAGCATCTTAGGCCTCGTCAGCAGGAAAGGTATGGCTTGTGGCGGACATGGCGGATCAGCACCTCCATGAAGGCCGGATCCCTGCGCGCCGCGGTAACGGCGATGCCATGACCGATGATCCAGACGGCCACGCCCACCGGCCACAACTGCAGGCCCAGCCCGAGGGCGGCGGCCAGCGTGCCGTTGACGATGGCCACGTTGCGCGGTGCGCCGCCCAGCAGGATCGGCTCGGTCAGCGCCCGGTGCAGGGGTATCTCGAAGCCCTCGATGCTCATGGCGCCAGCGCCCCGCCGGCAAAGGAGAAGAACGACAGGAAGAAGCTCGTCGCGGCGAAGGCGATGGACAGGCCGAAAACGATCTGGATCAGCCGCCGGAAACCGCCCGCGGTCTCACCGAAGGCCAGCGACAGGCCGGTGATGACGATGATGATCACCGCGATGATACGCGCCACCGGCCCCTCGATGGACTGCAGGATCTGGGTCAGCGGCGCCTCCCAGGGCATGCCCGAGCCGGCGGCCAGCGCCACATCGGGTCGGGCCAGCATGGCGGCCATGGCCAAGCCGGAAAGAAGCGCACGCCAACGCGAGGAACGAACACGCTGATGAATGAAGGAAAAGCGCATGGATAACCTCCCTTGTTTCAGACGTTGGGAACAAGACGATCGGGGGTGAGGGAACCGAGGCGGTAATCGCCCTCCGCGCTCAGCCCCTCGAGGGCAGCCACGGTCTCGACACGGCGTGCCGCGCCGCGCCCCTTGATGAACACGACTACATCGACTGCCTCCGCGATAAGACGACGCGGCACGGTGATCACGGCTTCCTGAATCAGCTGCTCCAGCCGGTAGAGCCCGGCATGGGCGGAATTGGCATGAACGGTGGTGATGCCGCCGGGGTGGCCGGTATTCCACGCCTTGAGCATGTCCAGCGCCTCCGCGCCGCGCACCTCGCCGACGATGATGCGATCGGGCCGCAGGCGCAGCGTCGAGCGCACCAGGTCGGCCAGCGAGGCAACGCCGGGCCTGGTGCGCAGGCTGACGTGATCCTCCGCCGCGCAATGCAGCTCGCGCGTATCCTCGATCAGGATCACCCTGTCGCCGCTTTCCGCCACCTCGGCGAGAAGGGCGTTGACCAGCGTCGTCTTGCCGGAACTGGTGCCGCCGACCACCAGGATGTTGCGCGCCGTCGCCACGGCCTCGGCCAGCGCCTTGGCCTGAAGAGGTGTCATGATGCCGGCAGCGACATAGTCCGACAGCCGGTAGAGCGCCTTTGCCGGCTTGCGGATGGAGAAGCACGGCGCTGGCGCCACCGGTGGCAGCAGTCCCTCGAAACGCTCGCCGGATTCCGGCAATTCCGCGGAGACGATGGGTTGCCCGCCGTGGCATTCCTGCCCCACGTGGCTGGCCACCAGGCGGATGATACGTTCCACCTCCGCCGCGCCCAGCCGCTTGCCCGTATCGGTGCGGCCATCGCCATGGCGGTCGATCCACAACCGCCCATCGGGATTGACCATCACCTCGATCACCTTCTCGTCGGCCAGCGCGGCGGCGATCGCCGCCCCCATGGCGGTGCGCAGCATGGTGCGCCGCCGGTCGATCGTTACGGGATGGAGACGCTCAGGCATTGGCTTCTCCTCCATCACGCACGGCCTTCAGCAGCGCGATCTCCTCTTCGGTGAAGAAGTCGGTCTCGCTGGCGCTGATCTCCTCCAGCACGTCGCGGCTCATGTTCTTGCCACCCGCCAGCCGCCGGCCCAGCTGGCCGATGAAGTATTCGAACCGCTCCTTGCCCAGCGCACGAGCGGCCTCCTGGTCGGCCTGCGGCAGCGGTGGCGTGATGGTGAG
>JAJRRY010000052.1 GCA_024279095.1 Alphaproteobacteria bacterium
AGCGGAGCGAAGGGAAGGAAAGCCGTCATCTCACACCTCCATTCCGCTCTTGCGCCCGGCCATGAGGGAGCGCAGCGCCAGCGCGCCGAAGGTGGCGTACATCAGCAGGAATGACAGGGCCGCGCCAAAGGGCCAGTCGTTGGCAGACTTGAACTGGCGGGCAATCACGTTGCCGATCATCTGAGCATTCGTACCGCCCAGCAGGTCGGGGATGAGGAACGAACCCAGCGCCGGAATGAACACGAGGATCACGCCGGAGACCACCCCCGGCATGGTCAGCGGCAGGGTCACCTTCCAGAAGGTGCGGAACTGCGAGGCCCCCAGATCAAGGCTGGCCTCCAGATAGCTGCGGTCGAGCTTCTCGATGGAGGCATAGAGCGGCAAGACCATGAAGGGCATAAAAACGTAAGTGATTCCAGCTACTACGGCAAAATTGTTGTAAAGGAGAGTCAGCGGCTGGAAGGGGCCGAACAGGTGATCCAGCCAGAGCGCGTTGTAGATCCATTCCAACGCGAAGTTGACGTAGCCGCGAGTGCGGAACACGGCGATCAAGGCATATGTCCGGATCAGCATGTTGACCCAGAACGGCAGGATCACTCCGAGCAGCAGCCACGGTTTCCATTTCGGCTTCGCGAAGGCGATGGCGAAGGCCACCGGATAGGCGATGACCAGACACAGCAACGTGACCAAGATGGAAATCCACACGGATTTCCAGATGATGCCCAGATAGACAGGCTCGAAGGCCCGCAGGTAGTTGGCCAGCGTCCAGGTGATCTCGATGTCGACGATACCGCGCTTCTCGCCGAAGCTCATCAGCCAGATGAAGCCCAGCGGCGCGAGGAAGAACACGAAGAGCCAGAAGGTGCCCGGCAGGGCGAACACCCAGAACACCAGCGGATGCTTCCTCCAGCTCTCCAAGGCCTCCCCCTCCTTGCTGCGACCGGATCACGATGCCCCCTCCCCCCCTCCAAGGGGGGAGGGAAAGCGGGATCTTCTTCCCGGGGCGGGATCAGGCGGCCTGAATGCGGGTCCAGGCGTCCTGAATGAGACGGGCACGTTCCTCGCCCAGATAGACGGCCTCCTCCAGCTTGGCCATGACCTCCGGCGGCGGGAAGATGGCCGGATTGGTAAGGTACTCCTTGCCATCCGGCATCTTGGCGATCAGCTCCTTGGCTGCCGCGTTGGGCGTGGCATACTGGATGTAGAGAGCATTCTGCGCGGCGATCTTCGGATCGTTCATGAAGTTGATGAACGCATGGGCATTGTCCGGGTGCGGCGCGCCCTTCGGGATGCACAGGCAGTCCTGCCACAGCAGGGCACCCTCCTTCGGCACAACGAATCCGATATCCTTGTCCTCCTCCATCACCTGAAGGATGTCGCCGTTCCACTCCTGCGTCAGGTCCACCTCGCCAGAGGCCAGCAGATCCTGTCCGTTGTCAGCAGCGAAGGTCTTGATGTTCTTCTTCTGACGGATGATGAGATCGGCCGCCTTGCCGATCTCCTCGGCGCTGGTGGAATTGAAGGAATAGCCCAGATACTGCAGCGCGCAGCCGATGACCGTGCCGGCCTCTGCCAGCAGGGCGATGCGGCCTGCGTATTCGTCCGAGTCATAGAGATACTTCCACGAATCCGGCGTGCCCTTCACCTTCGAGGGGCGGTAACCAATGCCGATGGTGCCCCACATGTAGGTAACGGAATATTTCCGGCCCGGATCGAACTTGGCATCCTGGAAGCGCTTCTCCAGATACTTGAAGTTGGGGATCTTGCCGTGATCCAGCTCCATGAGCATGCCGGCCTTGATCATGCGCTCCACGTAGTCGTTGGTGGGCACGATCACGTCATATCCGGGATTGCCGTTCTTCAACTTGGCAAGCAGCTCGTCGTTGTCGGCGAAGAGATCCATCTTCACCGAGATGCCGGTGGCCTTGCGAAAGTCGTCGAGCGTGGTCTCGCCGATGTAGGTGTCCCAATTGTAGAAATTGAGCTTTTTCTCCTCGGCGGCACGGCCGACCCCGGAACCGAAGCTGAGCGCCGCGATCGCGGCGCCGGTACCTGCAAGAAAGTTCCGGCGGGTGGGGCGGAATGATCTTTTCGCTCTCATGGTGCTGTCTCCCTCCTCCTCTGTTATGCGGCGTCTTGCCGATTGTTAAGGATTTGCGCCCGGCATGCAATCATGTCAGGCCAACTCTCCCTCCACGTCCTTCAGTGTACGGTCCAGCGCCTCGCGGGCCAGCCCCGCCCACTCGTCCACCTCCTCCGCAGTGATGCAGAACGGCGGGGCGAAGACCATGGTATCCCAGCAGGCGCGCATGATCAGGCCGACGTCGATGCAGTGATCGCGACAGATGGTGCCGACGCGGCCGGGATCGTTGAAGCGTTCCCGCGTTCCCTTGTCGCGCACCAGCTCCAGCGCACCGATCAGGCCGCGGATGCGAAACTCCCCGACAAGGGGATGGTCGGCAAGGGCGCCGATCTTCTCGCGTACCACGCCTTCCATCTCGCGCACCCGGTTGACGAGCCCCTCCTCCGTCAGGATGCGCAGGTTCTCCAGCGCCACCGCACAGGCCACCGGATGGCCGGACCATGTGAAGCCATGGGCGAACTCCCCACCCTTCGCGATCAGCGTCTCCGCCACGCGCTCACCGACGGCCACTGCACCCAGCGGCTGGTAGCCGGATGTCAGACCCTTGGCCATGGGCACCAGATCCGGCTCGATGCCGAAAGTCTCGAAGCCCCACATGGAGCCGGTACGCCCCAGCCCCGTGATTACCTCGTCGGCGATCAGCAGAACGTCGTGTTTCCGCGCGATCTCCTGCACGCGCGGCCAGTAGGTCTCCGGCGGGATGATGACGCCGCCGGCGCCCTGGATCGGCTCGCCGATGATGGCGGCGACGTTCTCCGGCCCCACCTCGAGGATGCGCTCCTCGATGGCGTTCGCGGCCCGCAGGCCGAATTCCTCCGGCGTCATGTCCCCGCCATGCTGGAACCAGTCGGGCTCCTGCACGTGCTCGAAGCCGGGCAGCGGCAGGTGCCCCTGCGCATGCATGGCGCTCATGCCGCCAAGGGATGCTGCCGCCATGGTGGATCCGTGATAGGCACGGTGCCGAGAGATGAAGACCTGTCGTTCCGGTCTTCCTTCCAGCTGCCAGTAGAGCCGCACCATGCGCACGATGGTGTCGTTGGCCTCCGATCCCGAGTTGACGAAGAAGACCTGATTCAGGTGATCGGGCAGCAGATCCGAGATGCGTTCGGCCAGCCGCGTCGCCGGTTCGTTGGTCGTCTTGAAGAATGTATTGTAATAGGAAAGCTGTTCCATCTGCCTGCGGGCGGCTTCGGCCAGTTCCTGCCGCCCGTAGCCGATGTTGACACACCACAGGCCGCTCATGGCGTCCAGCAGGCGCCGGCCCGAGGCATCCCAGACGTGTACACCGCGCGCCTCGGTGATGACGCGCGCCCCGCCCTCCTTCTCACGGAGGCTGGCATGATCGGTGAAGGGGTGCAGATGATGACGGTTGTCGGCTGAAACGAGTGCGGAAATGTCCGGATTGGTTCGATGGTCCATCTTTTGCGCTTCCACGTGCAAACTTTATTCAAAATCGAGTCGTAGAAACCAACAAAATATCAAGGGTTGTAATCTATTCTGGCACAGAGGAGCATGACCTCGTCACGGGCCGAAAGTCCGTATATACGGGGACGGGAGGTAACCATGGGGCCATTGTGCCTCTGAAGCTGGAGGAAGCCGTTGCAAGGCAGTTTGTCAGCAAACCCGCCGGTTGACAAGATGCCGCAGCGGAGAAGGGGGGCCGCATGAATCTGGAACGGGAATACGACGTACGGGGGCATACGCCAGGCTTCGACGCCCGTCGCGAAGCCTGGTCGAGAGCCGCACTGGCCTTTCGTTCAGGGGCCGCATCGGCCGGACGGGCTGATCTGGACGTCATCTACGGGCACCATCCGCGGCATGCCTACGATCTTTTCATGCCCGAAGAGGATGCAGGCGGTGCCGTGGTGCTGTTCCTGCATGGCGGCTACTGGAAGCGGCTCGACAAGAACGTCTTCTCCCATCTTGCGGCAGGCCTGAATGCTCTTGGCGTCCCCGTGGCCATGGCCAATTACCGCCTATGCCCGGAAGCGGAGATGTGCGAGATCATCGGCGACGTCCGGCAACTGGCAGCCCATCTCGCCCGGCGTCTGAGACGCCCGCTCGCCGTGGTGGGACACTCCGCCGGCGCGCACCTCGCCGCCTGCCTGACGGCCACCGACTGGGTGGCCCGCGGTTTCGAGGCCGATGTCATTCTCGGCGGCGTCGGCATCTCCGGCATCTACGATCTGCGCCCCCTGCTGGCCACGTCTCAGAACGAGGACCTTGGCATGTCCGAAGTGGAAGCCTTCGCCGCCAGCCCCCTTCTCTGGCCGGCTCCGCAGGGGCGCAGTTTCGCACTGTTTGCCGGCGGTCTGGAAAGTCCGGAATTCCATCGCCAGAGCCGGACGCTTCAGGCGGCCTGGCAGGGATGCGGCGTGGATGCCACCATGGAGATCCTCGAACAAGACGATCACTTCAGCATCCTTGATCACCTCTCTTCGGAGGATGGCCACTTGACGCAGGCCGTCCATCGTCTATGCCTTCAGGCATGACGAACGGATCCTTGCTCGCCCCATCCGGCAAATCCACCGCCACGGAGAATTTCCCCGTCGGCTCGTTCCTGATCGAACGTCGGCTGCGTCCCTACGTGGCCGCTTATTATGCCTGGGCGCGTGCCATCGACGACATTGCCGACGATCCGCAGCTTGATCCGGAAGAAAAGCTGAAACGGCTCGACCTCATGGAGCTGACACTGGCCGGGGCCATGGGCCGCAATGTCCCGGGGGTCGAGGTGGCCTGGGACCTCCGCGACCGCCTGCTGGAGACCGACATCCCTTTCTCCACCGCGCTGGATCTCGTCTCGGCCTTCAAGCAGGACGTCGAGAAGAACCGCTATGCCAACTGGGCGGAGCTGATGGACTACTGCAACCGCTCCGCCGCGCCGGTGGGCCGCTTCCTGCTGCACCTGCACGGCGAGCGCGATCCGGCCGCCTTCGAGGCCTCGGACGCCCTGTGCAACGCCCTGCAGGTCATCAATCACCTGCAGGACTGCAAGGAGGACTACCTCCAGCTTGACCGGGTCTATATCCCGCAGGACTGGATAACCGAGGCCGGAGCTAATGACGCCATGCTGGCCGCGCATGCCTCCACCGGCGAGATGGGACTGGTCATCGACCGCTGTATCAACGCCACCCGCGACTTGATGGAGGCGGCTCGCCACCTGCCAGCGCTGCTGGAAAACCGCCGGCTGGCCATGGAGGCGGCCGTCATCGTGGAAATTGCCGATGCGCTGTTGTTCGAGCTGTTCGGCCATGACCCGATCCGGCAGAAGGTCCGCCTGTCGAAAATGCAATATGCAGGATGCTTCATCCGCGGCATCCGCAAGGCTCTCACTGGAGGATACCGATGAGCTGGGTTCTCTGGTTGGGGCTTGCACTGCTGCTCACATGGCTGGCGCTGACCTTCGGCTGGCACGGTTTCTGGCGCATGGACGTGCGCCTTCCTCCCGCCCCCGCCATTCCGCCATCCGGACGCTGGCCGGCCGTGGTGGCGATCGTCCCGGCCCGCAACGAGGAACGCGACGTGGAACGCGCCCTGCGTTCTCTGCTGGCTCAGGACTATCCGGGCCCGTTCCGCGTGATCCTCGTGAACGACGGATCGGAAGATGCAACCGGGGAGGTCGCCCGCAACCTTTCACGTACGGAGGCGCGTCTGACCGTGCTCGATGCTCCGCCGAAGCCCGCCGGCTGGAGCGGCAAGGTGGCGGCCATGGATGTCGGCATTCGACACGCATTGGACGCGGAAGAGGAGGCTACGCCCGAATTCCTCTGGTTCACGGATGCCGACATCGTGCACGAGCCCGGCGTTCTGCGCGCCCTCGTCGCACAGGCGGAGCACGGCAGAAAGGGCCTGACTTCGACCATGGTCCGACTGCACTGCGACAGCGTCTGGGAAAAACTGCTCGTACCCGCCTTCATCTACTTCTTTTTCCTGCTCTATCCACCGAAAGCCGTGGCCCGCCCCGACCGCTACGCAGCCGGTGCCGCAGGCGGATGCATGCTGTTGCGCACGGAGGCGCTTCTCGACATCGGCGGCATGGAGAGCATCCACGATGCGATCATCGACGATTGCGCCTTGGCCCGTCGAGTCAAGGATCGTGGCTGGAGGCTCTGGCTCGGTCTATCCGAATCCTCGCGCAGTCTGCGGCGCTATGACACCCTGCGCGACTTCTGGTCCATGGTTTCCCGCACCGCCTACGAACAGCTGAATCGTTCCCCAGCAATGCTGGTTCTGGCGCTGGCGGGGCTCTTCTGGACCTTCCTCATGCCGGGCCTGTACGCAGTGGGATTCGTTTTCGGCAATGCTGCCATCCACACGCCGGGCCTTGCCGCTTTCGGCCTCATGACAGCCACATTTCTGCCCGTGCTCCGGCTGTACGGACTGCCTGCATGGCGAGCCGTTCTGCTGCCCGGTATCGCGACCTTGTACGGAGGCATGACCTTGTCCTCGGCAATATCCCGCATGACGGGAAGAGGCGAAAACTGGCGTGGAAGAAGGCTGTGACTAAGGCCTGCGATGTTACCATGGCGAGAAAATCGTTGCATTTTTCCCATTGCGGCCATAATGCCGGAGATGAATAATCGGGGGTGGGCGACGGTCGGGACCGGCAATCCGGCCGATCGGACGTCCGGAGTCCGCAGGGGGCGTTGCACGAACGGCGTCTTGCTACAGGAACAGACGGAAAGGCGAAATGTCCGAGATACATTCCACTCCGCTGCTGGACGCCATCTTCACGCCTGAAGACCTGCGCAGACTGCCGAAGGACTCTCTTCCGCAACTGGCCGAGGAATTGCGCAAGGAAATCATCCATGCCGCCTCGGAGACCGGCGGGCACTTCGGGGCCGGTCTGGGCGTGGTGGAGCTTACCGTCGCCCTGCACTATGTCTTCGACACGCCGCGCGACCGCCTGATCTGGGACGTCTCCCATCAGGCCTATCCGCACAAGGTGCTCACCGGCCGACGCAACCGCATCCGCACCATACGCCGCAAGGGCGGCCTCTACGGCTTCACCAAGCGCGAGGAGAGCCCCTTCGATCCCTTCGGGGCCGGTCATTCCTCCACATCCATATCCGCCGCGCTGGGCATGGCCACGGCGCGAGACATGGCCGGGCAGGCCAACAACGTCGTGGCCATCATCGGCGATGGCTCCATGAGCGCAGGCATGGCCTACGAGGCCATGAACCACGCCGGCGCCGCGGACACCCGGATGATCGTCATCCTCAACGACAACGGCATGTCCATCGCTCCAGCCGTCGGCGCATTGACCAACTACCTTTCCTGGCTGGTGTCCTCGCGCCCCTTCCTGACCCTGCGGGACATGGCCAAGGCCCTTGCCAACCGCTTCCCGAGACAATTGCGCGAAGCTGCGGCAAAGGCCGACGAATATGCGCGCGGCATGGTGCTCGGCGGCACTCTGTTCGAGGAGCTGGGCTTCTACTACGTCGGCCCCATTGACGGACACGATCTGAACACCCTCGTGCCGATCTTGGAGAACGTCCGCGATGCCCGCGAACTGGGCCCGGTTCTGGTGCACGTGGTGACCGAGAAGGGCAAGGGACACCCCTTCAAGACGGATCATCCGGAGAAATATCACGCCGTGACGCCGTTCGATCTGGAAACCGGCGTCATGAAGACGGCGAAGAGCAATGCGCCGAGCTATACGGAAGTCTTTGCCCGCGCCCTGATCGCCGAGGCCGAGCGGGACGAGCGCATCGTTGCCGTCACTGCGGCCATGCCGTCGGGCACCGGGCTGGACAAGTTCGCCGAACGCTTCCCCGACCGCATGTTCGATGTCGGCATTGCCGAGCAGCATGCCGTGACGTTTGCCGCCGGCATGGCGGCGGAAGGATTGAAACCCTTCCCGGCCATCTACTCCACCTTCCTGCAGCGCGGCTTCGATCAGGTGGTGCACGACGTGGCGCTCCAGAAGCTGCCGGTGCGCTTCGCCATCGACCGGGCCGGTCTCGTCGGCAACGATGGTGCCACCCATGCCGGCACCTTCGATGTTGCCTATCTCACCTGCCTGCCGGGCATGGTGGTCATGGCGGCGGCTGACGAGGCGGAGCTCATGCACATGGTGGCCACCGCCGCCATCTATGACGAGGGCCCCATCGCCTTCCGCTATCCGCGCGGCGAGGGCGTGGGCGTCGAACTGCCGGAAAGGGGAACCCCGCTCGAGATCGGCCGCGGCCGCATCGTGCGCGAGGGCACGCGGGTCGCCATTCTTTCACTGGGCACGCGCCTCGCCGAGGCCTGCCGCGCCGCCGAGGATCTGGAAGCCCGGGGCATCTCCACGACGGTTGCGGACGCCCGCTTCGCCAAGCCGCTGGACACCGACCTGCTGGAGCGGCTGGCACGCGAGCACGAGCTTCTCATCACCATCGAGGAAGGCTCCATGGGCGG
>JAJRRY010000053.1 GCA_024279095.1 Alphaproteobacteria bacterium
ACCGACTGGGTTGCCAACGGCAACAAGCGGTATCCGAACGGCCAGACGGAAGAGTCGCCGCTCGGCACGCACGGCCTGAAGAGCCCCGGCAAGGTCATGGAGACGCGCTCCTACCTGCGCTGGGAGGATCCGGTACTCGGCATCAATGGCGAAGGTCGCGTTACCCCGCTGATGCCCGGCTGCCAGGTCGTCTACACGGTGATCGGTCGCGACGGCAAGACGATCGTCAACAACAAGATCGCCCTGTCGTATGACGAGCAGAAGGAGCTCGGTCAGAAGCGGACGCCTCTGGCCATCGACATGGCTCCCGTGCAGCCGCACTCGATGCAGCGGAAGGCCCGCACCTGCGAGAGCTGCCACAACAACCCGAAGGCCATGGGCTACGGCATCGGCGGCGGCGTTTTCCAGACGCGGTATGTCGAGGACGTGGTCGAGGATCTGATCGATCAGAGGACGGGCAAGCCCATTCCGAAGAACTACAAGATCCAGATCAAGGCCATTCCGCAGCTCGACTTCGACTGGTCGACCATCATCAAGGACGGCCAGCAGGTGCAGACCGTCGGCACGCACTGGCCGCTGTCCCGCGCGCTGCCTGCGAAGAAACGCAAGGGTATCGAGCGTGTCGGTCTCTGCATGGGCTGCCATCGCAACATGAGCAACGAGAAGCTGTGGGCGGCAGTCGCTACGCCGGGTCGCCTGACCGACAAGCAGCACATCGAGCTCATGAACAAGATGCTCCAGACCTACGCGGCTTCGAAGAAGAAGTAAGGGGATGCAGCATCTCTGAAACGAAAAACGGGCCGGCGGGTACATCCCGCCGGCTCATTTGATGAAGGCACCAATTAACAATTTTTCAGATTTGCCGCAGGTCAAGGAGACGGTCCCGGCAAAAGGCTGAAATGAAACGGGAAAACATGAACACGAGGGGCGCATGCGTCCCGGCCAACAGGATGAGGCAGACCATGAAACGGACTACGGTCATCTGCGGACTGGCAGCATCTCTCGCTGCACTGGGGCTTCCGGCTCTTGCCGCCGAGAAGCAGGCTCCGGCCATGCCCTCGCTGCAGGAGATGCAGAGCTTTTCCAGCACCCTGAAGGGAGAGGCAATGCCGCCGAAGACGCCGGTGCGTCCGCAGGGGCCGCATTCCAAGGTCAATCCGCACTACAAGCTGACGCCGGAGAAGCACGTGCAGGTGGCGCTGCAGCATCTGGCCGAGGGCCGGCCCGTGGAGGCCATGAAGGCGCTGGACATAGCCATCGCGCTATATCCGGACAACTACCAGCTGCGCGGCGTGCGCGCCTCGCTCTATCTCCAGCACAAGAAGTATGCCAAGGCTCTGGCCGATCTGGAGGTGGCATTGAAGAGCCGGCCCGATGATCCGCTGCTGCTGGTCAACCGGGCGCAGGCCTATCGCGGCTTCAATCGCGACAGGGAGGCGCTGGCGGATCTGGATCACGCCATCCGGGTCAAACCGGATTTCATTGGCGCGCTGTTCAATCGCGGGGCGCTGCACTTCGAAAAGAAGCGCTACAAGGAGGCCTTGGCGGATTTCGAAAAGGTGGCGGAACTGGATCCGCATCTGCCGGCGGCACGTTTCAACATCGCCGTGACCTACGAATCCCTGGGTGATCGCAAGCGCGCCATGAAGGAGCTTGAAGACTTCCTGAAGGTCACGAAACACAAGGGCTGGACCGCCATCGCCCGCAAGCAGCTCAATAACTGGCGCAAGATGGAAGGCCTGCCGGAGATCGATTTTGCGGCGCTGGAGAGGAAGGCCGAAGAACAGGCGAAGGTGGCGAAAAAGGACGGGGCCGCCGCTTCCGCGAAGAAGCCGGAAGATGCCGGGAGTGAAAAGAAATGATGCCGGTGCGTGATGTCATTCGGAAAGGCTGCACAGACCTGCTTGCCTTGCTCGTGACGGCCCTTGCACTGTCCATTGCCGCCGTTCTGCCCACCGTGGCGCAAGCCGTCGATTTCGCGAAGCTCTTGAAGGAAGCGGACGTGGTTCTGGAAATTCCGGCGGACTTCGAGGAAATCCCGGTGCCGGAGACGGAGGTCTTCAGTTTCGAGAAGGCGTGGCGGAAGAAGGACGGCAGCGTCGAGATCCGTCTTGCCCTGCGCCCGATCCGGCGCATGGTCATAGACTACAGCGATCCGCACAGTTCCGCGCCGGACCCCAACGACATGTATCCGCTCATGTTCACTGCCATGATCGGCCAGTTCGCCCGGCAGGGCGAGATGCCGGTGCGCGACATTCCGCGCGATCTGGCCCGCAGGACGTTCCGGGCCGACTGGGCATCTCTCGCCATGTTCGGTGCCGATCCGGCTCTCAACACCAGACATCGCGAGGGCATGCTGCTGGCCCTGCACAAGAACCGCACGGCGGATGCCTATCTGCTCATCCTGTATGACGATCCCGATCACTCCCGCAAGTTGCTCAAGGAGCTGGTCAAGGTCGTCCGCTTCCGCGAGCTGACCCCCTTGGAAGTTCTGGAAAAGCAGGAGGAAGAAGCTCGCAAGGCCAAGGAGGCCTATCTGAAGGAGGGCGGCGACCAGCCTCAGTGCGACCCACCGCTTGACGCAAAGCAGGTGCACAGGACGGAGAAGGATCTCGACCAGAGCCCGGAAAAGTAGGGCAGGGCATCCGGACGGCCTCCACCGTCAGCGTTGCTCGCTGCCGGGCCTGCATGCGTGTGGCCGGTACGGGGTCGCGAGACCGGCAGAGGGGTGAAAGCATTTTGTCCCGTGTTTCCCGCAGCATTGAAGGCGAAGCGGCTTCGCAAGTGACTGCCGCTCATGATATGAAGCGGCTTCGGAGCCGGGGGCTGGCATGGGAACGGGAGGAGCGAGGTTCATGAACAGGGGATGGTTGGCCGGCGTGGCTGTTTTGGCAGGACTGGCATGGCTGGTCGCGGGACTGATGTCCGAGGGTGCATCCGCACACAAGGGAGCGACAGGCGTTGTCAAGCTGCGCATGAAGGCCATGAGCAAGCTGGAGAAGCGTTTGCGCCCCGTGCGTGACATGGCCAGGGGGAAACGGCCTTTCGATGCCGAGGTTCTGCGCGAGCGTGCCTTGCACACCATCGACGTGGCCGGGAAAATCCCCTCGCTGTTTCCGAAGGGTTCCAACCGTCCACCTACCGAGGCGAAACCGGAAGTCTGGAAGGACTGGCCTGGTTTCCTGCAGAAGGCCGATGACCTGGAAATGGCCGCACGCCGTCTGCTCAGAGCCGATGACGCTGCTCTGCCGGCAGCTTACGCGGCGCTGGAGAAAGCCTGCCGCAGCTGTCATGAAAGCTATCGGGCGGAGAAGGAATAGAAGGTTACCAGCCCCCACCGCCACCGCCGCCACCGCCACCGCCCGAGGCGCCGCCGCCGGATGAGCCGGAAGCGCTCTGGCTGGGCATGGCGGCGGCCATGTCCGAGCTGATGCTGCGGATCAGTCCGCTGCCGAGGTCATTCACGCTGCCGGGATCGAAGCTGCGTCCGCCATGCCATTGCGGTTGATAGGCAGCGCCCAGAGACAGGGCCGATGCCAGCCAGCCTCGGAATGCCTTCGTCCAGGGTTTCTCCAGCCCCAGCGCGATGGCATAGGGCAGGAAACGCTCGAAGGTGGAGATGGACATGCGCGGCGCACCGGGCATGTTCAGCCGCCCGCTTTCCGCCGTTCTGATAAACATCCTCAACCCTTCCAGTTCATCCAGCGCCTTGCGGCCTTCATCCGTGGGACGGGGCAGCAGCAGCCGGAAGGCGATGACCGTCACGGGAAGGGACAGCGCAGCTAGCAACAGGGTGATCTGCCGTGTTCCAGGGGCGTCGGAACCGGAGAGGAAGAGATCCGTGAGAATGTCGCCCATACCCAGCAGCGGCGGGGCGAATATGAATACCACGATGGACAGGACGATTTTCTGAACGAGGGTCCCATGCAGCCAGGATCTGGCCACCTGCCAGCCGAAAAACAGGATGGTGATGATCAGGAGGCTGCCGAAGACCGCGCCTGTCAGCACTTCCGGGAGATCTGTCGAAAGCAGGATGAATCCCCCCATCACCAGGGCGGCCAGAATGGCTCCCGTGATGAACCATGCGCGGTTCCTTTCAATGAAGACGTTTTCGTACTCCGAGGTCAGCGCCTGATTGAACTGCGCCAGCGTATCGGAAAGGAGCTGGTGGGACGCCCGCTCGATGGTGAAGGAGCCGGATTTCAGAAGCATGTCCATGATGATCTGCTCCCCGGCAGGCAGGGCACGGGCAGGTTTCTTCAGACGCACCAGATGCGTTCTGCCATCTTTTTCCTCGATCCGGATGAAGCCTTTCGTGGCCAGCGAGACAAGGGCGGCGATGAAGGCCCGTTGCCGACCTGACCGGAAGGGATGCATCTCCTGCTCCAGCCATGCGGTGGCGGCGGGCGAAAGGCCCAGCGGAGGTTCCCAGCGCGGATAGATGGCGCCCGGCGCCGGATCGCGCCCGACCTTCCACCACGCCCAGAGAAAATAGCCGGCCACGCCGACCGCCCCGACGACCAACCACCAGTAGCCGATGTTGTCCCGGATCTTGCGCAGGCGTTTTTCCATTCCGGAAGGCTCGGTCACGACGCCCTTCGGGAACGCGACGGCGATCGTGAAGCCCTCGCGCGCTTTCAGGGGTGCCGTCGTTTCGGCGACGAATACCTGCGGGTCGGAAGTCGGCAGACGTCTGGCCGCCTTGCCCCTCGCTCCGTAGGGGCCGGTGTAGAGCGCGGCTCGCAGGATGCGCCCGCCTTCCGGCAGACGGACATGCACTTGCGCCTTCAGGATCGGGAAGGCCCAGAAATTGCCGGTGACGTTCCAGTAGAGCTCGTCGAAATCGTCGAAATACCGGATCTGCCGCGTGGTGCGGTAGCGGATGGTATAGGTGTGAATTCCGGGAGGCAGAAATACGTCCTTGCGGCCGATGTAGATGCGGGCATGATTGCGCATGTCCTTCCGGAACCAGTGCTCGGGCCGTCCATCCCGCCGGATGTCCAGAACCTCGAAGCCGACGGTCCCATTCATGCCGTCGTCGTATCGGAAGCGCAGGGGAAAGTCGCGGTAGATGCCCCTGCGGATGTTTCGACCTTCGGCCCTGACACGGATCGTCTCGGTCACGGTAAGTGAAGCGTCGCGGTGCACCTCGATCCGGGAGGCGAACGAAAGGATTTCCTCGCGGGCCTGTACAGGGGAGATCGTCGCGGCAAACAGCACGATGAGCAGAACGACGGAACGCGAAAAGCGAGACATTGCGGAATTCTCCTGCCGGGTTGCTGTCGGAAACAGGCGGGAAGGAGCAGGGTATCCGGCTTTGCGACCGCTTACAGCTCCACCTTCGGCAGGGCGCGGTCTTCCGGATTTTCCAGTTCGAAGTATTCCGCCTTTTCGAAATGGAAGAAATTGGCGATCAGATTGGACGGGAAGGATTCCACGAGCACGTTGTTTTCGCGTACCGCACCGTTGTAGTAACGACGGGCCATCTGGATGTCGTGTTCGATCTGTGCAAGCTGCTGCTGAAGGTCAAGGACGTTCTGATTGGCCTTCAGATCGGGATAGTTCTCTACCGCCACATTGATCTGGCCGAGCACGCGGGAGATCTCCTGTTCCACGGCGGAGCGCTCCGCCGGTGTGGCATTGTCCATGCCCTGCGCCCTGGCGCGCAGCTCGGTGACCTTCTCCAGCAGGCCGCGCTCATGCTTCATGTAGCCTTTCACGGCGGCCACCAGATTGGGGATCAGATTGGCGCGCTTCTTCAGCTGCACGTCGATCCCCGACCATCCCTCCTGCACCGTCTGGCGGTTGCGGACGAGGCGGTTGTAGATGGTGATGCCGTAAAGGATGATGGCGGCGATGATGCCGAGAATGACAAGTGAAGTCATGGTTCGTGCTCCCCTTTCCGCCGCCTCTCTCTTTCTGTCAAGGTGGCCCATTCCACCCCGCCTTGCAACCCCTTCCGGCAAGGGGCACGGCCTCACCCTCGCTCCTTGGCGCGGTTCAACCCCGACCCGAACGTTTTCCCCACCACAGCTTGACACGCGCCCCGCAGCCCCCACAATTCACGAAACGTCAAGATGGGGGCCGCATGCCTGAAATCAGGAACGAAAATGACCTCGAACGTTGGCTCAACGGCATTTCCAACGAGGAAGAACGCCGCCGCGTCGCCGTGGCCATCGCCAGCCGAGCGGCGATGCGCGTTTTGCCAGTTATTGAAAAATGGTTGAGCGCAGACGAGGACGAGGCCATTGCCATCACCCTGCCGACGTTTCGTGCCATCGCCGCATCACGGCTCGCGGCGGTACGATCGAGCCGTGATACGGAGGTTCGGCGCGCCGCCGACGTCGCCGCTCGCGCCGCCCGCGCTGCCGCCCGCATGGCTGCCGATGGCCCTTTCTCCGCTCCTGGAGCACCAAGCTATGCTACACACTCTGCTGCTTACACCGCCGATGCTGCTTCTCTAGCAGCCAAGACCACTAAAAACACATCATCTGCCCCCTACGCCGCAGCCGGCGCTGCTAGTGCGGTCTACATTGCTGCTGACCCTTCCTATGAGAAATCATCCATAGCCGAAACTATCGCTTGGAATGCCCTCTCGCAGGATGTTTCCTTTTACGAAAAAGGTAGCTTGGAAGCCCTCTTGAACGCCCCCCTCTGGCACGACGAAATCCCCGGTTGGGTACAAGACCTCTGGGCCTCCATGAAGCAACGCCTGCTGGCCCGCGAGGGCGAGCACTGGGAGGTCTGGACGAACTGGTATGACGTCCGCCTTGATCCCTCCAAAGAGATCCCCTGCTACAACCCGCCCATCCCGGAGCTTGAGCGCGCCCGCGTCCTCATCCCCGAAGACCTCTGGGAGCAAGGCCCCGCCGCCGTCAACGCCGAAATCAGGCGCCTGATCGAAGAGCATGAATGCAGCAGGGTTGATGATCCCCCTCCCATTCCGCCGCAGCAACCTGCCACCATTGAAGTCGAGTGGCAGGAAGAACGACTGGTGCTGCGCAAGCGCCCATTGCAAGCGGACATGGATGATTACCTGCTGCAAGCTGCCCTTCAGGCCTTGCGTCAGCAGTTGCGAGAGACGATCGACACATTGCAGCGCGATCAGTCCGCCAATGCCATTGACAGCCGCATCATCGAGGAATTGCGCAAGGTGCGGGAACTCATCCCGGAAGAAACGCCCATAGACAAGTCTGACGGGATTCAACTGGCCCTGCAGGTGGCGGAACTGAAGGCCTACTTTGGCGGCATGAGCCAGGATGAGGCGCAGGGCTGGCCGGAAGTGCTGCGCCAGAAGGTGGCCACGCAGATCGAGACGTTGCACAGTCTGCTGGCGCGTTTTCGCATCTGGGAAGAGTTGCCCTCGACCGAAGCGGAAGAGCTTGGAGAAGAGGCCGAGGAAAACGCCACGAAGTTGGGCGATGGAATCGCCCAAGATCTTGAAGAACTTGGGCCGGACATAGTGGACCCGGCTATTGCGCAACGCCTGCGCGAAATGGTGGAGCGCCTGCGTGAAGCAATGCGTGACGGCTCTCAGCGCATTGGCGCAGCCGTGAAATTGCGCACGAGTGATCTGCGGCAAAGCATCAACAATATCCTCAAGAAAGCGGGAGCATGGCTGCTTCGCAAGGCACGCATCTTGGGCAGGGCTTTTGACGGGCAACTTAACAAGGAGTTGGAGAAGACCGGCAAGGCCTTGGCCAAAATGCTGGGGCGGGCAATGCGCTGGGGGATGTTGTCGGGTGCTAGCGCTGTAGGTACTCACTGGCTTGGCTGGCTTGAGCCTGTTGTGAACTGGTTGAAGCAATTCTTGTCGAACTTGTTCTGAGCGGCATGCTCTCTGCCTGCGCCCTCCATCTACTGCGCGGGGGAAGGGGAGGAGCGGCTCAACAGCCGCGGCCCCAGTTTTCGGGCTTCCACTTGATGGAGCAGCCCATGGAGGGGGTCTGTTCCTCCGGACCCTTGCCCGTCTCGGCCACCTGCATCATGGCCTCGTAGAGCTCGCGTCGGGCGTCGGGAGCGGCGGGCTCTTTGCCCGACGAATCGAGGCGACCGCGATACTGCAGCTCGTCGTTGGCGTTGAAGCCGAAGAAATCCGGCGTGCACACGGCGCCGTAACGGCGGGCCACCGTCTGGTCCTCGTCGTATAGGTAAGGGAAGGTGAAGCCGTGTTCGGCGGCGAATTCCTTCATCTTGTCGAAGCTGTCCTGCGGATACTGCTCCGCGTCATTGGAGGAAATGGCGACAAAGCCGATGCCGGCGGCCTGCAGTTCCTTCGCATCACGCACAAGGCGATCGACGATCGCTTTCACGTAGGGGCAGTGATTGCAGATGAAGACGACCACGGTGCCTTTCTCGCCCCGGATGTCGTCAAAGGTGTAGCGCCTGCCGTCGACGCCGGGAAGGGAGAAGTCCGGGGCCTTCCATCCGAAATCGCAAACGGGAGCCGTGGCTGCCATGATCGCTGTTCCTCCGTATTGTTCCGCCGGTGAACAAGGGTTTCCCGAGGATTTATGCCGGAGCTGTTTCCGGTGGGCAAGCCGTCAATCCATCGCGTGGAAGCCCCGGCCTTCCGGATGGAGGGCGGCGGAGGGGATGAGGATATCCGGTGTGGTCATGAACCGGCCCCGGCGACACATGGTCCGATCCGGGGCCTCTTTCGATTTCGGCCGGGATGTGCTTCGGCCGATCTGCCGGCTTTTCCCTGTGTCCCGCATGCGGCAGATCAAGGGCAGAGGGGCTTTCTCGTCACTGATTGCATGCGGATCACGGTTCCGGCCGGATCATCTTCCCGTCTTTCTCCGGTTTCCCTTGCCGGAAATGCGGGTACATGTTCTTCAGGTGTCCGTCCTGCCGGAATCGGAGGACGGGAATGCGCTCTTCGGCGGTGTCATTTTCCGAGCCTCCTCTCCGTTCGTTATCAACAATCACATTATGCTCTCATGCCTGTTTCAAGTCAAATGATTGCCGCAAATACTTGACTTGCCGGGGGCAGGCCCTATGTTGCGCAACAGAAGGCGCCCGCCCGGGCGCTGTGTACAGAGCGTTTTCGTGCAGATCGCCGGGGCAATTCCCCAGGAGACGGGCATTCCTCTTGAGGGACGGCGACGAAAATGCCGGGACGGGGCGTACGCCGTCCTGTTCCGGGCGCGCAATCCTTTGCAAGATACACGAAAGACAAGATACCGCATGACATTCGAAGAACTGGGACTGAGTGAAAAAGTCCTCAAGGCCGTAGCCGACGCAGGTTTCAAGGAACCGACCGAAATCCAGAAGGGCGCCATCCCGCCGGCGCTGGCGGCGCAGGACGTCTTGGGCCTGGCACAGACGGGGTCGGGCAAGACGGCAGCCTTTGCCCTGCCCATGCTGACACGGCTGGAGCGGGGCCGGGCTCGCGCCCGCATGCCGCGCACGCTCATCCTCGAGCCCACCCGTGAGCTGGCCGCGCAGGTCCATGAGGCCTTCGAGAAACTCGGCAAGTACCACAAACTGAAGATCGCGCTCCTCATCGGTGGCGTGTCGTTCGACGAGCAGTCGCGCATCATCGACCGGGGCGCGGATGTGCTCATCGCCACGCCGGGCCGCCTGCTGGATCATTTCGAGCGCGGCAAGCTGCTGCTGACCGGTGTCGAGGTGCTGGTCATCGACGAGGCCGACCGCATGCTCGACATGGGCTTCATCCCCGACATCGAGAAGATTGTGAAGCTGCTGCCGTTCACCCGGCAGACGCTTTTCTTCTCGGCCACCATGCCGCCGGAGATCCAGCGGCTCACGGAGCAGTTCCTGCATCTGCCGGTGGTCGTCGAGGCGCAGCCGCCGTCTTCCACGGCGGAAACCATCGACCAGAAGCTCGTCTTCGCGCCGCGGGACGAAAAGGCCAAGCGCGAGAAGCTGCGCGAGGTGATCGACAGGCAGGACAACATCCGCAACGCCATCATCTTCGCCAACCGCAAGAAGACGGTGGAGATCCTCATGAAGTCGCTGCGCAAGCATGGCTACAATGCCGGTGCATTGCATGGCGACATGGACCAGTACGCCCGCCTGGAGACGCTGGAGGCGTTCCGCGACAACCGGATCACCTTCCTCGTGGCGTCCGACGTCGCCGCCCGCGGGCTGGACATTCCGGAGGTTTCGCACGTCATCAATTATGACGCGCCGGTCTCGCCGGAGGACTACGTGCACCGCATCGGCCGTACCGGCCGGGCCGGGCGCGAGGGCGTGGCCGTCACCCTGGTGACGCCCGAGGACTTCAAGGTCATCGCCGCCATCGAGAAGCTGATCGGCAAGGAAATTCCCTGGGACGGCGAAGCGCCCACCCGCGAGGAAGTCGAGGAGGCCTCCCGTCGCAAGAAGAGTAGAGGGCGTTCCCGGTCCACCCGCGGCAAGGGGGGCGAGAGGAAGGCTGATCGATCACGTCGCAGCCGCAGCGGTCGCAGGCGCGAGGATTCACCATCTGGCACTTCGGAACAGCAGGTGGAAGCGACTCGAGCTGCCTCAGGTGAGGAGAATGCCGGGGAGCACAAGGCGAAAAAGAAGCGCCGCCGTCGCCGCAAGCGGCCATCCGGGAACAGGCCTGTGGATGCCGCTGCCACGCCGCAGGGGCAGGACAAGGCGCCTGCTGCCGCCGGAGAAGCCGCGGGAAGCAGCGATGCGGTCTCCTCGTCATCGAAGGAGGAGGGCGGCAAGAAGCCGCGCAAGGCCTCTTCCAATGATCGAAATGGTGCGGAAGCCAGGCGCAAGTCCGCCTTTCATGAAGGCAATATGCCGGCATTTCTTGCCAGATCGGTTGAACGTGACTAGACGTTCCTGACGGAGACGCAGTACATGAAAGCCCCCGCTCTTGCCGTTGCAGGACTACTCCTGCTGCTCTCACCGGCCCTTGCTTCGGAAGCCGACCGGAAGACCTGCACCACCGCCGGAGAGCCGGAAAGGGTTCTGCCCGCCTGCGATCGCGCCCTTGCCGAGCCCGGTCTGGATGCCCGCACAAAGGCGAAACTACTGATTGCCCGGGGTGCGAATCTGATCAAGAAGCAGAAGTTCAGCGAGGCGTTGAATGACTACACCGCCGCCCTGAAGCTCGACCCCGGCAACATCGACGCCCTGCTGGCACGGGCCGATACCTTTCTGATGACGGGCATGGTGGACAAGGCCATTGCCGACTATTCGAAAGTGATCGAGAAGGAGCCGAAAAACGTCCGTGCGCACATGGGCCGGGCCGTGGCCTGGCAGTTCCGTCAGAAGCCGGAGAATGCCATCAAGGATCTGGACGTGGCCATAGAGGCCGATCCGAAGAATGCGCAGCTCTACGCCCAGCGTGCCGGCATCCTGCTGCGCATGAACCGGCCGAAGGAAGCCATCAACGATTTCAATCAGGCCATTTTTGCCGATCCCAACGACATCGATGCCCGCGAGGGCAGGGCAACGGCCTGGATGCGGATCGGAGAATGGGCCAACGCGGCCAACAATCTGGATGTGGCCATCCGGTTGCGGCCCGATCGCGCCTCGCTCTACGAGAAGCGCGCCCGTGCCAACTGGAAGCTCGGCAGGCGCGACAAGGCGCTGGCCGATCTCACCATGGTCGTGAAGCTGAAACCGGACCATCCTCGCCCGCGCATCGATCGCGGCATCGTGCGTCTGCGCATGGGGCGGGTAAAGGACGCGCTGGCAGACTTCGAAGCTGCCGAGAAAATGGGGGGCGATTCGCCTTCCCTGCATTATTTCCGCGCCCGGGCCTACGAGCAGCTCAACCGGCCGAAGAAACAGATCATCAGCGAATACGAGCGGGCCGTGAAGGCGCCTGCCGCCACCATGGCCGATGCCCGTGCCAAGATGGAGGCCGATACCCGGCTGAAGGCTCTCAAGGCCGTGAAGTAGCCGGATGTTTCCCGGCCGATGGCATTTGAAGCAGTGTCAATCCGCTTGACCCCGGCCATCTTTTGCGCGCACTTCTCCCGCAGGCCGCATGCAGGTCGGCCGGCATATGCCGTTTTCATTCGCGGAAAGGGGAACACATGGCCTTCGACTTCGATCTCTTCGTCATTGGCGCCGGTTCGGGGGGCGTGCGCGCGGCGCGCATCGCGGCCGGTCACGGCGCAAAGGTGGCCATCGCCGAGGAATACCGTGTCGGTGGCACCTGCGTCATCCGCGGCTGCGTGCCCAAGAAGCTGTTCGTCTACGCCTCGCAGTATTCGGAACACTTCGAGGATGCGCGCGGCTTCGGCTGGTCGGGGCAGGAGAACGCCACCTTCGACTGGCCAACCCTCGTGGCACGCAAGGATGCGGAGATCGCGCGCCTGAACGGTCTCTACATCCGGGGGCTGGAGAACGCCGGCGTGGAAATCATCCATTCCCGCGCGGAATTTGCCGGCCCGCACGAACTCTGGCTGGTCAACGAGGAGCGTACCGTCACTGCGGAGCGCATCCTCATCGCCACCGGGGCGGTACCCTACGTGCCCCACAATGTGCCTGGCGCGGCCTTCGCCATCACCTCCAACGAGGCCTTCCATCTGAAGCATCTGCCGGAGTCCATCGCCATCATTGGCGGCGGCTACATTGCCGTGGAGTTTGCCGGCATTTTCAATGGTCTGGGCTCGCGTGTTCATCTGCTCTATCGCGGTCCGCAGATCCTGCGCGGCTTCGACGACGATCTGCGCAGTCATCTGGCCGATGAAATGCATCGCAAGGGCATCAACATCCTTACCCATGCCGTGGTGGACCGTATCGATCGCCACGACGGCGGAGCAGGCGGCTATACCGTGCACTGCACCAATGGTGAAGAGGTGCGTGTCGCGGAAGTGATGTACGCCACCGGGCGCGAGCCCAACACCTTCGACCTGCATCTGGAGAAGGCGGGCGTGGAAGTCGCCGCCAATGACGCGGTGAAGGTGGACGAATACAACCGTACCTCCGCAGAGCACATCTGGGCGGTTGGGGATGTCACCAATCGCTGTCAGCTCACGCCGGTGGCCATCCGCGAGGGACATGCCTTTGCCGATCGCGTCTTCGGCGGACTGGACATTCCGCCGCTGGACTATTCCATCATTCCCACGGCGGTCTTCTCGCAGCCGGAAATCGGCACCGTCGGTCTGACCGAGGCGGAAGCCCGCGAAAGGCATGGCGAGGTGGACATCTACAAGACGACTTTCCGTCCCATGAAGCACACCCTCTCCGGCCGCGAGGAGAAGATGCTCATGAAGCTGATTGTCCACCCCGGAACGGACGTGGTGCTGGGCGCGCACATCCTGGGACCGGATGCGGGCGAGCTGGCACAGCTTCTCGGTGTTCTGCTGAAGATCAAGGCGAAGAAGGCCGACTTCGACGCCACCATCGCCATTCATCCCACCGCTGCCGAAGAGCTGGTCACCATGCGCACGAAGTGGACGCCTCCGGCCTGAGCCGGGGGCGCGTCAGTCCAGCGGCAGGGAGACGAGTCCGTCGGCGAGCTTCGGCTCGAACCACGTGGATTTCGCCGGCATGACTTCGCCGGCATCGGCCACCCGCATCAGGTCGTCCATGGACGTCGGATGCAGGGAGAAGGCTACCGCCATCTCGCCGGAATCCACTCTCCGCTCCAGCTCCTTCAGGCCACGCATGCCGCCCACGAAGTCGATGCGCTCGCTGGTGCGCGGATCCTCGATGCCCAGCACCGGCGCCAGCAGGTTGTCCTGCAGGATGCTGACATCCAGCCGCGCCAGAGGATCGCTCGTATCAACCAGTCCTTCCGGCGCCTCCAGCCTGTACCAGCGGCCGCTGACGTACATGCCGAAGACGCCCGGCCTTTCCGGCTTCACCGGCTCCGTGCTCTCCGTCACTTGAAAGACCTTCCGCACGGCATCGAGGAATTCCGCCTCGCTCATGCCGTTCAGGTCGCGCACCACGCGGTTGTAATCCAGAATCTTCATCTGCCGCGCCGGAAAGATCACCGAGAGGAACCGCCGCCATGGTGCATCCATGTTGTCCGGCTCGGCCTCCGCCCGTTTCGCGCACACCCGCGAGGCAGCAGCGGAACGATGGTGCCCGTCGGCAATGTAGAGGGCCGGCAGGGCCTCGAAGGCTTCCGTCAGTTCACGGATCAGGTCGTCGTCCCACACCACCCAGATGCTGTGGCGGATGCCGTCGTCGGCCGTCACGTCCAGTTCCGGCTTGCCTTCGGAAGCGCGGGCCAGCAGCCGCTCGATCTCGTCGGAGTCGGGAGAGGCCAGCATGACCGGGCCGGTGTGGGCGTTCACCGCCTCCACCTGCCGCACGCGGTCGTTTTCCTTCACCGGGCGCGTGTGCTCGTGCTTGCGGATGCGGTTGCTGTCATAGTCCGCCACCGACGCCCCTGCGATGAGGCCCGTCTGCGCGTGATCGCCCCAGATCAGCCGGTAGACGAAGTAGACGGGCTTCTCCTCGCGGATCAGGACGCCCTCGTCGATCATCCGCCGAAAGTTCTCCGCTGCCTTGGCATAGACGATGTCGTCATAGGGATCGATATCCACCGGCAGATCGATTTCCGGCTTGGAGACGTGCAGGAAACTCCACGGCTTCCCGGCGGCGCGCTCCCGCGCCTCGGTGGAATTGAGCACGTCGTAGGGCGGGGCGCAGACGTCCGCCTCCCGTCCCGGAGCGGGCCTCAGGCCGCGAAACGGTGCGATGATGGTCATGGTGCCTCCTGCACGCAATAAGATGTCGGTCCGCCGCAAGAGATGCCACCCGGCGTGCGCTCCGGCAATAGGACATATCGTGCAGAGGCCGTGTGAGCGGCCGGAAATTCAGGATCCACCGGATTCGGCCTCATCATAGGGCGGCTTGTGCAGCCCTGCAGGCGAGAGGGTGAAGATCTCGCAGCCGTCCTCGGTGACGCCGATGGTATGCTCGAACTGGGCGGACAGTGAGCGATCGCGGGTGACGGCGGTCCAGCCGTCGGAGAGGATCTTCACTTGCGGGCGGCCGAGGTTGAGCATCGGCTCGATGGTGAAGAACATGCCGGGTCGCAATTCGTAACCCGTACCCGGTCTGCCATAGTGCAGGATGTTCGGTGTGTCATGGAACAGCCGCCCCAGCCCGTGGCCGCAGAAATCACGCACGACGGAACAGCGCTCCGCCTCTGCATGGCTCTGGATGGCATGGCCGATGTCACCGGTCGTCGCGCCGGGCTTCACCACCGCGATGCCGCGCATCATGGCTTCATGGGTCACGTCTATCAGGCGCTCCGCCTTCCGCGGGATACTCCCCACCGGGTACATGCGCGAGGAATCGCCATGCCAGCCATCGAGGATCACCGTCACGTCGATGTTGACGATGTCGCCTTCCTTCAGCTTTTTCGGCCCCGGAATGCCATGACAGACCACATGATTCACTGACGTGCAGATGGATTTCGGAAAGCCCCGGTAATAAAGCGGCGCGGGCTGGGCTCCATGATCGACGATGAAGTCGAACACGATGCGGTCAAGCTCGTCCGTCGTCACTCCGGGCTTCACGTGTGGCGTGATCATGTCCAGCGCCTCGGCTGCCAGGCGTCCGGCGCGCCGCATGCCCTCGAAGGCATCCGGCCCCCACAGCTTGATCTGCCCGGTGTTGGTGTTCGGTGCCGTCTCCGCGGCGACGTAGCGTGGTCGGTTCATGGGATCTCCACGGGAATGACCCTGCGGGCCACGATTTCCTGCGGGCTGACGTCGCAGGCCAGAGCATGCACCTCCATGCCCGCATCCAGGGCCCGTTTCCATTCGTCCATATAGGCCGGATCGATGTCTTCCGCCAGCCTGAAACGCTCGGCATCCGCTCGCTGCGCCAGATAGACCATGGCTGCCCTTGCCCTGCCGGAAGCGGCGATACGTGCCAACTCGCGCAGATGCTTCGTGCCTCGCGCCGTAACAGCGTCCGGAAACTCGGCGATGCCCGGCTGCCGTGACAGCGTGACATTCTTCACTTCTATGTAAACCGGTAGCCGGTCCGAATCTTCCAGCAGCAGGTCGATCCGGCTGTTTTCCTCGCCATAGCGGACTTCCTGTTTCAAGGTGCCGTAACCGGCCAATGCGGGAATGACGCCCCCCGCCAGCGCTTCCGCCACCAGCCTGTTGGGCAGGCCCGTGTTGAGGCCTACCAGAGCCGGGCCGGCCGGGCCGTTCACTTCTACAAGCTCCCAACGGTGCCGGTACTTGCGCTTCGGATCGTCGGAAACCGAGAGCCACACCCGATTGCCTTCGTCCAGCAGGCCCATCATGGAGCCCGTGTTGGGCGTGGAGGCGGTGACGAGCTCCCCGTTTTCATCGAGGATCACGTCCGCGAGGAAGCGTTTGTAGCGGCGTACGAGCCGCCCCGGTATCATCGGCTGTGGCAGTTTCATGGCCGCCACTCATAGCCCGCTGCCGCATGCCCCGGCAAGTCTTGGCGATGGCCTGTCCACGCCCTATCCTGCGTTCCGGAAACGGGAGGCCATCCACGATGGTATCCGGAGGCAAGGGACAAGGCAGATAAGGAGGGTGAAAAGGCGGAATGCACAGCTCCGGTAATCCCACGGCGGCCGTGCTGGTGATCGGCGACGAAATTCTCTCGGGGCGCACGCAGGACGTGAATATCAATACCATCGCCCGGTTTCTCGGCGAACGTGGCATCGACCTGAAAGAAGCCCGTATCGTCTCCGATGACATGGACGCCATCGTTGAGGCTCTGAACGCACTGCGGATACGGCATGACCATGTCTTCACCACAGGCGGCATCGGTCCCACGCACGACGACATCACCGCCAATGCCGTGGCGGCCGCCTTCGGCGTGCCCATTTCGCATCACCCGGAAGCGGTGCGCATCCTGCGCGCCTATTTCCGCGAGATGGGCCGGGAGGAAACGGAAGCCCGCATGCGCATGGCGCGGATCCCGGAAGGGGCGGAGCTGATCCCCAATCCCGTTTCCCGCGCTCCCGGATTCCGCATCGGGAACGTTTTCGTTCTGCCCGGTGTGCCGCGCATCATGGAAGCCATGCTGCATGAACTGGAGAAGCACCTCGCAAAAGGTACGCCTGTTCGCTCGGTCACCGTGGAGGCCCGTTTGCCGGAAGGCGATCTCGGAGACCCGCTTCGCCGGTTGGCGGCAGAGCATCCGGACGTGTCCATCGGTTCCTATCCCTTCCACGAAGGCGGCTGCCTCGGCGCCCGCATTGTCATCCGTTCCCGAGATGCCGGTGCGCTGGAACGCGCCGTGCAGGCCGTCCGCAGCCTTGTCGGGCGACTGATGACTGGAGCCGGAGAGTGAGAGGCGGCCGCCTTGCTTCTGCGATCATGTGACGGGATGGTGTCCCGAAGCCTTGTCATTCGGAGTCAAAGTGTTAACCATTCAAGTTTTCGTTGAGGGTTTTACGGTGCAGTAACTCTGAATCGAGAGTCGACGGATATCTAAAAATAAACATCAAATTTACTTTGTCTTTTGAGCGCTTTTTAACACGCCCATTGTATTCTCCTGAAGCATAAGAAAGGCGATGAAAAAACATGAAATACATCGCTGGAATAAATAAAACTGGGCAGGTGTTGAACGATGAACATGCAGATGACGAAACAGGAGACCACAACCGGGACGCAGGATGAACCGATCAAGCACCGGTATCTGGAGGCGCTGAACCTGATCGAGCGGCTGCACCGCCGTCTACTCGACGTCGTGAAGGACGAGTTCGAGCGTCGCGGCGAGGCGGATATCAACCCGGTTCAGGCTCTGCTGCTCTACAATATCGGCGACGAGGTGCTTTCCGCCGGCGAGTTGAAGACGCGTGGCTACTATCAGGGGTCCAACGTGTCCTACAACCTGAAAAAGCTCGTGCAGGCCGGTTATGTTTCGCATGAGCGTTCCACCACCGACCGTCGTGCGGTGCGTGTGCGTCTGACGGAGAAGGGGCAGGAGGTGCGCCGCAAGGTGGACGAACTCTATAACCGCCAGCTGAAGTCCATCCGCCAGGTCATGGGCATGGACGAGGAGGAATTCGATAGGCTCAACAAGGCGCTGGCGAGACTGGAGCGTTTCTGGACCGATCAGATCCTCTACCGGCTGTGAATTTCCCGCCGCCCGACCGACAGAAAGCGGAGGCGTCCAGAAGAAACGGATGCGGGCAGGAGCTGGAGGCCTGCAGGATCCCTTCATCCTGCAGGCCTTTTCATGTCGTGATTGCAGTCACTGAACCCGGCGTTCCGGTAATGCAGAATCCCGGCAACGAGGAGGGAAGTTCATGTCCGGTGAACGACCAGCTGTGGAACTGCATCAGTTCGATTCCTTCTGGGGACTGCCCAACGCCTCGCCCTTCTGCATGAAGGTGGAAGGCTATCTGCGCTGGCGAAGGATTCCCTTCCGCATCGTCGTTTCATCGCCGCGCAATTCGCCTTCAGGGCAGGTGCCGTGGGTGGTGGACGGTGGAGAAGTCATCGCGGATTCGCAGAAGATCATCGCCCATTTCGAGCAGGGAAGAACAGATGCTCTGGATGCCGGGCTGACAGCCCGGGAGTTGGCTGCGGCGCACATGCTGCGGCGGCTTCTGGAATTCGACCTGTTCTGGCAGATCAACTATTCCCGCTGGGTGGATCCTGCGGGCTGGGCCCGTTTTGCGCTGGACATCCGGGCGCGTCTGCCAGTGCCCATGCGCCTGTTCGGACTTGCTCTGGTGCGCCGCCGACTGGTGCGGACCTGCCGCATGCTCGGCCTGAAGCCGGACAATCCCCGGATAGCATACGATATCGGCCGTCGGCATGTCGATGCGGTCGCGCAATGGCTGGGAGAGGCCCCCTTCATGCTGGGCGATGGAATTTCCAGCGTGGACTTCTCTGCACTCGGGGTGCTGGGCAACATCATGCGCCAGCCTGCGCGATCGCCCATCCGTGACCATGCCAACGGACAGGAGAACCTTGTCGCCTGGCTGGATCGCATGTGGGATCTGGCATTCAGGGACTGGTCGCCGCCAGAGCCTCGATGAGGGTTGGCACTTCTGGTGCTCTCTCCACGGTGAAATCCGCCTGATAGGCGCTTGCGGGTCGGTCCAGATAGCCCCAGCCGGCAAGGACGGAAAAGGTGCCCGCAGCCCGTGCCGCCAGAACGTCGGCCATGGAATCTCCCAGCAGCAGCGCCCGGTCCGGTGTTCCACCTGCTTGCGCGATGCCATGCAGGAGAGGAGCGGGATCCGGCTTGCCGATCCCCAGGGTATTGGCGCCAACGATGGCGTGAAAATCCTCCGCCATGCCCAGTTCACGAAGCAGGGATTCGGCCAGATAGTCCTTCTTGTTGGTGCATACGGCCAGCCCGAATCCTGCCGACCGGCAGTGCCGCACCACTTCGCGCATGCCCTCGAAGGGGCGCGAGTGTTCGGCGATACGTTCGGCGTACAGACGGATGAATTCGGCAATGAGGTCCGGCCACGCCTCATCAGGCGGCAGGGGCCTGCCATGTGCCACAAGTCCGGCGGAAATCAGCACCTTTGCCCCCTGTCCGGCAGCGATGCGCCCGGCCTCTTCCGGTACCGGGCCGCAGTTCATGCCGGAGAGCATGATGTTGGTCACGGCAATCAGGTCGGGCGCCGTGTCCACGAGGGTTCCGTCGAGATCGAAAACGATGGTGAAGTGCGGTGTCATGCCCGAGGCATACCCCCCTGACACCTCCTGTCAATGGCGAAATGTCACCGCTGCCGGTTCGGGCGCGAGTCTTTGCTCCGGCCGCTGCAGCAGCTTCCCGCCCTGTGTTGGCCGGTCGGTTGACGGGAGGAGTGAAGAGATTGTATAAGCCTTTCCGCCTGCCTGCGGAGATGGCGTCGGGAGCCGTTTCCTGTCAGTCCGGGAGACCGGGATGAGGAGGGCGGGCTGCATAACCCCGGCGGGGAGCCATGGCGGCTTCGCGCCTTTTTGCATTGGTGACTTTGGAGAGAAAGAGACATGGCGAGGAAGAATTCCGGCAAGCGCCACCAGTCCAAGTACAAGATCGACCGCTATCTGGGCGAAAACCTGTGGGGCCGCCCGAAAAGCCCGGTGAACCGTCGCGAATACGGCCCCGGCCAGCACGGCCAGCGCCGCCGCGGCAAGCTGTCCGACTACGGCATTCACCTTCGGGCCAAGCAGAAGCTGAAGAAGTACTACGGCGACATCACCGAGAAGCAGTTCCACCGCACCTATCTCGAGGCCGACCGCATGAAGGGCAACACGGCGGAGAACCTCATCGGCCTGCTGGAGCGCCGGCTCGATGCCGTGGTCTATCGCGCCAAGTTCGTGCCCACCATCTTCGCGGCGCGGCAGTTCGTCAACCACGGCCACGTGAAGGTCAACGGCCGGCGGGTGACCATCCCCTCCTACCGGGTGAAGGAAGGCGATATCATCGAGGTGCGCGAGAAGTCCCGCGAGATTCCGCTGGTGCTGGAGGCCGTCGCTTCCGCCGAGCGTGACGTGCCGGACTACATCGAGGTCGATCACAAGAAGATGACCGCGAAGTTCCTGCGTGTGCCGCAGCTTTCCGACGTGCCCTATCCGGTGCAGATGGAGCCGCACCTCGTGGTCGAGTTCTATTCGCACTGACCGACGGCAGGGAAACGCCTTCGACATGCACGGCCCCGGCTTCTTCCGGGGCCGTTGCCTTTTTATGAGGTGCTATGCGTGTCACCATTTTTCCTTCGAATTTTTAAGGTGATAGGCGCCGGTGTTCGCTTGCGGATTCAGGCGGCCGGAGCTATATAGCGACTCGGCCTTGCCGGCCGGTTCCGTTTGAAACTTTCCTGACAAGCGAGGTAGCGTCATGCCGGCATTGTTGCGGCTTGAGGACTTGCGCAAGAGTTTCGGCGACATCCGGGCGGTGGACGGTATTTCCCTTTCGGTGGAGAAGGGCGAGGTGCTGGGTTTTCTGGGGCCGAACGGCGCGGGGAAGTCCACCACCATGAAGATGGCCGCCGGCTTCCTGGAGCCCGACGGGGGCCATGCCTTCATCTGCGACATTGACGTGTTCGCCGAGCCGGTGGCGGCAAAGAGCCGTCTCGGCTATCTCCCTGAGGGTGCGCCGGCATATGGCGAGATGACGGTGCGCGGCTTCCTGAAATTCATCGGAGAGGTGCGCGGGCTGAAAGGCGATGCCCTGCGGTCGGCCATCGACAGGGCGGTGGAACGGACGCAGCTCGGCCCGGTCTTCGGGCAGACCATCGAGACGCTTTCCAAGGGATACAAGCGGCGCGTCGGGCTGGCGCAGGCCATCCTGCACGAGCCGCCGGTGCTGATCCTCGACGAACCGACGGACGGTCTCGATCCCAACCAGAAACATCAGGTGCGCCGGCTCATCCGCGAGATGGCGAAAGAATCGGCCATCATCGTCTCCACCCACATTCTGGAGGAGGTGCCGGCCGTCTGCGACCGGGCGATCATCATCGCCGCGGGCCGGGTGATCGCCGACGGAACGGCGGAGGAGCTGGCCGAGATGGCGCCGGAGGGGGCGCGCGGCTCGCTGGAGGCCGTTTTCCGGCATTTGACGACGGAAGGGAGGAAAGCGGCATGAGGGCGCTCGTTCCCATCGTCAAACGCGAATTCGCATCCTATTTCGCAACTCCAATTGCCTATGTCTTCGTGGTGATCTTCGCGGCGCTGGCCGGTGTGTTCACCTTCCAGCTCGGCAATTTCTACGAGCGGGGCATGGCCGACCTCATGCCCTTCTTCCAGTATCTGCCGTGGCTGTTCCTGGTTCTGGCCCCGGCCATCTCCATGCGCCTGTGGGCGGAGGAGCGCCGCAGCGGCACCATCGAGCTGCTGATGACGCTGCCGGTGACGGTCACCGAGGCCGTGGTCGGAAAGTGGCTGGCCGGCTGGCTGTTCATGGGACTGGCGCTCATGGCCACGTTTACGCTGTGGGCCACCGTGAACTGGCTGGGCGAGCCCGACAACGGCGTGATCGCGGTGAGCTACTTCGGCGCCTGGGCCATGGCCGGAACCTTTCTCGCCATGGGGGCGGCCCTCTCGGCGCTCACCCGCAACCAGGTGATCGCCTTCATTCTGGCGGCGCTGGGGATCTTCATATTCATGACGGCGGGTACGCCGGTGGTGCTGGACGCGGTGCGCGCCTTTCTGCCGGAAGCAGTGGCGGAGGCCATTGCCTCTCTCTCCGCCCTGACGCATTTCGGCTCCGTGTCGCGCGGCGTGCTGCTGCTGTCGGACGTGGTCTACTGGGTGACCACGACGGTCTTCTGGCTGTTCGTGAACGCCATCATCGTCAATCTCAAGAAGGCCGACTAGGAGGGCTGGGCACATGAAGGCGACGCTTTCCCGTTTCGGCCCCCGCGGTGTCGCGGTAATCGCCATCGTTCTGGCGATGATCGCGCTGGCGGGATTCAACCTCTTTGCCTCGCAGATGCTGCGCCAATACCGCGCGGACTTCACCGAGGAGAAGCTCTTCACCATCTCCGACGCCACGCGGAAGGTCCTGAATTCTCTGGAGGAGCCGGTCACGCTGCGTCTGTACTTCTCCAAGTCGCTGGCCGAGCGGGCGCCGCTCTATGCCGACTATGGTGCGCGGGTGAGGGCCCTGTTGCGCCACTATGCCGATCTTTCCCATGGCATGCTGAGAGTGGAGGTGATCGATCCGGAACCCTTCTCCGAGGAGGAGGACAGGGCCATTGCCGCGGGGCTTCAGGCCATCCCGCTGGGGGATGGGCAGAATGCCTATTTCGGCCTTGTGGGCGAGAACTCCACCGATCAGCGGGAGGTCATTCCCTTTCTCTCCGCGGAACGGGCGGAGTATCTGGAGTATGACCTCACCAAGCTGGTGCACAAGCTGAACACGCCGCACCGGAAGGTGGTGGGCGTCATCACCTCGCTGCCCATGTTCGGCGGCTTCACGCCGCGCGGCGGGCGGCGGGACGACTGGGCGGTGGTGCTCCAGATGCGGGAATTCTACAAGGTAGTTCCCATTGAGGAGACGGCGAAGGAGGTACCTTCCACCGTCGACGTCCTGCTGATCGTCACCCCGGCGAAGATGAGTGACGGGCTGGCGCGCTCGGTGGACGCCTTTGCGCTGTCCGGAAAGCCGGTGATCGTCTATGCCGATCCCTGGAACGAGGCGGCGGCCGTGGATCGCAACCTGATTGGCAAGAGCGCGCTGAAGGTGGACGATCCGGTGGCCAAGATGCTGTCCGCCTGGGGCGTGAAGGTCTCCACGGGCAAAATCGTCGGCGACATCACCTATGCCCGCAAGGTGATTTTCAACAATGGCGGGCGCGAACAGGCGGCCAGCTATCTGGTCTGGATGGAGCTTGACCGGCGTGCCTTCACCCGACCCGAAGATCCGGTTTTCGCCAACGTCAATAACATGATCGTCGGTTCGGCCGGAGCACTGGAGAAAGCGAAGAATGCGAAGATCACCTTCGAGCCGCTGGTACGCACGTCCGATCGGGCCATGCTGATGAGTACCGACTTCATGGCCATGCCTAACCCGCTGGAGCTTCTGGCCGCCTACAAGCCGGGCGGAAAGCCGCTGGTGCTGGCGGCGCGGGTGAAGGGCGAGGCGCGCAGCGCCTTTGCCGGAGCTGCCCCTGAGCCATCCGGAAGAAACGGAGCGGCGAAGAAGGATGAGGGCGCCGGAGAGAAGAAGGCCGCATCCAAGGCGGCACGTACCGGCCGGGTGAACCTGCTGGTATTCGCGGATTCCGATACGCTGTCGGATCGTTTCTGGGCGACGCGGCGCAAGATCTCCGAGACGCAGACGATGATCATTCCGGCAGCTGCCAATGCCACCTTCCTGCTCAATGCACTGGAGCAGATGTCCGGCGGTGGCGCGCTGTCCGGTCTGCGCGGTCGGTCGCTGAAGCAGCGTCCGTTCGTGCGGGTGGAAGAGATCCGCCGGGATGCGGAGCGCAGGTTCCGGGCCCGCGAGCGCGAGCTGAAAGAGAAGCTCAAGGAGGCCGAAAAGCGCCTGAGCAGCATCAAGGCCCGCGTGGAGGGCGGCAAGGTGGTGATCTCCGAGAAGGATCGCGACCTGATTGTGCAGGTGCGTTCGGAGATCCTCGGCCTGCGCCGCAGCTTGCGTGACGTGCAGCGGGCGCTGGTGCGCGACATCGAGAACCTCGGATTCTGGCTGAAGGCCGTCAACATCGCCGGCGTGGCCCTGCTGGTGGCGCTGATCGCGCTTATCGTGGCGCTGGTGCGCAGGGCGAGGGCCCGCAGGGCGCGCAGGACATTCAGGGAGGCCTGACGATGCCGAAGTTTCGCACGCTGCTCGTTCTGGCCGTTCTGGCCCTCGTTTCCACGGGGCTTGCCGTGTGGAGCTGGCAGGCCACGCATGCGCGGCTGCAGGCGGAAGGCGTCGGCGAGCCGCTGCTGCCCGGACTGGCGGAGAAGGGCAGGAATGCCGCGCGCATCGATATCGTCATGGACGATGGCAAGGACCGCATCACGCTGGTGCGCAAGGGGGACAGGTGGTTCGCCGGTGATGCGGAATATCCGGCGGATGTCGGAAAGATCCGGCAGTTCCTCGTTTCGCTCGTGGCGCTGCGCAAGGTGGAGCCGAAGACGCACCTGAAGAAGAACTACGTGCTGCTGGACGTGGACACGCCCGGCACGAAGGATGCTCGGGGCACACGGGTGACGATCCGTGATGCGGCAGGCAAGGTGATCGCCGACGTGATCCTGGGCAAGCCGGCGTATGACCGCGTGGGCGCCGGCAAGAAGGGACAGTATGTCCGGCTGGCCGATGATGCGCAGGTCTGGCTCGTGGAAGGGCTCGCCCGCGCCGTGCCGGCCCTGACCCGCTGGGTGAATCACTATGCCGTGGACCTGCCACGCGACGACATCGTGCGCGGCAGGATCGTGCATGCGGACGGCGAGATCCTGGAAGTGCGGGCCACGGGGAAGAAGGGTTCCGACGGGGATCCCCTGTTCGAGATCGTGAACAAGCCGGCCGGGGCGAAGGAGAAGCCCAACTACCAGATTGCCTCTGTAGCGCGCGACATGGCGCAGCTGGACTTCGAGCTGGTCCGCAAGGCGCGCGAGCACAAGGAGAAGCCCGTGGTCCATGCAGAAGTGGAGACGAAAGGCGGGCTCGTCATCGGGCATGACGTCTACGGGGAAGGCAATGCCCTTTGGGTGGTCGTCAAGGTGGTGCGTGAAGGCAAGGACCGCAACACTGCCGAGAAGATCCGCAAGACCGTGAACGGCTGGGAGTACGGGCTTTCGCAATCGCGGGGCAGCTATTTCCTGAAACGCCTGAAGGACGTGATCGAAACCACCGAGAAGAAGATCGAGGATCTGCCCGCCTCCGGCGGTGGCAACTGAGATCTTCGGGAAAACGGCCGGGCAGGTGAACGCTCGCAGTGCGATCGTTCGGGGAGGGCATGCCGGCCCGGATGGCTCGTGGTGTGCGGCTGTGCCGACCGGCCGTTGTTCCGATCCAGAAATCCTCAATCCGTCCGGCCAGTCGCCCCGTGGTGTGGTCTGAAGTCTGCGCCCATGATACAGAGAAGACGACCAGCCCATTCCAAAAAAGCACCCTACGGGAGAGACCGTCATGAAGAAGTCCCTGCGCGACATGCTGCACGATCCGACGCTGCTCAAGGAGGACTGCTACGTGGGCGGCGAATGGGTCGGAACCGACGAACGTCTGACCGTCACCAATCCGGCAACGGGCGAGGAGATCGCCGCCGTTCCGGTGCTGGGAGAGGAGCAGACGCGGGCCGCCATCGATGCCGCCGATGCCGCGCAGAAGGCATGGGCTGCCAAGACGGCCAAGGAGCGCGCCCGCATCCTGCGCTGGTGGTACGAGCTGATCATGGAGCATGCCGACGATCTGGCGCTCATCATGACCGTCGAGCAGGGCAAGCCGTTGGCCGAGGCGCGCGGCGAGGTGGTCTATGGTGCCTCCTTCGTGGAGTTTGCCGCCGAGGAGGCCAAGCGGCTGTACGGCGAAATCATTCCCTCGCCCATCCCGGATGCCCGCATCATGGTGCTGCGCCAGCCGGTGGGCGTGGTCGCGGCCATCACCCCGTGGAACTTCCCCAATGCCATGATCACCCGCAAGGCCGGGCCGGCGCTGGCCGCCGGCTGCACCATCGTCATCAAGCCGGCTTCCGAAACGCCGCTTTCGGCGCTGGCGCTGGCCGAGCTGGCCGATCGCGCCGGCATTCCGAAGGGCGTCATCAACGTGGTCACCGGAAAGGCTTCCGTCATCGGCTCCACCCTCACCGGCTCGGAGAAAGTGCGCATGCTCACCTTCACCGGCTCCACTGAGGTCGGCAAGCTGCTGTACAGGCAATGTGCCGACACGGTGAAGAAGATCGGGCTGGAGCTGGGCGGCAACGCGCCGTTCATCGTCTTCGACGATGCCGATCTCGATGCTGCCGTAGAAGGTGCGCTGGCCTCGAAGTATCGCAACGCCGGGCAGACCTGCGTCTGCGCCAACCGCATTCTGGTGCAGGATGGCGTCTATGACGCCTTTGCCGAGAAGCTGGCGGCGAAGGTGCAGGCCCTGAAGGTCGGAGACGGCACGGAAGAAGGCGTCACTCAGGGCCCGCTCATCAACGAGGCGGCGGTAAAGAAGGTCGAGGAACTGGTGGAGGATGCGAAGGCCAAGGGCGCCCGCGTCGTCACCGGCGGCCACCGCCACGAGCTGGGCGGCACCTTCTATCAGCCCACCATCCTGTGCGACGTGACCCCGGAGATGCGCGTGACCAGCGAGGAGATCTTCGGCCCCGTGGCGCCGCTATACCGCTTCCACACCGAGGAGGAGGCCATCCGCCTGGCCAACGACACCAACTACGGCCTGGCCGCCTATTTCTACGCCCGCGACATGGGCCGCATCCTGCGCGTCGGCGAGGGGCTGGAATACGGCATCGTGGGCATCAACAAGGGCATCATCTCCACCGAGGTGGCTCCCTTCGGTGGCGTCAAGGAATCCGGCCTCGGCCGCGAAGGCTCCCGCCACGGCGTGGAAGAGTTCACCGAACTGAAATACATGCTCGTCGGCGGGGTGTGAGCCGCGCTCCCTCTCCGCCGTCATCTCCGCGCGAAAGCGGGGATCGATGCCGAGTCTCCTCATGGGAAAGGAGGATGAAAGATCGACAGGCCAATTGCCGCCTTTGGAGGGGCCGGGGCTTCGGCCCTGACCGGCAGAAGTATGAGGGAAGCTCACTGGAAGGGCTGAATGGGACGCACTCCTTGGACAGATGCAGAGAATGACCTGATCGTCGCTGATTATTTCGCCATGCTCCGGGATGAATTGAGCGGCCGTCCCTACAGCAAGGCGGAACATCGACGGGTATTGCAGCCTTTGCTTCAGGGGCGTTCTGAAGGGTCAATAGAATACAAGCATCAAAACATCAGCGCCATTCTCAAGGCTCTGGGAGAAGAATGGATCGAGGGCTATAAGCCGGCGTTCAACTTCCAGAGTTCCTTGGTGGATGCTGTTGCGAGATGGCTTGCCCGAAATCCGGATTGGTCCCTGCGACCACCAGTCAGGCTCCCCTCGGCTTCTGGACTTGCCGAGGAAGCTTCACTATGGGTTGGCCCACCCCCGACCTTGTCCAATGCGCCAGAACCGAAAGAATTGGAGCAAATGCTCCACATTGCGCGCAGATTTGATGTTGCCGAGCGTGATGCGCGCAATCGGGCATTGGGACGCGCAGGCGAGGAGCGGGTGCTGGAACATGAACGCGCCGCATTGAAAAGCCATGGACGCAATGATCTTGCCGCCAAGATTCGCTGGGTTTCCGTGGAAGAAGGTGATGGGGCGGGGTTTGACATCGCAAGTTATACCCCCGGAGGCGAAGAGCGGCTCATAGAGGTGAAAACGACCAGAGGATGGGAAAGAACTCCGTTCCATATCACCAGGACACCTCCGGAAACTGGGCATTTCAGGCGGAATATGATTCACTCCGGTGAGAAAGAAGCATGAAACGCTGGAGGGGTGTCAGAATGAAGGGACAGAAGGGGTTCTGGGATTTTGAGCAGCGTCTGG
>JAJRRY010000054.1 GCA_024279095.1 Alphaproteobacteria bacterium
CTTGATGGTCGCCCGGTCCGCCGATTCGTCCAGCCCCAGGTCATGGAGGGCCGACAGCAGCGGGGCAGGCAAGGTGCGTGTCGGGCGGGAAGAATGCGGCGCCCCGTCCTCGCCGAACAGATCGAAGGGATTCTCCCAGCGCATGTTGTGACGGAACCCGCCGGAGCGCGGCCTGCGGCCTCCCGAGGGCCGGAAGGCCCAGGCGTTGGCGCCCACCCGCCAGGTGGGGCGATGGCCGGTGACGTTACGTTCCAGCCATTCCCGCATGTCCTCGTCGGCCATGCCTTCGAAATAGTTGTAGCTCTTGTTGTACGTCTTCACGTGCTCGAGGCAAAAATGATAGTATTCGCCTTCCCTGTCACGCCCCTTGGGCGCCGGATGCCGACCGAGGGCCTTGCAGCCCGGCCAATCGCACTCGGGCACGCGATCCCTGAGGATGCGCTCCTCGTCCGGTTTCACGCGGATGCGATCGAAATATTTCGAATCCAGCTTCATGACATTCCGTCGGGTTGACTGTTCCGGCGACATGCTCAAGGCCGCCGGGCGCAGCATATTACCAGCGCCGGACCGGTTGTAAAAGACCCGCCCCTAAACTTCCGTTAACTATGCCGGCAGGGGCGATCCCTCCACCTCAGGCTCCGCGTACGAGGCCGCGCGCTCTCAGGACTTCGGTGATCTCGTCAAGGATGACCGGATCGTCGATGGTGGCCGGCATCTTCCATTCCTCGCCATCGGCGATCCTGCGGATGGTGCCGCGCAGGATCTTGCCGGAACGCGTCTTGGGCAGGCGGGCCACCGTCATGATGATCTTCAGGGCGGCCACCGCACCGATCTTCTCCCGCACCAGCCGCACGCATTCCGCCTCCACCTCGGAAGTATCCCGTCCGGCTCCCGCCTTGAGCACCACGAAACCGACCGGGATCTGCCCCTTCAGGTCGTCGGCAATGCCCACGACGGCGCATTCCGCCACGTCCGGATGGGAGGCCAGAACCTCCTCCATGGCGCCGGTGGAAAGCCTGTGACCGGCCACATTGATGATATCGTCGGTGCGGGACATGATGTAAAGATAGCCGTCCTCGTCCACATAACCGGCATCCGCCGTCTCGTAATAGCCGGGAAAACGCGAGAGGTAGCTCTCGCGGAAACGTTCGTCGTCCTGCCACAGGGTGGGCAGACAGGCCGGCGGCAGCGGCAGCTTCACGCAGATGGCGCCCAGCTCGCCGACCGGCAGCCGCTCGCCGGCATCATCCAGGATATCCACCTCGTAGCCCGGCATGGGCACGCCCGGCGAACCATATTTCTGTGGCAGCAGTCCCAGTCCCAGCGGATTGGCGGCGATCGCCCAGGCCGTCTCGGTCTGCCACCAGTGGTCGATGACCGGCACGCCGAGATGGCGTTCCGCCCACTGCACCGTGTCCGGATCGGCCCGCTCGCCGGCCAGGAACAGGGCCTTGAAGCCGGAAAGGTCGTATTTGCGGATGAATTCGCCTTCCGGATCCTCCTTCTTGATGGCGCGGAAGGCGGTAGGCGCGGTGAACAGCACCTTCACCCCGTGCTCCTCGATGATGCGCCAGAACACGCCGGCATCGGGCGTGCCCACCGGCTTGCCCTCGAAGACGATGGTGGTGCAGCCGTGCAGCAGCGGGCCGTAGACGATGTAGCTGTGGCCCACCACCCAGCCGACGTCGGAAGCCGCCCAGTAGACGTCCCCCGGATCCACGTCATAGATGTTCTTCATGGTCCATTTCAGGGCCACCATGTGGCCGCCGTTGTCGCGCACCACGCCCTTCGGCTGGCCGGTAGTGCCGGAGGTGTAGAGGATGTAGAGCGGATCGGCGGCGGCGACCGATACGCATTCCGCGCGATGATCGCGCGCCTTCGCCCGGTTCATCAGCTCCGCCCAGTCGTGATCGCGGATCGGAACGAGACCGGCCCGGCGCTGCGGGCGCTGGAGGATGATGCAGGTGTCCGGCTTGTGGGAGGCCATTTCGATGGCCTCGTCCAGCAACGGCTTGTAGGGCACGATGCGGCTGGGCTCGATGCCGCAGGAGGCGGAGACGATCAGCTTGGGGTGGGCATCGTCGATGCGGGTCGCCAGCTCGTTGGCCGCGAATCCTCCGAAGACCACCGAATGCACCGCGCCGATGCGGGCACACGCCAGCATGGCGATCACCGCCTCCGGTACCATGGGCATGTAGATGATCACCCGGTCGCCCTTCTCCACAGAGAAATCCCGCAGGATGGCGGCGAAACGGGAAACCTCGTCGAGCAGTTCGGAATAGGTGATGACACGCTTCGAATCGGTGATCGGGGAATCGTGGATGATGGCCGGCTGATCGCCCCGACCCGCCTCCACGTGACGGTCCACGCAGTTGTAGCAGGTGTTGCACTCCGCGCCGACGAACCAGCGGCCGTAGATGCCGGCCTCCGGATCGAACACCTTCTCCGCCGGCCGGATCCAGTCGATGTCCTCGGCGGCCTTCGCCCAGAACGCTTCCGGATCTTTCTTCCAGCTCTCGTAGACTTCGTGATAGCGGCTCATCCTTCTTCCCTCGCCCGGTTCCGTTTTTGTGCCCTTGCGCGGCGCAAGGCCCTGCATGCCGGCAGTGTGCGCCGCCCGGCCCGCCACCGCAAGACGGCAAAAAGGCGAAAGAGACCGCATCCCCGCATGCGATTGCGCGCGGCAACCCGCCGCTTGTCAGCATCCGCCACCTTCCCTATGCTGGACTGGCAGCCGCCACAGCGGCCGGCCGGGGGGCTCGCCACCGCGAGGGGACGCGGAAAGGCGCAAGTGACATTTCCGCAACCGAATCGCAGCAGAGGGCCCGCCATGAGCGACATCATCGACAAGATCCACGCCGATCACAGGAGGTTCTCCGCCCTCCTGGCCCGGCTGGAAGAACAGATCGACGTATTCGCCCGCGGCGAGCGGCCGGACTTCGATCTGATCCGTGACATCGTGGATTTCCTGCGCGTCTGGCCAGGACGATGCCACCACCCGCGCGAGGAAGCGCTGCTGCAGCTGCTGGAGCGCGAGGCTCCGGAAGCGCTGCGCGAAACGGGCGACCTGCGTCGCGAGCACGAGCGGCTGGCCGCTCAGCTGGCCAATGTGGCCGACGGGCTGGCTTCCATTCTCATGGAAGTGGAAATTGCCCGTGACACCTTCGTGGCCATGGCGCGCAACTTCATCGCCCGACAGAAGGACCATCTGGCGGTGGAGGAGACGGTGCTGCTGCCATTGGCCCGCAAGCAGCTGTCGAAGAAGGATCTGGAGCGGCTGGCCGACGAAGTGGATCTGCCGGAGGAGTGCCGCAGCCTGAAACGCTACGAACGGTTGCTGGAAACGGCCGGCACAGACGGCTGAAGCACCGGCATCAGCCCCAGCGGCGGGCCACGTAGTCCTCGATGAGATCGCGGAACTGTCCGGCCAGATCCTCGCCGCGCAGGGTCGTCACCTTCTTTCCGTCGATGAATACCGGGGCCGCCGGTGCCTCGCCGGTGCCGGGCAGGGAAATGCCGATGTCGGCATGCTTCGATTCGCCGGGACCGTTGACGATGCAGCCCATGACGGCGATCTGCAGCTCCTCGAAGCCCGGATAGCACGCCTGCCATTCGGGACGCTTCTCGCGCACGAACTGCGCGATGTCGCGGGCCAGTTCCTGAAAACGCGTGGAAGTGGTGCGTCCGCAGCCCGGACAGGCGATAATGCCCGGAGAAAACGCGCGAATGCCCAGCGACTGCAGGATCTCCTGCGCCACATGCACCTCGCGAGTACGGGCATGTCCCGGCTCCGGAGTCAGGGAGACGCGGATGGTGTCGCCGATGCCCTCCTGCAGCAGGATCGCCAGCCCCGCCGTGGAGACAATGATGCCGGCATCACCCATGCCGGCCTCCGTCAACCCCAAGTGCAGGGCATAGCTGCTGCGTTCCGCCAGCAGCCGGTAGCAGGCCACCAGATCCTGCACCTCCGAGACCTTGGCGGAGATCACGATGCGATCCGCCGCCAGTCCCAGTTCCTCGGCCCGCCGGGCGGATTCCAGGGCCGAGGTGACGATGGCCTCGTGCATGATCTCGCGGGTGTCGCGGGGATTGTCCGAACGGGCGTTCTCGTCCATCAGCCGGGTGAGCAGGGCCTGGTCCAGAGAGCCCCAGTTGACGCCGATGCGCACCGCCTTTCCATGGCGGATCGCCGTCTCGATCATCATTGCGAAATTGCGGTCCTGCTTCTCGCGGAAGCCCACGTTGCCCGGATTGATCCGGTACTTGTCCAGCGCCTCGGCGCATTCCGGATGATCCCGCAGAAGGGTGTGACCGATATAGTGGAAGTCGCCGATGAGCGGCACGTCATATCCCATGGCATCCAGCCGCTCGCGGATTTCCGGCACCGCACGCGCCGCCTCCGGCCGGTCCACCGTGATACGCACCAGCTCCGAACCGGCATCCGCCAGCTCCGCCACCTGTCGAGCCGTGGCCGCGGCATCGGCAGTGTCGGTATTGGTCATGGACTGCACGCGCACCGGTGCATCGCCACCCATGACCACGTTGCCAATGCGCACCGCGTGTGTCCGGTGCCGTTTTCCGCGCGCCGAATAGCCCATGATTCGCACTCTTCCCTGAACCTTGAAGAACGTCGGCCCTTAACGGGCCCGCAAGCAATTCTCTTCTATCCTACCGGAGGTTCATGCAACAGGGGCTTGCGGAAAATCAACATGGATCCGACCGGAACCCTTTCCACCAGTCGGCAGGATGCCGCAGCGGGATGGTCGCACACCGCGCTGCGCAGCACCGCGATGCTCCTGAACGCCCACCGACTTCCCCTGCTTCTGACCGGAATCTACCTGACGGCCGCCTTCGCTCTGCCACTGGCCGGCCTGCATGCACCACCGGGCAGCATCCTGGCACCCGTGGCCGGTGTCTTCCTCGGTGCCTTTCTGCTACTTCTGCCTCTGTCGCGACTGTCGCCCGGGTTGGCCCTTCGGCTGGCCAACGTGCTGACAGCCGCCGTGATCATGACCTGCATCGAGGTTGCTGCCCTGGGCTTCAAGGCCAGCATCCCGCTGCTCAACCCCTGGTCATGGGATACCGCTCTCGCCGCCCTCGACCGTGCGCTCCATGCCGGCTCCGATCCTTGGCGGTTGCTGCTGCCATCCGCGGGGCAGGCATACGTGCTGAAGGCACTGGACCTGATCTATGGCCTGTGGTTTCCGCTGCTGCTGGCCAGCTGGTTCCTGATTGGCGCCGGTGGCCGGCACGACCGACTCAAGGTCCGCTATCTGATCGCCTTTCTCCTGACATGGGTGATCGGCGGCAATCTGCTCGCCATTCTCTTCTCCTCCGCCGGCCCCGCCTTTCTCCACGATCTCGGGCTGCCGTCAGCCTCTCATGACTCCCTCCTGACGCACCTTGCCCGCGCCGATGCCCGCCTCGGACTGACAGCACCGGGTCTTCAGGCGATCCTCTGGCAGCAGTACGAAGCCGGCAACAACATTTTCGGCGGCATCTCCGCCTTTCCGTCCATGCACAACGCGCTTGCGGCCCTCATGGCGCTTGCCGCATGGCAGGCACACCGCGCACTCGGCATCCTTCTGATCCTCTTCACGTTGCTGATCTATGCCGGATCGATCCTGCTCGCCTGGCACTATGCTGTGGACGGCATTGCCGGCATTGCCATCGCGCTGTTCTGCTGGCATCTGGCCGGACGCATGGCATGCCGCCTCGACCGCCAGCCAGAAGCCCGCCGCTACCGGGCTCTGCTGCGCGCCACGGCAAACCGGTGAGATGCACGATCACGACCTGCAACATCCTGCAACACCCTTCACCATTGGTCTGAGACATTCAGAAATCCCTTGACGGCAAGCGGCCGCTCACATATCCCCGTCGGTGGGCCACCCCTCCCCAACGAGGGGCGAACATCTGGAAGGATGCTGCAACATGACTGGTATCGAGAAACCGGCTGCGCGGCCGGCCAATCCGCGTTTCTCCTCCGGCCCCTGCACGAAGATCCCGGGCTGGGCCCCCTCCCTCCTCGAAAATGCGCTGCTCGGACGCTCCCACCGCTCCGCGGAGGGCAAGGCGCGCCTGAAGTACGCCATCGACCTCACCCGCGAGGTGCTGGAAGTTCCCGAGGACTATCTGATCGGCATCGTCCCGGCCTCCGACACCGGCGCGGTGGAAATGGCGCTGTGGTCGCTGCTGGGCGCCCGCGGTGTGGATGTCCTTGCCTGGGAGAGCTTCGGCAAGGGCTGGGCCACCGACATCCTCAAGCAACTGAAGCTGGAGGACGTGCGCGTTCTCGAAGCCCCCTACGGTGCGCTGCCGGATCTCTCGGAAGTGGATTTCTCCCGTGACGTGGTATTCACCTGGAACGGCACCACTTCCGGCGTGAAGGTGCCCGACGGCGAGTGGATCGCCGCCGACCGCGAGGGCCTGACCATCTGCGACGCCACCTCCGCGGCCTTCGCGCAGGAGCTGGACTTCGACAAGCTCGATGTCACCACCTTTTCCTGGCAGAAGGTGATGGGCGGCGAGGCGCAGCACGGCGTCATCATCCTTTCGCCGCGCGCCGTGGAGCGGCTGGAGAGCCATACCCCGCCATGGCCGCTGCCGAAGATCTTCCGCATGCCCAAGAACGGCAAGC
>JAJRRY010000055.1 GCA_024279095.1 Alphaproteobacteria bacterium
CGTCTCGCGGGCCTTGGCATGGTCGATGAAGCCGCGGCGCACCAGCCCCTCGCCGGTGGCGTGACGGGCCAGCACGACGTTTTCCGTCAGGCTCATCAGCGGCACGCAGGCGTGGCCGAGGCGCTCCTCCGGCGCGAAGGCGGCACCGGCGCGGCGGCGGGCATTGATGCCCTCCAGCGACACGTCACGGCCGCCGATGAAGATGACGCCACGACTCTGCGCCCGGCGCTCGCCGGAAAGGGCGCGGAAAAGCTCGCGCTGACCGTTTCCGGCGACGCCGGCGATGGCCACCACCTCGCCGGCGCGCACATCGAGATTGATACCATAGAGAGCGACACCGAAAGGCCCCGTGGCCGGCAGTGTGAGGTCGCGCACGTGCAGCAGCGGCTGGCCGAGCATGTCCGGCGGAGGCGCGGCATGCACGTCGTGAATGTCCGCACCAACCATGAGCCGGGCCAGCGAGCTCGCCGTCTCCTTCCGCGGATCCAGCGTCTCCACCACCCTGCCGTGACGCAGGATGGTGGCGGCATGACACAGCTCGCGCACCTCCTCCAGCCGGTGGGAGATGTAGACGATGGCCCTGCCCTCCTCCGCCAGCCGGTGCAGGGTGACGAACAGGCGCGCCGCCTCCTGCGGGGTGAGCACGGAGGTCGGCTCGTCGAGGATGATGATGCGGGGATCGGCGAGCAGACAGCGGACGATCTCCACCCGCTGGCGCTCGCCCACGGAAAGGTCGGCCACCAGAACGTCCGGATCCAGTGGCAGGCCGTACTGCTCCGAGACCTTGCGAATGCGTGCCGTCAGATCCCGCATGTCGTGGGTGCCGGACACGGCAAGCGCGATGTTCTCTGCCACCGTGAAGGGCTCGAACAACGAGAAGTGCTGGAACACCATGCCGATGCCCACCTCGCGGGCGCGGGCCGGTGTGGCAATGGTCACGGGCCGGCCGTCGAGCAGGATCTCGCCGGAATCCGGCTGAAGCGCGCCGTAGATGATCTTCACCAGGGTGGACTTGCCGGCGCCGTTCTCGCCCAGCAGGGCATGGATCTCCCCCGCCCGCACGGACAGGGAAACGCCGTCGTTGGCCGCGATCTCGCCGAAATGCTTCGAGATGCCGCGCACCTCGAGCAGTGGCGGAGGCGTATTTTCGTCCTGTCCTCCCATGCCGGCGACCATATCACCCCGTTTTCGGAGGAGACAGTGCGCATAATCCGTTTTTACACAGATTATTGCGGGTCCGGTTCCTTCAGCCAACATTCTGGAAGAACCGGCAAGCGTCTCGCCATCTTTCAGGGGCTGTCTTTCTGCCGATATGCGTTCCGCATGCCCATTTGTCCGCAGCTGCCGTGATGTCGCAGCACGGCACGAGAGGCCTTGTTTGTGCCTTTCATAGCCATTACCCTGCCGTTCGCTGCAGAATGAAGGGGTGGGGCGAAGCTACAGGATCGGGAAACAGAAATGAGAAATCGCCCGGCAGGCATCGTCACCGGCTTGCAACTCGAGGCCCGCATCGCACGGAAGGCAGGTTCCGGCGTTCTCGTTTCCTGTCGCGGCATGGGCCCCAAACGGGCGCGAGAGGCGGCAGAGGAGCTGGTACGCAGGGGAGCCCGGGGACTTGTCAGCTTCGGTTTCGCGGCAGGGCTGGTTGCCGAAGCCGCACCGGGGATGCTTTTCGTTCCTTCCACCATTCGCACCGCCGAAGGCGGAATGATCACCACCGACATGATCTGGCGCGAACGGCTGCTCGGGAATTTCCGCAGAATCATGGAGGTATCGGACGCTCCGCTTGCCTCGGTACGCCGTCCTCTTTCGACCTATCTCGACAAGGCGTCCGCATGGGCTCGGACACAGGGAGCGGCCGCAGACATGGAAAGCGCCGCCGTGGCCGCCGTTGCCAGACGTGCCGGCCTTCCCTTCGTGGTCGTGCGGGCCGTTGCCGATCCCGTGGATTTCAACCTGCCCCCTGCGGCCGCCGTGGCAGTAGGCATGGACGGACGGATCCGGCCATGGCGCCTGCTGATGTCCCTGTGGCGTCACCCGGTGCAGATGCGAGCCCTGCGGGAGCTGGCCGAACACGCCAGACGGGCGAAAGGGGCCCTGCGCAAGGCCGTCATGGCATCCGGTCAGGATTTTGCCCTGAATGCTGACGCCAAAAAGCCAGAAAGTCGCAATACGCTGGCCCATTAGGGTCATTACTCCCGGTCACGCTACATTACGGAAACGATCCCCCCGGAGTTTTTACATGCGTCGAGTCGAGTTTGCAGTCATGACCTTGAGCATCACCTTCGGCATGGGACTTGTCGAAGCCAATACCCAGACCATCGACAGTTGCAACAAGATCGCGGAAATGTGTCGCCGCGACTCCGGCAGCAAGGTCATCAACCATGAATGCACGCGCAAATACGACGCGTGCATGAACCGGGCCCGCTGCGACGATGTCTATCTGAGCTGCCTCGAACTGCGCGAGGAAGATCCGGAGGTGGCCGAGCATATCTGCACCAGTGAGCGGGACAGGTGCATCATGGCCACAAGCCGCGATTGATCCGAAATGTACCGATTCACAAAAACTTGTGCGGGTATTTCGTTTTACGGACATTGACGCCGATCATATCGCCCGATATGCAATCCCGGATTGCAGAACATGCAGACCGGGGAAAATCGAAATGGCTCACACACACGGCACAGCTGAGAAGCAAGATGGGAATCTGCATCTGGAATGGCGGGATCCCCCGGGCATGGTCGGTCTGTCCCTGAAGATCCTGCTTTTCAAGATCCTGACCCTCGGTCTCTACCACTTCTGGGGCAAGACAGAGGTGCGCCGCCGCCTGTGGAACGGCATCCGGCTGAATGGTCAACCGTTCGAATACACCGGCACCGGAAAGGAGCTCTTTCTCGGTTTCCTGCTTGTCACCGTCATCCTGTTTCTGCCGACCATGGCATATGTCGTGACGCTGGTTTTCATCTTCGGACCAGAGAGCTGGAAACTGGACCTGTTCCTCATCCCGCTCTACGTCTTTTTCTTCTATCTCACCGGCGTGGCGATCTATCGGGCCATGCGCTACCGCCTGCGCCGCACGCACTGGCGCGGCATTCGCAGCACGCTGGCGGGCAATCCCTGGAAATATGGCTGGACCTATTTCTGGACGGCGCTCACCCTGCCATTCACGCTTGGCTGGAGCTATCCGTGGCGCACCGTGAAACTGGCCCGCATGATGACGGAGGACATGCGGTTCGGTGACCACGCCTTCTCCCTGGATGCCCGCTGTAAGCCCCTGCTCGGACCCTTTGCTCTGTCCTGGCTGTCCCTCATGGCCCTTCTCGCGGCACTGGTGGCCATCCCCTTCGTGCCGCTCGTGGCCATGCCGCTGGCCATCGTGCTGTTCGGAGTGATGATATATACCAGTCTGCGCTACAGGGCCTGGGAGATGAACTATCTGACCGGCCAGATGGGCTTCGACGGTGCGCGGTTCTCCCTGTCGGCCACGCCCGGAAGCCTGTTCGGCCTGTTCATCACCAACCTGCTGATCGTCGTCTTCTCCCTTGGCATCCTTGCACCGGTCGCCACCATGCGCCTGTTCCGGTACATGGTCACCCGCATGCGACTGGATGGAAACGTGGATTTCCATTCCATTGCCCAGGCCACCGATACCGTGGGCAGGACCGGCGAAGGCCTGATCGAGGCTCTGGACATCGACAGTTTCTGATGCGCGTCTTCACAGGCACCCTCAGCGACGGAAAGACGGCGGCAGCCGACAGGGTTCGGGTGATTCCGGAAACGGATGGCCTGCGCATCATTCTCATGGACACGGGCCGGGAGGATTTCTGGCCGGAGGACGTACTCGTGACCTCCGGACCGCTTCTGAAAGGGCACGATACCCTGCTCTCCCACCGGGAGCAGCCCGGCACCCGACTGCACGTGCCGGATCCCGCCCTTGCGGGCATCCTGCTACAGCAGATCCCGCGCCTGGGAAGCCGTACACACCATCGCCGCGTTCTGCTGCCACTGGTCGGACTGGCCGTGCTTGTGGCGGCGCTTTCCGCCTTTCTCCTGCTGTCGGACTTCTCGCCATCACGGATCGTTGCCGGCATGATCCCGGAAAAGGCCCGTATCGCCATGGGCGACATGCTGGCCCGGTCTCTGGCCGGCAAGGGTGGATTCTGTGACAACCCCGAAGGGATCGGCGCGCTGGAACACATCGTGAAACGGCTGGCCGGCAGCGCCCCGGAGAATGTACGCCCCTATCGTGTGCGGGTGGCCCGGATGGATATCATCAATGCCTTCACCGTTCCGGGCAGGCAGATCGTGATAAGCTCACGCCTCGTGACCATGGCCGACAGTCCGGAGGAACTGGCCGGCGTCATTGCGCATGAAATGGGACATGCCATCGAGATTCATCCGGAAACCTCCCTCGTACGTTCGCTGGGCATCTCAACGGCCATCATGCTGCTGGCGGGCGGCTCCTCGGACGTGCTGACCGAAACCGCAGCTCTGCTGTTGCAGATGAGCTACTCGCGCAAGGCCGAGCGTGCGGCCGACAGTCACGCCTTGCGCCTGCTGCGTGCCAGCGAGATTCCGGCCGAGCCACTGGCCAGCTTCTTCGAGAAACTGAAGACGGAACTGGGCAAGGACGATGACAGCCGGCTGATGGAACTGTTCAGCACCCACCCGCTGACGAAAAGCCGCATCTTGCACATCCGCGATGCCGGGACCTGGCCGACCCGTCCCCTCCTGGATCCCGTCCGCTGGCAGGCCCTGCAGCATATCTGTGATCCGGCAGACAATCTCTGAGCGGCGCAGGGGCGGGTTGGCCGGAAAATCAGCTTCCTTCCTGTTTCTTCGGGCCAACCGGCGCCTCTGACGCCCCTTCTGCGGCCCTCAGCCTCAGTCGACGCCAGCTCCGGACGGAATATGGCAGGGAAATCACGTAAGCCAGAGAAGCGACAAGCATGACATGCCAGGGAAAGGCGATGAGCATGGCCAGTGCGAACACCAGACCGGCCAGAATGGGCAGCACCCATTCCCGCGGAATGCGTCTGGAGAACGTTTTGCCGGAATAGGTTGGCAACCGTGAGATCATGCCCAGTGCCACCAGCGCCACCCAGGGGAGAACGGCGGGGGCGAGCACATGGCCGTCTTCCACCAGCCCGAGGAAGCCCAGATACATGGGGGAGATGGCCAGCAATGCACCGGCCGGGGCCGGAATGCCGACAAAGAATGCCCGCGTCCACTCCGGTGTTTCGGGATCCTCCAGCATGACATTGAAGCGTGCCAGACGCAGGGCACAGGCAATGGCCAGCGCCAGCGCAACGATCCAGCCCAGGTTCTTCAGGCTGTTCAATGACCACAGATAGATCAGGACAGCGGGCGTGACACCGAAATTGACGAAGTCGGCCAGAGAATCCAGCTCCGCGCCAAAGCGCGAGGTCCCTTTCAGAAGTCGGGCGATACGCCCGTCCATGGCATCCAGAACCGTCGCTAGGATGACTGCGCCGACTGCCAGCTCGAAACGCCCCTCGATGCCCAGCCGGATGGCCGTGACCCCGGAACACACGGCCAGCAACGTGATCAGATTGGGCAGCAGGAAGCGCACCGGAATCATCCGGAATTGCCTTCTCTCCTTCCTGCGACGACGCAGCTGGGCTGTCATGTCATTCTCCACGTTGTGCCGGCGGCGTTCTCCCGCCCGTCACGAACGGCGCGGCTCCGGCGGCGGCAGATCGCATTTCATGTCCGCGACCACCGTCTCGCCCGCATAGGTACGCTGCCCCACCAGAACCGAAGGCTGCACGCCCGGAGGCAACCAAACGTCCAGACGCGACCCGAAACGGATCAGCCCGAATCGCTGGCCGGCCAGGAGACGATCGTCACGCTCCACGAAGCGCACGATGCGCCGCGCCACCAGTCCCGCAATCTGTACGACGCCGATGCGGGTACCGTCTTCCATCTCCAGCGTGAAGGCCTGTCGCTCATTGTCGGTGCTCGCCTTGTCCAGCTCGGCATTGAGAAACTTGCCCGGGATGTAGGTCAGACCGGCAATGCGGCCATCCACCGGCGCCCTGTTCACGTGCACGTCGAACACGTTCATGAAGATGGACACGCGGATGCGTGGTGTATCATCGAGATCCAGTTCCGGCGGTGGCGTCATCTCTCGAATATCCGAGACACGACCATCCGCAGGCGCGATCACGAGTCCCGCGCGAACCGGCGTGGTACGCTCCGGATCACGGAAGAAGTAGGCGCACCACAAGGTCAGAATGACACCGATCCAGCCGAAGAAGTCTGGCAGGAACAGGAACAGCAGGAGTGTGACGCCGGCGAACGCCGCAACGAATTTGCGCCCTTCCGGATGGATCGGAACGAGGACGGACGTAATCGATTTCCACATGATGTCTATGCCTTGCCGTTGATGTGCATGCAGATTGGATGCAGACACCCTTTCCGGTCAAGACCGCATGCGGTTCTTCCGGTCCGGAAACGGGCCGTCTCCGTGCTGCACGTGCCTGCCGATCCTACTCTGCCGCCTCGCGGCTGTCCGCATGGTTCATTTCTCCAGCGATCAGGAACGCCAGCTCCAGAGCCTGAGCCGCGTTCAGACGTGGATCGCAGTGGGTGTGATAGCGGTCGGAAAGATCCGATTCCGCTATGGCGCGAGCTCCGCCGGTGCATTCGGTGACGTTCTGTCCCGTCATCTCGATGTGAATGCCACCGGCATGCGTGCCTTCCGCCGCATGCACCTGCATGAAGGCGCGCACCTCTGCCAGTACCCGGTCAAAGGGCCGTGTCTTGTATCCGGCATCGGTCTTGATCGTGTTGCCATGCATGGGATCGCACGACCACACCACCTTGAAGCCCTCGCGTTGCACCGCACGTATCAGCGGTGGCAGGCCGGATGCCACCTTGTCAGCACCGAAACGCGTGATGATGGTGAGCCGTCCCGGGTCGTTCTCCGGATTGAGGATCTCGATCAGCTTCAGCAGACCATCCGGAGTCATGGAGGGGCCGGCCTTGATGCCGATGGGATTCTGCACGCCACGCAGGAACTCCACGTGTGCCCCTTCCGGGTCGCGTGTACGATCGCCGATCCACAGGAAATGTCCGGAGGTGGCATACCAGTCGCCGGAAGTGGAATCGATGCGGGTCAGCGCCTGCTCGTATCCCAGCAGCAACGCTTCGTGCGAGGTATAGAAGTCCGTGGTGCGCAACTGGTGCGCGGTATCCGGATTGATGCCGCAGGCGCGCATGAAGCGCATGGTATCCGTGATGCGGTCGGCAATCTCGCGATAGCGCCCGGCCATGGGCGTGTCGCGCAGGAAGCCCAGCGTCCAGCGGTGCACGTGTTCCAGGTTGGCATAACCGCCCTGCGCAAAGGCACGCAGCAGGTTCAGCGTCGCCGCCGACTGGCGATAGGCCTGCAGCTGACGGTGCGGATCGGGAATGCGGGCCTCCTCGTCGAATTCGATGGAATTGATGATGTCGCCGCGGTAGCTGGGCAGGGTCACGCCGTCGCGCGTCTCGAAGTCGTCGGAGCGCGGCTTGGCGAACTGTCCAGCAATGCGGCCCAGCTTGACGACCGGCTGACCGGAAGCATAGGTCAGCACCACGGCCATCTGCAGGAAGACGCGGAAGAAATCGCGGATGTTGTCCGCGGAATGCTCGGCAAAGCTTTCCGCACAATCTCCGCCCTGCAGCAGAAAGCCCTTGCCTTCCGCCACCCGCGCCAGCTTGCGACGCAGCTTGCGGGCCTCGCCAGCGAACACCAGCGGCGGAAAGGAGGCAAGACGTGCCTCCACCTCCCGCAGCGCTTCTTCATCAGGATAGGAGGGCACCTGCCTGATCGGTTTCGTCCTCCAGCTGTCCGGTGTCCAGTTCGCGTTCATCTCGGAAATCTCTGCGGTTCGATTGCTGCCTGTGCACCATCCGGCGGCTCGTACGCCCTCGGGCGCCGCCGTGATGCCTGCGCATTGCATACATCATTTTCTGGAATAATTCCAAACTCCGGGATCGTACCGGCCCTCGTGCCTTCCCGGAGTCGTGCTATCGGCATCATGCGCCATTTCGGTTCTTCTACGATCTTGTACAGTTTCAGCCGCATGTTTTCCAGTCCTGCGGGCAATTTTCTCCGCCCGCGCCCGTACACGCATGGGTGAACGATCGAATTTTCATTGCAATCTTAAGGAATCATGCATTCTTTCATGCAATGCTGAGAGGTCAGGGAACGCGATACGCAAATGCATGGCGACTGAACCGATGGAAGATTTCTGGACCGTGACAGTGCAGGCATGGCAGGAGCTGCAAATGCTCCTCTACTCGGGCGATCCACCCGTTTACGAACAGTTGCTGTTCGTCACTGCCTCCTTCATCGTCATCAAGATCGCGCACCGGGTCTTCGCCCGCGTGGGCGCCGCGCGCGAATACCGGATCGACCCTTTCGCCATCCTCTATTTCATGGTTGTCCTGGGCATCGTCTCCGGCGCGTTTTCCTCCGTGATCGACTATTTCAACAGTCCTGCCGTGCGCGGGGCCACGTGGATATCCTGAGTCTGCGGCTTGCCAGCGGGTGCCTGTTCACGTCATAGTGAGGCATGACCATACCGGAGCCCTCGCTGACCCTCGGCATCGAGGAGGAATACCTTCTCGTCGACCGTTCAAGCCGCGACCTGGTCAAGGAAGCCCCTGTCGGCCTCATGGAGGAGGCCCGTTCGGAGCTGGAAAGACAGGTCTCTCCCGAATTCCTGCAGTGCCAGATCGAGGTCGGGACGCATGTCTGCCGCACCGTGGCGGAAGCCCGCGCGGATCTTCTGCGTCTGCGCCATGTGCTTGGCGGCATCGCCGCAAAGCATGGACTGGCCATCATCGCCGCTTCCACGCACCCTTTCGCCGACTGGTCTCAACAGCACTTCACGCAGAAAGAACGCTATCTGGAGCTGGCGCGGGACCTGCAGGGCGTCGGCAAGCGGATGCTGATCTGCGGCATGCATGTTCACGTCGGCATCGAGGATGAAGATCTGCGGATCGACATCTTCAACCAGCTGTCCTATTTCCTGCCGCACCTGCTTGCGCTCTCGACATCCTCACCCTTCTGGCAGGGGCGGGACACGGGACTCAGCTCGTTCCGGCTTTCGGTCTTCGACAACCTCCCCCGCACCGGCCTGCCACCGCAGTTCGCCTCCTGGGCCGAATATCAGCGCGCGGTCAACGCCCTGGTGAAGATCGGCATCATCGAGGACGGAACGAAGATCTGGTGGGATCTGCGCCCTTC
>JAJRRY010000056.1 GCA_024279095.1 Alphaproteobacteria bacterium
CTGCTGACGCCTCAGCTCGGCCTCGAGCCCAGACCTCACAGGATCCCGCAAGGACTGTTCTATTCCATCGCCGGTCTGATCTTCGGCTTTTACGACGGCTTTTTCGGTCCCGGCACGGGGTCTTTCTGGACATTGGCGCTGGTACTGCTGCTCGGCCTGAATCTCAAGGGCGCAACAGCCCGCACGAAACTCTTCAACCTCACTTCGAATATCGTGGCGCTGGGCGTGTTCGTCGCCTCCGGCCTCGTCATCTGGAGCATCGGCCTGGCCATGGGGGCGGGCCAGATGGCGGGCGCCTTCGCAGGCTCCACGCTGGTCTACCGCCGCAACGTCGCATTTATCCGCCTCTTTTTCCTCCTGGTGGTTGCCGCCACCATCCTGAAACTGCTCTGGGAACGCTTTGCATGATCGAAAGGCTGCCAGTATGATGCACCTCCGAACCATGGGGGACACAGGCAGCATGATGCATCCACGCTTCCTCACCGTACCGGTCATCCTTGTCCTTTTCGCCCTTGCCGTCCTGATTCCACGGCCGATACATGCCGCAGGGGCCGCTCCGGCAGACGGAAATGCCGCATCCGCAATTGCCGCCAGCCCCCCGCCAAAAACCCTGCGCGTACTGACCAAGCCCATCGCCCCCTTCGTCATCCCGAATGGCGCAGGTGGCGTGACAGGTTTCTCGCTGGACCTGTGGGAAGCCATCGCCAGGCGCATGAACGTCAAGAGCGAGATCACCGTCGTGCCAACGCTCAAGGCGCTTCTGGACGGGATAAAGGATGGAGCCGGCGATGTCGGGATCGCCGCCATCACCATCACGGCGGACCGGGAAGCCTGGCTCGATTTCTCCCACCCCTACTTCCGGTCCGGCTTGCAGATTCTCGTGCGGCAGGAGAACGCAGGCGTCCTGTCACAGGCCCTCGGCGTGCTGAAGGGCATGTTCTCCTCTCCCAGCTTTCAACTCGCCCTCATGGCCCTGGGCGTTCTGGTCATTCTCGTTGCGCATCTGATCTGGCTCGTGGAGCGTCGCCGCAACCCGGACTTCACGCGGAGCTACCCGCTCGGTGTCTGGGATGCCATCTACTGGACTCTGGTGACCATCTCCACCGTCGGCTATGGCGACAAGACACCCAAGACGCATTCCGGACGCGTCATCGCATTGGTGCTGATCGTGTTCGGCTATGTCGCCTTCGCCTGGTTCACCGCCACAATCACTTCCGCAGTCACCGTTTCCGAACTGGAAGGCGTGATCCGGGGGCCCGAGGACCTGCCCGGCCGCCGGGTCGCCACGGTGGAACATTCCACGGCAGAGAACTATCTGCGCCACCTGCCCGGCACTTCCATCACGACCGTTTCCCGCATCGAAGATGCCTATGCTCTGCTTGAGGCCGGCAAGGTGGATGCCGTGGTCTATGACTTCCCCGCCCTCACCTATTATGTCTCCCACGGTGGGGAGGGAAAGGTCCGTACGGCCGGCCCCATATTCAGCCACGAGCCTTATGGAATCGCCATGCAGGAAGGCTCGCCTCTGCGGGAATCCGTGAATCAGGCCCTGCTCCACGTGCTCGAAAGTGGAGAATACGCACGCATCTACAAAAAATGGTTCGGCACCATGCCAGAATGATGGCGGCCATACCAGCCGTCTGGCCGTAATGCGCAGACAACCTCCACATGCAGGATCGCCATCAAAAAACATCTGGTGCGCGACGGAATGCCCCGGAATATATCATTAAGCGAGCAAATTTGACATATAACAATCTGCAATTGCAGATGCAGAATCATTTTATCAACTTCAATGGTGGCATTTTTAATGTTCAAATGAGAACTTTTAACTTGGTCTTTGACGATAAATCATTATTGTTTTTGCGGGGCACGAACCGGCCTATGGCCCGGGCTGTTCCTCAGCCTGACGTGCTCCGGACCCGCCCGCTCATGTTCCAGTCGTTTGTGCCCCCATGCGTTGGGACAGGCGGGCGGGTCACCATTTCGCCCGCGCCCTTCCCGCACATGGCGGAACACTTTTGCCTGCAATGACGGAAATGTCCGGACGGCCCCGCGAGGCACCTAATGGTGCACGATACCCGTTGCTCCAAGTGCATAAAGCCCGAAAATCACCAGCAGCAGGAAGACAAGCACGCCATTGAACCCGCTCCGCCAGTGGCGGGGCGCGGCCCGCAGGTTCAGGTAGACCTGAAGGATGGTCCGCGCCTTGGCCCAGGAAATGGCAAGAAGAATGGCGGTCCAGATCAGGCCGAGCGAGGCCGCGGAAGTGACCTTGCCTGCGATCATCGTACCGATGGTCAGCACCATCAGCAGGGCCCAGGCCATGACCAGCGTGCGACGGGAGGGCAGATTGTGGGAGGAATGAATACTGTCCTTCATGTCCGGCTCCTCAGCGCAGCAGATATACGACAGGGAACAGGATCACCCAGATCAGGTCCACCATGTGCCAGAAGGCAGCACCCGTCTCCAGATTGTCCAGCGAATGCTTCCACGCCACGATGGCAAGGATCACGATGCCCAGTATCACATGCAGGGCATGGAAACCCGTGAGCAGGTAATAGAGGGTGAAGAAGGTATTGGTGTCGATGGTATGCCCGGCCGCGCTTTCGCCAGCGTACTCGACGTATTTCACTCCGAGGAACACCAGTCCGGTGAGAATGGCCAGAAGGATCCACATCCGCATGCGTCCCGTCCGCCCTTCGGACTCGTCCTTCACGGCCAGCGCGGCGAAAAGCCCCGATGTCACCAACACCATGGTGTTGATGGCACCGGCCAGACGGTTGAGCGTATCCTGCGAGCGGATGAACGTTTCCGGATCCAGAAGAAAGGCGATCACGAAACCCGCAAAGCCCGCCCCGAAGACGGCAATCTCCGAGATGATGAGCAGCCAGATCATCGGATTGCCGGGCAGCTGCGAAAGCGGCCCCCAGCCATCGTCCAGCGTGGCTTCCTGTTTTCCGTCGGACATGCCCTTCCCCTCCGCCCCCTGCGCGACTTCCATCTTCCCGGAAGTTTCGGTGGTTTTCCGTAACATGAATCACAGACTTTCGGTCATGCAACCAGATGCCGATAGAGCATCGGCAAGGCCTGACTGAGCTTCGAAGCCTTGGAAACGATTGCATAGGCGTTCCGCCCGAAGATGAAAGGGAAATATCCTTGCGCCTTTGCATCTATGGTGACACCAAAGACCTTCTGTCCCCGCTTGCGCGCCTCCATTATGGCTTTCGCGGTATCCTCCACGCCATAGCGCCCCTCGTAGTGGTCCAGGTCATTGGGTTTGCCGTCCGTGATGACCAGAAGCAGCTTGTGAGAGTTGGGGCGATTTTCCAGCTCCGCCGAAACATGCCGGATGGCTGCGCCCATCCGGGTATAGAAGCCGGGTCGCAATGCCGCGATACGCCGATATATGGCCGGTCCGCGACACTCGTCGAAGCCCTTGATGGTATTCACGTACACCCGGTTCCGCTTGATCGAGGAGAAGGCATGAATGGCATAGTCGTCTCCACAGGCCGCCAGCCCTTCCGTGAGGGCTGTCAGCGTCTCGCGGGCGATATCGATCACCTGACGCCCGTCCACCCAGCTCTCCGTGGAACGCGAGGTGTCGAACAGCACTGCCACCGCCAGGTCGCGAGCCTGCTGCCGCGCCTGCATGTAGATGCGGTCGGAGCCCTCACCGTGCGCGTGAATGTCGGTCAGGGAACGCACCAGGGCATCCATGTCGAATTCCGCTCCGTCGAACTGCCGCCGCAGGATCTCCCGCTTCGGCCGCAGGGCCTCGAACTGCCGCCGCACGGCCCGGATACGCCGCCGCATCGCCTCATCCGGCTGCCAGATGTCGTCACCATCGTTTTCTTCCGCGATACGCGTCAGAACGCGGCAATGATCTGGCAGATAGTCACGGCGGCGATAGTCCCATTCGGGATAGACATGCTCCGCAGCGAGCCGCTCCAGTTCCACATCCTCCGGAGCGAGATCGAGATCGAATTTCAGTTTCGTCTTCGGCTTTTTGTTCACCTCGACGAGCGAGATTTCATCCAGATCATCGCGTGCCTTCTTGGCATTGTCCTCATCGTCTTCGTCATCGATCATGCGATTGACATTGAGAAACTCCGCCAGCGAAAGAATGGATTCGAAACGATGCAGGATGAGCGGGTCCTTTTTCTCCGCCTCATCGGAACTGCGCCGCCGCCCCCGATACTTCTTGTCCCGCGCGTCCTCTTCCTCGTCCGCGCTCTTGCCGCCGGCAGCCGTGTCCTCCCGCTCCGGGGAGTGGCGCCGCCGACGCATCGGCAGAGCATCTCCCCATAACGGAACCGGCAGGAAAGTACGGTATCCGCGCGGCGCCTGAAGCTCCGACAGATCGTCGTTGGAGTCCAGAACGGCTGCCAGCACGGGATTGTCACCTGCATCCGGCATTTCATCCCGCAGCAATGCCACAATCGCTTCCTCCACAGCCGCTTCCGCAGGCGGCAGAGACCGTGAAGGTCGTACTGCCAGCACCGCCTCGCAAAGCCGGCGATAGCGTTGCCGCAGCCCCGGCGCAACGAACAGCGTTCGACGTGTGACCCGGCAGGCAAAGCGCAGGGCAGCCACATCGGCCTGCAACGGATCCTCGTGCATCTCCGGCCATTCTCCCTGCACGGCAGCCGCCCACGCGGTCAGCCAGTAGTACAGATCTGTGTTGAGTGCCCTCTCCGACAGAACATCCAGTTCTTCCGGGAGCAGCAGGATGTCGCCGTCGATCCGCGCGCGCGGCACGAGAAAGGCGGAATGTCCCAGTTTCTGGAACCAGCTCAGGCGGTTGCGCGTGGTCTCGCGCGGCATCGCCTTCAGGTCGATGGCCGGGTCCCCGCCCAGTGTACGAAAAAACACGCCCAGACGTCCGGCAACCTCGGGAAAGCGCACCGCCTCCTCGGGAAAGGTCGGCAGGTCCGTGGGTTTCGCAATGATGCGATGCCACAGTTCGCCGATCGTCTCCTCAGGCTCGAAGATGCTGAAACCCATGCCCTGCCGTCCCTCCTGCCGGACTCAGCCGACAATTGCGGCTACCGCCTCACGCAGCCCCGCCTTCACGTCCTCGTCATCGGAGAGAGGTTCGATGAGCGCCGCCTCGATGGCCTCTTCCATGTCCACGCCCGCAGCCACAAGATTGCCGCAATAGATCACCAGGCGGGTGGAGGCCCCCTCCTCGAGATCATAGTCCTTCAGTGAGCGCAGACGGCGGGCCAGTCGTACCAGCAGACGGGTCCGGGATTCGTCGAGGCCCGTCTCCCGCGCCACCACCTCGGTCTCCACATCAATGGGCGGGTAGTCGAAGGACAGCGCAAGAAAGCGCTGGCGGGTGGAAGGCTTCAGGCTTTTCAGGATGTTCTGGTAGCCGGGGTTGTAGGAGATCACCAGCATGAAATTGTCCGGCGCCTCCAGTAGCTCGCCGGTGCGTTCCAGAGGCAGAATACGCCGATCATCGGTCAGCGGATGAAGCACGACGGTCACGTCCTTGCGCGCCTCCACCACCTCGTCCAGATAGCACACGCCACCGTGACGCACAGCCGTGGTCAGAGGACCATCCGTCCACACCGTCTCCCCACCCTTGAGCAGATAGCGGCCCGTCAGATCGGCTGCAGTCAGGTCGTCATGACAGGCAACCGTATGCAGCGGCAGCCCGAGTCGGGCCGCCATGTGCGCCACGAAACGGGTCTTGCCGCATCCCGTTGGTCCCTTCAGCAGCAGTGGCAGCCTCAGTTTGTAGGCTTTCTCGAAGATTTCGCACTCGTTTCCCACCGGGCGATAGAAAGGTATGGCAGCCTCCCCGGCGGAGCTGATGGCAGTGTCCGTCATGATCTTTCCCCTAGGTGCCAGCAGCCGTCCCCTTCCGAATTTTCCGACTGCTTGGCTCGGTTTTACCAGATGCCGTGGAGCAGCTGTTTGACCAAAGTCATGATCCACATGCAGGCGGTGCAATTTTGTCACGCCATGCAACCTTTCTCGCTTTCCGGCAGGTATTTTCCTTGCTCTTTTCGCTTGTGAATTGCAATATATGCATGCTGCAACCTTACATTAGCCTGACGGAACATGTCAGGTCGGAGACATGTACTCCTTCATATGTTGCCTGCACTTCCCGGAATCACTTCCGGAAAGTGTATCGAGTACACGACATGTGATGCAAATCGAACATTGGAGAAGGAGGAAATGAAAATGATGAAGGTAGCACTCGGCGTTTCAACCCTCTCGGCAATCATCTTTACTTCCACGGTTTCTGCCTCGGCAGCCATGATGTGCACGGATGCTCCGGTGGAGAAGTGGATGTCTCGCGACCAGGTGGCAAAGATGTTCACCGAAAAAGGCTACGAAGTACGCAAGGTCAAGCGCGAAGACAACTGCCTCGAAGTCTACGCGATCAAGGACGGAAAGAAGATGGAAATCTACATCGACCCTGTCAACGGCAAGGTCGTGAAGACGAAGATCAAGGGCTGACACGTTGAGTAGCACGGATCATTCACGGAGCGAAGAAAGGACCAGTCATGATGTCCTGCGGGCCTCTTCCGGCAACGGGGAAATCGTGAGGGTCTGGGATCCGCTGGTACGGATCTTCCATTGGTCGCTCGTGACCGGTATCGCGCTCGCCTGGATCACGTCAGAAGGGCTGGACCGGGCACACGAACTGATTGGTTATGGCGTCGCCGCTCTGATTGTCGTCCGCATTGTCTGGGGGTTCGTGGGCACGAAATACGCCCGTTTTTCCCAGTTCGTGAAGGGCCCCCGAGCCACTCTTGTATATCTCGGGCGCCTAGCTCGCGGGAACGCTCCCAGGCATCTCGGACACAACCCTGCTGGAGCGGCAATGATCATTGCTCTGCTGACGGTCATCACGGTTACGCTCGTTACGGGCTGGATGATGACACTGGACGCCTTCTGGGGGGTCGAGTGGGTGGAGGAGCTACACGAAGTCATGGCCAACTTCGTTCTCGTCCTGGTCGCCTTCCATGTGGCAGGCGTCATCCATGCTTCAGTTGCCCACCGAGAAAGTCTCGTGAAAGCCATGATAACCGGTCTGAAACGCAAGTGACGCAAACGTCCTGCGGCAGGTCGACCGCACAGCCCTCTCGTCCAGCGCAAAGGCCTTCCGCAGGCAAAGGGCCCGCCGCAATTGCGGCGGGCCCTTCCCTTGCGGAGGCGACCATCGACGGATTTCGGTCCACCGATGGCCCAAGGCATGCACTTTACTCGGCCGGCTGGGAGGCGATGACCTCCTGCTCACGCGGCACGAAGATCGTGTACAGATACAGGATCACGGCGATCAGCACGACGACGCCGGCACCTTCGCGCAGCAGGTAGAACAGGCCCAGCTCGTCCTGCACGTCCATGAAGTTCTCGCCACGGACGCGCTGCAGGTGCACCTGCACCGCACCGGCAAAGGTCAGCGCGAAGGTGATGAAGGCCATCGCACCGCTCATCACCCAGAAGGACACCATGTTGAGCACCTGATTGTAAGGCTCGCGACCCAGCAGCTTGGGCATGGCATAGGTGATGAAGGCCAGATTGATGCAGACATAGGCGCCGAAGAAGGCCAGATGTCCGTGCGACATGGTCACCTGCGTGCCGTGCGTGTAGTAGTTGACCGGGGCCAGCGTATGCAGGAAGCCCCAGATGCCGGCACCGAAGAAGGCCAGCACGGCACAGCCGAGAGCCCACAGCAGAGCGGCCTTGTTCGGGTGGTTCCTCTGACCTTTCCAGACCATGGTGAAGGCGAACAGGACCATGGCGAAGAACGGCACCACCTCAAGCGTGGAGAAGATGGAGCCGATCCACTGCCAGTAGGCCGGAGTGCCGATCCAGTAATAGTGATGGCCGGTGCCCAGAATACCCGTGAACAGGGACAGGGCGGCCAGGCCATAGATCCATTTGTCCACCACCTCGCGGTCGACGCCGGTGAGCTTCAGCATCAGGAAGGCCAGGATGGCGGCAAGCACCAGCTCCCACACGCCCTCGACCCACAGATGCACGATCCACCACCAGAACATCTTGTCCAGTGCCAGATTGTCCGGGTTGTAGAGAGCGAAAAGGAAGAAGATGGCGATGCCCCACAGGCCCAGCAGCAGGACGTTGGCAATGGCCGTCTTGCGTCCCTTCAGCACCGTCATGGTGACGTTGTAGAGGAACATCAGCGCGGCAACGACGATGCCGAGCTGCACCCACAGGGGCTGCTCGATGAACTCGCGGCCCTGCTTGCCCAGCAGCCAGTTGCCGTGGAACAGATCGAACAGATAGGTGACCACCACGCCGGCGGTGCCGAGCACGAGGATGGCGAGCTGAATGTAGGCAATGGTGGGGCTCTCGATCTCGCGCTCCGCCTCCTCCGGAATGATGTAGTAGGTCGCGCCGAAGAAGCCCACCAGCAGCCACACGATCAGCGAGTTGGTATGCAGCATGCGCAGGGCATTGAACGGGAAGATCTCAGCCAGGAAATTCGGGTTCAGGTAGATGTAGCCGATGGTCACGCCCATCAGCACCTGAACCAGGAACAGCGCCATGGCCACGATGAAATAGGCCATGGCTATCTTCTGGGATTGGTACTTCATGGTGCTTTCTCCCCTCAATCAACCGGCGATGTTCGGCGGCCAGTTCTGCGTGTTGATCTTGCTCGTCCACTCGAAGAAGTCGACGAGATCGTTCAGCTGCTGGTCCGTCAGATTGAACTGCGGCATCTGGCGACGGCCTTCGACGCCGGTGGGCATGGACTTGATCCAGGTGATGATGGCCTCGCGCGCGGCCTTCGGATCGTTGTCGTTGTTCTCCATGTAGCGTTTCCACACGTTGCCCAGCTCGGGGGCGTAATAGGCACCCTCGCCGAGAATAGTGTGACAGTTGATGCAGGCATTCTGCTCCCACACCAGCTTTCCGCGGGCGACGGATTCGGTGACGGGCTGGGTCGACGTGTTCACGATGTAGCTGTAGCTGTGAGCAACAAGCCCGACGAACACGACAAAGAAGAATATCGTGCCGCCGAAAAAGATGTTGCGGGCTGCGGATTTCGTTTGCATGACCGCTCATCCCCTCATTTGTTCATGTGATACGGGCTGACAACTGACATTAAGAAGCCGTAAGCCGAAGACGCCTTGACAATTGTCAAGATTCCCGCGCCCATCCACGGGACGTTTTGACCCGCACCAATGAAAGTATTTGCATTCCGCATAGCGGATCACGTGGAAAGGGGCATGTCGCGTACACCCATTTCATGATCCATATCAAATTTCATCCATGGCATAACTTAGTAATGAAATCAGGATTATTCTGCGTCATCTTGCCCCTCTTTCATTCTTGATGAAAGTCAAATGCGTTTTGCTGGAGCTTGTCTAGACTTCCCCGCGTCGACAACCGTCAACTCCTAGAGGGACATCATGAGGAAATTCACCGTAACTGCCTCCATTCTCGGGCTTGCGGCAGGCGCCGCCATGCTCGCGGGAAGCACCGGAGTGGCTATGGCCGAAGAGGTCAAGCTCACACCGGAACAGTTCGAGAAGGCCAAGACGCTGTACTTCCAGCGCTGCGCCGGCTGCCACGGCGTGCTGCGCAAGGGCGCGACGGGCAAGAACCTCGAACCGAAGAACACGCGCAAGCTGGGCACCAAGAAGCTTGTGCGCATCATCACCGAAGGCACCGATGGCGGCATGAACCCGTTCTCGGACATCTTCTCCAAGGAGGAGATCGAGCTGCTCGCCAAGTACATCCAGCTCGAACCGCCCAAGCCGCCGGAGATGAGCCTGGCGATGATGAAGAAGGCCACCAAGGTCCTCGTGGATCCGAAGGACTACCCGAAGAAGCCGCTGCACGACCGCAACTGGGAGAACTTCTTCCTGGTCATCGAGCGTGACGTCGGCAAGATCGCGGTGGTTGACGGTGACAAGTACGAGATCGTGGCGCATCTGCCCACCGGCTATGCGGTGCACGTGCTGAAGGCCACCGAGCATCACAAGTACGAAAAACCCGTCGGCGGCGTGCCGGGTCGTTTCTGGTACATCATGGGCCGCGACGGCAAGATGTCCAAGGTGGATCTCTTCCAGAAACCCGAAAAGATGCTCGTCGCCTACACCAAGATCGGCTATGACGCCCGCGACGTGACGGTGTCGGGTGATGGCAAGTACGTGCTCGGTGGATCCTACTGGCCGCCGCACTTCGTGATTGCCGACGCGGTGACCATGGAGCCGCTGAAAGTGATTTCCACCCGGGGCGTGAACATCGACGGTGACTACGTGGAGGAATCCCGCGTGGCTGCGGTGTATACCACGCCGAACCAGAGCTCCTTCCTAATCGCTGCGAAGGAGCTGGGTCAGATGTGGCAAGTCGGCTACAAGGACTTGAAGAACCTGAAGATCGTGCAGATGGATACTGCCAAGTATCTGCATGACGGCTTCTTCGATCCTACCGGCCGCTACTTCCAGATCGCGGCGAACGCCTCGAACAAGATGGTCGTGGTCGACACCGAGGAATGGAAGGCCGAGGCCATCATCCCGGTCGGCAAGAAACCGCATCCGGGCCCGGGCGCCAACTGGGTGGACGAGAAGTGCGGTCCGGTGGGCGGCACGGTCTACCTCGGCGAAGGCAAGATCACCACATGGGGCAACGACCCGAAGGGGCATCCCGATCAGGCTTGGAAGGTCTGCTACAATGTCACCCTGGACGGTCCGGGCGTGTTCATCCGTACGCATCCGAACAGCCCGTACGTGATTGCCGACCAGACCAAGTCGCCTGACGAGGAGGTCCGCCAGACCATCCAGGTACTGGACAAGAAGACCCGCAAGCTCATGGAGCCGATTGTCGTCACCGACAAGGAAGGCTATGCGGCCGTGCACATCGAGTTCAACAAGGGTGGCACGGAATTCTGGGTCTCCGTCTGGAACCGCAAGGATCCGAAAAAGCCGAATGGCGAGATCGTGATCTACGATGCCAAGACGCTCAAGGAAAAGAAGCGCATCAAGGGTCTGTACACGCCGACCGGCAAGTTCAACGTCTACAATCGCACTAATCATGTGACCTGATCGCATGAGCGATACGGACGCAGATCGTCCGGCCTGTAACTGACGAAACAGGGCGGCATTCCCGCAGCAAGCGGGATTGCCGCCCTCCCTTTTTGCATGTGCTGCCGCATGATGTATCCTCGTCCTCGCATGACCGAAACAGCGAAAACCAGGAGGAGGAAACGTCATGACCCACAAGCGGTTCGTGCTTGCGGCACTGCCGGTTCTGACAGGGATGAGCACCCTGCCCTTCGTGGTGCGTGCGACGGAGGCGCCACAGCCACCGCAGATGACGGAAGAGAAGAAGCAGATCTGTGAGAAGGCCGAACAGCGCTACCGGAAGATTTATGGCCATCCGTCTTCCGATCTCCTGAAGGACGGCATCCATGTGGTGAAGATGTACAAGTACACCTTCTGTCCGCCGCAGGTGACGGTCAGGCAGGGAGAAAGCGTCCGCTGGGTGAACGTCGACAGGCGGACCTCGCATTCCGTCTGGTTCCGTGACGAAGGCAAGCCCGAATCTGAACGGATCTTCCCGGATCCGGAAGAAAAGGTGGAGATGAAGTTCGACCTGCCACCTGGTGAATATCCCTACCTTTGCGGTCCGCACTGGCAGTCGGACGGCATGATCGGGAAGGTGATCGTCAAGCCGAAGTAGCACCGAAACGGAAGGGCTCCATCAGCCAGGCAATACTTGCCGCACCGGCAGAATTCAGCCACCATTGACGATATTCGAACGGCTGCGTGTTCCCGGCTTCGGAATGCGACGCCGGGGGGTGCCGTCCGGATTGACATTGTTGCCACCCACTTCGAAAAAACCGCGCAGCACGCCAGGAGCAATCGCGGACAGCGGATTGACGATGAATTTCGGCTTCTTCAGCGTCCCTCGCAGGGCATAGGTCATACCGAAGACGCCCTGTCCACGACCACCGGTCAACAGGTCTCCCAGAAGCGGCACCTGTCCAATGGCGGCGTTGACACCGTAGGCGGGAATGATCGTCCCGCCGATGTCCATGGCGCCATCGGCCTTGCGGATGAGGCCGTTTGCGGTTGCACCAATTTCCGTTCCCTTGACCAGAGCATTGCCGATGCGGATGAAATTGCGATCGGTCGAGAATGGCAGCACCAGCTTCTTGAAGCGGAAACCGCGGCGCGGCCCTCTCCTTTTTCCAGCCTTGCGGCCGTTCCGTTCAATCGTGGCAAGCTTTCCTTCATTGCGAACCACAAAACGCCGAATGACCAGCAAACCGCGGCGGACACCCCCCTCCTCCGGCCTTGCCAACAATGCGGAAAACTCCATGCGGCCTGCGAAGATTTTGGAATAGAGGCCCGAGGCCCGCAGAACGGCACCGGCATCCTTCGAAACGATACGCAACCGTCTCTGTCCGGCTGCGGCAGGGACGATATCGAGTGTCACGGGCTGGCCGGAGGCCATGCGGCCGGTCAGGGCCGCCCGGGTCACCACACCACCCAGGACTTCAAGGAATCCGCGTACGTCAAAGACGTTTTCGCCGCGCTCCATCAGCACCTTCTTCAGGTTGACCGTCACTTTCACGAAATCCCTGCCGGCCGCGCCGCCCTTCCCCTTGCCTGCAGATCCGGCACCACGCTGCGCCGGCGTGCCGGAAGCGGAGAAGAAGTCCTTTACGAAGGGGCGTGCATCGAAGGAATCACCAGCGGCCGCAATATCCAATCGTCCCTTCGCATGTTTCAATCCGATGGCCAGCCGGTTGAGGGCGTCCAGTTCAAATCGTGAGAAGGTGGCCTCCCGCAGCGAACCGTCAGCATTCAACGTCATGTTGCCAGTCACCCGCATGCCACCGCCACGTAGCGAAAACCCGCGAATCCTGATAATGTTCCTGCGGCCGAAATCAATCGTGAACGAAGCCTTCGTGCCCTTGACCGGGGCACGGCTCCATTTCAGCTGATCGATGCGCATGGACACTCTGGAAAGGTCTGCGCGTACATCGGCTGTGGAAATATGCCCTGCACGGACTTTCGCTTTCAGCGTGAGGGGTATCGGGCCGGACAGCCAGCGCGAAAGATCCAGGCCGAGCTTTTTGCGATATTTTTCCGTCAGCGTCGCCGAAATCGTGAGGTCCCCCACGGAACCGGGTTTCAGGGCGCGGGACCACTGGATGCGCGCCGGCACGCCTGCCACACGCATCCTGCCGGAGGCGGACAGCCGGTCCTTGTCAAAGACGACGCGAAGTGTTCCGTTGTCCAGATCCATGCCGTCCATGATGTCCCGCACGATGACATTCTTCAGTTCGGCCACGGCAGAAGTCCGGATGTCGGAAGCCTTCATGTGCTTCGAAATAGGCATGGAGAACGTCACGCGCACGTGGGCCTCACCCTTCAGCTGGCGCCGATTCATGCCGGCCTTGCTGATGAGCTCCAACGGTTTTTCGTCCAGCAGCTCGAGAAAGGCTTCGGCCCGTCCCGTGGCATCGACTTCGATGGTCGCCGGAGACACGATTGGCGCAAGGTCCCGCATGCGCATGCGGCCCGATACCAGCTTCAGCACCTTGCCGGAAGGCAGAACGGCCTGCCCGCGATCCAGCTTCAGCTCGAAGTGGTTGCCTGTCAGGCGCGCCTTTCCGGCAGCACCCGAAATCGGAGTCATGTCCCGGAAATAGGAGAAATTCAGGTCCCGTACGGAAAAGCGCACGTCCACCTGGTCGTCGGGAACCGCTTCGTGCCGCTTGATGGCGGCGATCATGGTCCCCCCCGGAATTCCGAGGCGGAAGGTACCCTCGGGAATGATTCCCTCATGGATGTTCTCGCGAATCCAGCGCCGCGCATTCGGGGCCAGAACCGGTGGCCAGAGCTTCTTGATCAGCCGCGCCGTCAGATTCGTGGCGCGCCCACCGAGATAGATGCCGATGCCGTCCCCCTCTCCCACAAAGCGGCCGCGCATGCGCACCCGGCCCGGTCCGGCCCTGAGCAGGAAATCTTCCACATCAAGACGCGCAGCATCAATCCGGGCGGTGCCACGAAAGGTCAGATGATCGATGATGAGCTCGCCCTTGCGGCGTGGACGTCCGAGATCGCCGCGGGAAAGCTCCAGAGCCAACCCGAGAGCGCGCACCCGGCCCTGTTCGTTCTTCACCGGCGAAATGCGCCCCTTGAGTTCCGCCGCACCACCATTGATGAGGATCACGGAGGGCGCGATGACGAAATCGCCGCTCTCCGGCTCGTAATCCACGCGGACGAGTCCTTCCTGCACCGAAACCGGCTTGGCGATATATCCTGGAAAACCCACCGTGCCGCGACCGGCGGACAGCTCCGCAGAGGCCTTCAGCATGCGACCATCGCTGGAGAATTCCGCCTCCACGTGACCGGACAAAGGAAGATTCATCTGGGCCAGTCTGGACAGGGCGAAGACGTTGCGCGCGAACTCCGCGGGAATGACGTCATATACGCGGGCAGCCACGGTGAAGGTCCTGCTCTTGCGCCGGAAGGTGGCCGTGAGTTCCGTGCGCCACGGCCTGCCACCATTGGAAACGTCACCGGCAACGAACAGGGCGAATCCATAGGGAACGCGACGGAACACCAGATCGGCACTGGGGGCGAACCACAGCACGTCATTGAGTTCGTCGTAGAAGGAAATGGATGCACGGGTGATGTGTACCGCTTCCAGAGAGGAGAGCGTTGTGCGCCCTGTCTCGGAAGGGCTGAAAATCTGCTCGTCTATGATCCTGAAGACGTTATCCAACCGGAAAAGATTCTCAACGTCTTCCCCGTCCGACTTCTTGCCCCTGGACCGCTTTGCTCCGCCAGCCGCCATGCGGAAACCGACCTCCAAAGTTCCGTCGGCCTTGCGACGCATGACGATACGCGGGCCTATGAGATCCAGCTTGCGCACCTTCACGGAACCGGACAGCAACGCACCGCCCTTCACCCCCACGGAAGCACGCGTGGCATGCGCCAGCATGCGCCCCTCGTCATCCAGGAGCCTGAGATTGTGCAGTCGGAAAGCCGGCTGGCCCGTGACCTCGTCCAGCTCCAGGATGATTCCGTCCATGCGGACCTTCAGTCCACTGCCCTGCAGGTTGGCGTTGATCGCCTGCTCGACCCGCCGATCGAGAAAGGAAAGCGACATCGGACCGCTGGACAGACGCCACCACAGCCACCCTGCCGCCAACGCCAGGGACACCACCAGGGCCAGGAGAAGAACGGACGTGAGCCTGATGAGTCTGCGCGTCACTTTCCTTCGTTCCCTGACCACCAGTCGTTTGCGAGCGAAGTGCGCTCCTGCCGGAATCCAGACAGGTTAACGCCACCACTTGGACCACATTATGTTGCCGATTCGGTTGCCGGCCGCCGTCTGATCCATCATACGATACGAATGGTTTCGGCATCATGAAAACGGACGGGACGCAGGGCGTCCATCATGTCTAGCATGACGCCAGCCGGAATGAACCTGAACAATCGTCAAGGAGAATCATGCCATGAGCGAGGCAGCAGCACCCGCCGAAGGAGATATCGCCCCCGACTTCGAGCTGGAGACCGACACCGAGGGCACTATCCACCTCTCGGATTTCCGCGGACGCAAGGTCGTGCTCTATTTCTACCCGAAAGACAACACCAGCGGCTGCACGGCCGAAGCCATCGACTTCACCGCACTGAAGGACGAGTTCGAGAAGACCGATGCCGTCATTATCGGCGTTTCCCCGGACACCGTCCGCAAGCATGCCAATTTCCGGGCCAAGCATGACCTGGGAATCCTTCTGGCTGCCGATCCGGAGAAGAAAGTCGTGCAGACCTACGGCGTATGGAAGGAGAAGTCCATGTACGGACGCAAGTACATGGGCGTGGAACGCTCTACCTTCCTCATCGATCGCGAAGGCCGCATCGCCAGGGTCTGGCGCAAGGTGAAGGTAAAGGGACATGCCCAAGAGGTGCTGGAAGAAGCACGAAAACTGCCCTGATTCCGTTCCTCCGATCGCCAAATACACGACCTTCCGACCGCATCACGGTTGCTGGACCTTCTCTTTGCCTGCATGAGGAAAACATGACAACAGGCTGAAGAAAATGAATTTTCCCGCAGTATGCAATATGGCTGGAGGTGCAACCATGCCATGAATTCACCGCATTTAACAGGCAAGTGCCAAAGTTGGAAGCTCGATCCGTCGTAACGGAAGTCGGGCTCAGGGGTGAGAGAGGGAGTACCGGCAGCGACATGAGTTACCGGCCACCGAAGAGTGCCATTCTCAGGGAATACGAGCGGAAGCAGCGTCCGTCCCTGCTGAATCGGCTATTCCGGGAACACAACGTCTACATCCGTACGGATGGCGGCGTGCGTCATGTCGCCATCAGGCCGTGGATGCAGGCCGTTGCGCTGGGACTCGTGGCGGCAACCGGTCTCTGGAGCGTCTATGCAACGGCAAGTGCGGTCTCCAAGAGCCGCATGCTCGCCCGGAAGGACGACCATCTGGCCCGCGAGCGCACCATCCGTGAGGAAAGTCTGGCCCGTCAGGCCGCCCTTTTCGCCAGCAGGCGCGCCGAGATGGAGCGGCAGATCCAGGAGTTGAAGGGGCAGCTGATGGCCGATCAGGAGGCTTGGCTGGAAAAGGTCGAGGCCCTGCGGCAGGATTATGAGCGCCTGCTCGAGCGGCAACGGATCCTTGACCGGGAACTTGGCAGAGCCGGCCTGACCGCACCCTCGGGTGGAAAGAAGAACAAACACACGGAAGGCGACCGCCAGAGCGGGACGCTGCGGTTGAGGCCGAGACAGGACAGCCTGTCTCCGGATCCTGCCAGTAACGATCTGCGTGTGCGTTTCTCCGGCAGGATTCGTACGCCCGAGCAGGCCGAAGCGGTGCTGGACATCCTGCGCGGCATGCGTGAACAGGCGCGGCAGCGGCAGGTGGCCCTATTGGACGCGGCACGGAAGAAGGCGGAGCGGCAACTAGCGAAGGCCCGCGCCGTATTCAGGCGCCTGAAACTGGATCCGGTACGGATTGCCCGCAAGGCGCACAAGGTGCCCGAAGCACAGGGGGGGGCCTTTCATACCTGCCGGAGCTCGTGCCGAAATGGATGGCGAGATTGTCGGTCGCATGAACCGCATTGCCGATCTCCTGGCAGAAACCGCCGTTCTGAAACGGGAGCTGGAACGGCTTCCGGTGCGGAAGCCCATGAGTACCTTCCGCCGCATTTCATCCCGTTTCGGCTACCGTTCCGATCCTTTTCGGCACAGGTTGGCGCTGCATGCTGGAATCGACTTCAAGGCCGTATACGGTGCCCCCGTTCTTGCGACAGCCCCCGGAACCGTGGTACGGGCCGGATGGACGGGCAGCTACGGCAAACTTGTGGAAATACGGCATGATAACGGTTTGGTGACACGTTATGCTCATCTTAGCCGGATACGGGTACGCCCAGGCCAGCGCGTGCGCGCCGGTGACAGGATAGGTCGGCTCGGCAACACGGGGCGATCAACCGGGCCGCATCTGCATTATGAGGTTCGACTCTTCGGAAAGCCGCTGAACCCGGCACGATTCTGGAAGGCAAGACATGATATTCGGAAAATCGAAGCAGACCGCTAGCACCCCGGCCGCCAAGAGCACGCAAACGCAGGCGCCCGCCGAATCCGCCGTCAAGAAGGTTGCGCCCACGGCCGGTCCATCCATTCTGACCGCCGACCTGATCCTGGAAGGCAATCTCGCCACCAACGGCGAGCTCCAGATAGACGGAACGGTACATGGTGCAGTACAGGCCTCCGTCTGCATCATCGAGGCGAACGGCGTTGTCCATGGTTCCGTCATGGCGGAGGAGGTATTCATCCGCGGCCGCGTGATCGGCCCCATCTGCGGTGTCCGGGTAACGGTAGTTGCCGGCGCCCATGTGGAAGGTGATATTCTCAACCAGTCCATCGCCATCGAAAACGGCGCCTACGTGGACGGCAAGATCAAGCGCAGCGAGGATCCCATGGGGGACTGGCAGCGCATGTGGTACGGCGACGAGGCCGAACCGCAGCAGCTTACATACGAGGAATCCGAATTCGGTGTGATGGAAAACGAAGTGATGGAGCCCGTTCCCGGATATGAAGAGGAGCCTCCCGCTGTCGTCGAGGATATTCCTCTGGCCGAGCCGGCTCCCGAAGAATCTGACACCTCTGCTGCCTCCAATGACAGAAAGAAGCAGGAGCAGGACTGAAGTCCATCCTGCCGCCGGCATGTGCAATTCCGCGCCTGCCCATTCGGGCAGGTGCAGACTCTGTCTGTGGCATGCTCGCGTATGCTGACGGAGCCGACAGCCTAGTGCCGCTTCAGCCCTTTTTCAGCAACATCGAGGCGGGGAAGCTTCAGGCACTCCCCTC
>JAJRRY010000057.1 GCA_024279095.1 Alphaproteobacteria bacterium
TCCAGTCCCTGATTGCGGAACTCGTCGAGGATGGCCAGCATGTAGGACGGAGTGACGGCGATGCAGTCCGGCCGGAAATCGTTGATGAGAGTGACCTGCCGGGCCGTCATGCCTCCGGAGACGGGGATCACCGTCAGCCCCAGCTCCTCGCCACCGTAGTGGGCGCCGAGCCCACCAGTGAACAGGCCGTAGCCGTAGGCATTGTGCAGGATGCCGCCCTTGCGCAGACCAGCGGAGCGGAAGGCGCGGGCCATCAGTTTCGCCCAAGTGCGGATGTCGTTCTTCGTATAGCCCACCACCGTCGGCTTGCCGGTGGTGCCAGAAGACGCATGGATGCGCACCACCTCCTCACGCGGCACGGCAAACATGCCAAAAGGATAGTTGTCACGCAGATCCTGCTTGGTGGTGAAGGGAAACTTCGAAAGGTCGGAGAGTTCCTTCAGATCATCGGGATGAACCTTCGCCGCCTCGAACTTCTTCCGGTAGAACGGCACGTTCTCCCATGCATGGCGCAGCGACCACTTCAGGCGCTCAAGCTGCAATGCCGCGATCTCGTCGCGCGATGCCGTCTCGATCGGCTCCAGATCGCCGGGCTTCGGCGAAAGGTCTTCCATGGATCCCCGCTCCCTCTCTCGTGTCATCCTGGGGGAGAGCGGGCCGGATCCTCAGACCGTCTCCGCCTCCCTGGCCATTTCCCGGCCCGCGTCGAAGGCTTCCGCATTCAGGTCGCGGAAGCGCTCCGGCACGAGCGCCAGCATCTTGCCGCGCAATGTGTCAGGATCAATGATCTCCGTCAATTCCGCCAGAGCACCCAGGGCGACGATGTTGGCCACACGGGCGTTGCCGATCTCGCGCGCCCGGGCCGTGACCGGCAGGGAGACGATGTGCCCGGCGTCCTTTGGCGGCTCCTTGACATTGCTTTCGTCCACGATGGCAAGGGTCTCCGGCCCCAGCAGACCGGCGGATGCGGCCACCGCCACCTGATCGAGAATCACCACGGCGTCCAGTCGGGTAGCGAGCGGATATTCCACCTCGCGGTCCGAAATCACCAGATCGGACCGCGACAGTCCGCCACGCGAGGTGGGTTCATAGGCCTGCGATTGCGCCACGAAGCGCCCTTCCCCGGCCAGCGCCGCTGCGAGGATGCGGGCGGAAAGGATCAGCCCCTGTCCGCCGGAGCCGGAAAAGCGGATCTGCATGTCCTTCATCTGCCCTTTCCTCCCTTCTGAACGCGCTCGCACATCTGACGATATGCCGCGCCGTATTCCGGGCGCTCCTGACGGACGAAGACACCAGTGGGGAACGGATTGGGCCGGAAGGGCTGGGCGATGCGGTTGTCGGAGCGTTCGGGGATCATGACCTTCTTCTGCTTCAGCACCATCTCCGGGGAGCTGCCCAGCGCGTTCTTGCGCCCGAAGATCTCCGTGCAGTCGGAGATCACCTCCACGAACGAGAAGCCCTCGTGCGCAATCGCCTCCTTCAGCAGATCCTTCAGGGTCGGGATCTGAAGCGTCGCCTCACGGCCTACGAAACTGGCGCCCGCGCCCTCGGCCAGACGGCAGGCGTCGAACACCGGCTCCATGTTGCCTGCCGGCGTGGTGGTGGTGTAGCGCTGGGCGGATGTGGTGGGCGATACCTGCCCGCCGGTCATGCCGTAGACCTCGTTGTTGAGCATCATGCAGGTGATGTCGAGGTTGCGGCGGCAGGCGTGGATGAGATGATTGCCGCCGATGGCCAGGGAATCGCCATCACCGGTAATGACAATCACCGTCAGATCCGGGCGGGCCAGCTTCAGACCGGTGGCGAAGGCCAGCGGGCGACCGTGGGTGGTGTGAAAGGTATTGGCATCGATATAGGCGCCGGTGCGTCCGGAACAGCCGATGCCGGAGACGATGGCCAGTTTGTCCTTGTCGATACCCAGCTCGTGACAGGCCCACAGCAGGGCGCGCAAGGCGATGCCATGCCCGCAGCCGGGGCACATGAAATGCGGCATCAGCTCCGTCCTGAGCCAGTCGCGGATATCGAATTTGTCAGCGGAAGTGACCCGAATCTCGTTCATGCCACGTTCTCCTTCACGGCCTTGACGATCATCGCCGGGGTGATCGCCTCGCCGTCGTAACGGTTCAGCCCACGGATGGCGACGCCCTCCGGCGCCAACTGCTCCGCTTCGAGCACCAGCTGTCCCATGTTCATCTCCGGTACGATCACGGCCTTCTTTCCGGTGGCCACGGCGCGGAAGGCTTCCGCCGGGAAGGGCCACAGCGTCACCGGACGGAACAGGCCGGCCTTCACGCCTTCCGCCCGCAGCTCGCGGATGGCGGACTTCGCCGCGCGGGCCGGCGTGCCGATGGCGAGGATCAGCACGTCCGCATCGTCGGTGTCCACGAGCTCGTTGCGCTCGATCAGGTCATGATGCCGCTCCAGCTTGCCCAGCAGGCGATCCATGAAGGCGGTCACCTTCTGCGGATCCTGCGTGGGGAAGCCGCGCTCGTCATGGGTCAGGCCCGTGGTGTGCGCGCGGTAGCCGTCACCGGGGCGGGCCATGGCGGGGATCATGTCTTCTTCCGCAGCATAGGGCAGATATTCCTCGCGCGGCCCGGTGGCCCACTTGCGTTCCGTCAGTTCCTCCGGGGCCGGCTGCGCGAGCTCCACGGTCTCCACCAGATGGCCGATGATCTCATCGAACAGCACCACCACAGGCACCCGCAGCGCCTCGGCGAGATTGAAGGCGCGGATCGTCTCCTCGTAGATCTCGCGCACCGTGTGGGGGGCGAGAACGATCACCGGATGATCGCCGTGGGTGCCCCAGCGGGCCTGCATGATGTCGCCCTGTGCCGGGCGCGTCGGCATGCCGGTGGACGGTCCGCCGCGCATCACGTTGACGATGACGCATGGCGTCTCGGTGATGGCCGCGTAGCCGAGATTTTCCTGCTTCAGGGAGAAGCCGGGGCCGGAGGTTGCGGTCATGGCCTTCACGCCGCCCAGCGAGGCTCCAATGGTCGCCGCCATGGAGCCGATCTCGTCCTCCATCTGGATGAAGGTGCCGCCCACCTTCGGCAGTTCGGCGGCCATCTTCTCGGCAATCTCGGACGAGGGCGTGATCGGGTATCCCGCATAGAAGCGGCAACCGGCGGCAATGGCGCCGAGCGCACATGCCGCATTGCCCTGGATGTTGCGCAGGACGGGCGCGTTCTTTCCGGCATGGGCGTTCATTGTGCGACCTCCGCAGGCAGTTCCTTGTGCAGCCGGATGGCAAAATCCGGACAGAGCATCTCGCACAGGCGGCAGCCTGTGCAGGCATTGGCATCCTTGACCACCACCTTGCCGGCGTCATTCAGGGCCAGGCAGCGCTCGGGGCAGAACTTCACGCAGATGTCGCAGCCCTTGCACCATTCTTCCGTGATCTCCAGCCGGTTGACCACGTTCTTCAGGACGGTGTCGACCTCGGGCACGGGCAGCACTTCGCCCTCGGGGACGGTGGCCTCCTTCACCCATTCGCGGCCGGCCAGGAAGGCGGCGCTGTTGATCTCCCGGGTCTTCGGCGGCACGAAGCGCTCGATCACGTCAAGCCAGGCCTGCTCCGGGAAACTCAGAGCAGTGGAGAGGATGCCAAGCAGAACGGTGTTGGCAGCCCTGTCATTGCCCAGCTTCGCGGCGATGCCCGTGGCGTCCAGCGCATATCCCACGGAGACTTTTTCCAACACGTCTCGCGGCGTGGTCTTCGCGTATTGGGGGGCAACGCCACGGCCGCGGTCGCGGCAGGCAAACGGCGGCACGATCTTGCGCACATCGGAGATGAAAGTGCCGTTCTCCGGATCCAGGAAATGCAGCCAGCGCAACCCTTCCGCCCATTCCAGCGCCAGAAGCACGTCGGCCTCGCCGGCCGGAATAACGGGCGAATGCACATGCCGGCCGAAGCGCACATGCGAGAATACCGCACCGCCGCGCTTGGCCATGCCGTGCACCTCCGACTGCTTAACTTCCAGCCCGTGCTCCTGGCACAGGGTGGCCAGCACCTTGGACACCATGATGACGCCCTGTCCTCCGACACCGACGATCAGCACCGAGGTGACGTCATCCCTTTCCGTATCCGAACCCATACCGTCCTCCGTCTCCCGGCTTCCTGTCGCCCCGTCCCGCGGCACCGGTTGTGCCTTCAGTCCTTCTTCGCCGCCCGGATCGCGTTGGACGGGCAGACCTGCGCGCACAGCGAGCAGCCGATGCACAGCATTGGATCGATCTTCACCTTGTGGTGGCCGTCATACATGCCATCCGACCAGGAGATGGCCGGGCAGCCGAGGTTCATGCAGGACTGGCAGGCCACGCAGGTTTCCTGCACCACCTCCAGCGCATCACCGCGGATGCGCACCGGGTCGAGCACGCAGGGGCGGTTGGAGATGACCACCGCCACGCCCTTGTATTCGGTTGCCTCGCGCACCGCCTGATAGAGGGCGCCGAGGTCGTAGGAATCCACCTCGCGCACCCAGTTGACGCCGATGGCCTTGCAGATCTGCACGAAGTCCACCCGGTTTGTGGGCTCGCCGCGCAGCGTGACGCCGGTGCCCGGATTGTCCTGCCCTCCGGTCATGGCGGTGATGTGGTTGTCCAGGATCAGCACCGTGATGTTGGCCTTCATGACCACCGCGTCGATGAGCGGCGGAATGCCCGAATGCAGGAAGGTGGAATCGCCGATCGTGGCCACGATGGGTTTCTTCTCCGCGCCGGACTTCGCCAGCCCCACGGCGTTGCCGATGGAGGCACCCATGGCGACGCAGGTGTCGATGGCTCGCAGCGGCTCGATGGCGGCCAGCGTGTAGCAGCCGATATCTCCACACACACGGGCGTCGATGGCCCGCACCGCCATGTAGCTGGAAATGTGCGGACAGCCGGCGCACAGCAGCGGCGGGCGCGGCACGATCTCCGGCTCCGCAGGTTTCTTCTTCTTCGGCGGCTTGATCAGTCCCGCCTCGATGAACCCCTTGCGCACGATTTCCGGCGACAGTTCGCCCTCGCGCGGGATGAAGGCCTTGCCCTCGCAGGGAATGCCCATGATCTTCAGCTGTTCTTCGATCAGCGGCTCCAGCTCCTCGACAACGATGATGCGGGAGAAGCGACCCGCGAATTCGCGGATGCGTTCCTTCGGCAGCGGGAAGGAAGAGGCCAGCTTGAGCACCGGCACACCCGGCAGCACTTCCTTTACGTAAGAGTAAGCCATGCCGACGGTAATGATGCCGACATCACCCTCGCCTTCCTCGAAGCGTGTCAGCGGGCTTTCATCGAAGAATTTTCCGACGATTTCCTCGCGGGCGATGACTTTCGGGCGGTTGGCGCGGGCATGTGCGGGGAGCGTCACGTTTTTGCGGAAATCATCAACGAACCCTTTCGGCTCCACCGCTTCGCGCTCGCCCAGCCGCACCGGGGAGCGGGTATGCGACAGGCGGGTGGTGGACCGCACGATCACCGGTGTGTCGAACTTCTCCGACAGATCGAAGGCGAGCCTGGTGTATTCCAGCGCCTCCTGCGCATCGGCGGGCTCCAGCACCGGCACATTGGCGAAGCGGGCGAAGAGACGCGTGTCCTGCTCGTTTTGCGAGGAATGCATGCCGGGATCATCCGCCACCACGATCACAAGGCCCGCGTTCACGCCGATGTAGGACTGCGACATCAGGGAGTCGGAGGCCACGTTGAGCCCGACGTGCTTCATGGCGCACATGGCCCGCACGCCGGCAAAGGACGCGCCCGTGGCGACATCAAGCGCGGTCTTCTCGTTCACCGCCCATTCGGCATAGATATTCTCGGCGGGAAACTTGCCGACGGTCTCCAGAATCTCCGTGGAAGGCGTGCCGGGATAGGCCACAGCCACACCGCACCCGCCCTCCCAAGCACCGCGGGCGATGGCCTCGTTGCCCATCAGCGGCTCGACACGGGCGTTCGTCTTCGGTTTCTGCTGGACGTTCATGCGCTTCTCCCTTTTCCGGCCCGCGGAATGGTAAGGGGGCAAAAGTGGTTTGTGAAGCGCTCCTCATCAGGACGGACATGGGAAATTTGACGCATACGTAAGGTCAATTTTCCCCTTTCAGGCACTTGGCGAAAGCACGGCCAAGAGACTGGAGAAGGCGCGGATAGAACATCTCTCCCCGGGGCAGCGAAAAACCGAGAGGGTCGAGAACGCCTCTGCGTGCTTGCGCCTCGCGCTCCAACAGTCGAGCCCAGCGCCCTCCTTCTCCGGGACCGGTGAACACGCAGATTCCGGGATGCCGCCGGGCCAGTTTCACGATGGCGGAAATCCGGCGCATGCCTGGCCGGGCCCCACCGGGAGGCTCCACGGCAGCCAGAGGCACAAGGCGGAAGCGGCGCTCGAAATACTGCGTGGCATCATGGGTGACGATGTAGGGCCTGTCATTGAGTGGCGCCAACAGCGCTTCGAGGGAGACGGTGACCTCGCGAATACGCGCTCCGAGGGCTTTCGCGTTGCGCAGATAGCGCTCCGCATTGGCCGGATCCAGCTCTCCGAGCACGCGGGCCATCTCCATGGCCATGGCGGTTCCGTTGTCCGGACCGGTCCAGACATGGAGGTCCGGGATGTCCCCAGCCACATGACCTGCCGGGGCATCTCTTTCCACACGCAGCGGGTCGAGGTCACGCCGGGGCAGCAGCTTCACACCCGGCGCACGAGCCAGCTCGACAATTCTTGCCCGTTCCGCCAGAACCGCAAGACGCTTCTTCAGGAACCGCTCGAGACCATAGGAAACGAGAAAGACCGCATCGGCCCGCGTCAGGGCCCTGGCCTCGGACGGTTTCAGGGCATGGTGATGCGGATCGCCACCGTCCTTCAGTAGCAGAACGGGTGTGCCCACGCCCTTCATGACATCCGCGAGAAGCCCGTGAAGCGGCGGAAGCGTGGCAACCACCCGCGGAGCAGCCTGCAAAGGGGTGGTGATGGTCACGACGACCGCCAGGGCGGCGAAGAAAAGGAGCTTCCGGAAACCGTGCATGCGATGGCCTCTGGCATTTTGATGCGCATCCTATCATATATTGGCGCATGAATGGTCCGGACAACAGCCCTCTCCTTGAATTGCGCGATGCCGGTGTCCGCGCCCCGGACGGGCGATGGCTGATCCGGCACGTGAGCCTTTCGGTGCGCCGGGGCGAGATCGTGACGCTGATCGGCCCCAATGGCGGCGGCAAGACCACGACGATCCGTGCCGCACTCGGCATTCTGCCCCTTGCGGAAGGCAGTGTTCGCCGTGACCCAGATCTGCGGGTGGGCTATGTACCGCAGAAACTGGCGCTGGATCCCGCCCTGCCGATGACGGTGGCCCGCTTCATGCGTCTGACCTGCTCCGCCACGAAGGCGCAGATCGTGCAGGCCCTCGAGGAGACCGGCGTCTGCGCCCGCATGAACGCACAGGTGGCCCGACTCTCGGGAGGCGAGCTGCAACGGGTCCTGATCGCGCGTGCCATTCTGCGCAAGCCGGATCTGCTGGTGCTGGACGAGCCGGTGCAGGGCGTGGATTTCGCCGGCGAGGCGGCACTCTATGAACTCATCAGCCACATCCGCGAAACCATGGGCTGCGGCATCCTGCTCGTCTCCCATGACCTGCATTTCGTCATGGCGGGAACCGACCGCGTGGTGTGCATCAACGGCCACGTGTGCTGCTCCGGTCATCCCCATGCGGTGACGAAAACACCGGAATACGCCGACCTGTTCGGCCCTGCGGCCCTGGAACGGCTGGCCGCCTACACCCACCACCACGATCATGTCCATGCACCGGACGGCCATGTGTGCGATACGGAAGGCTGCGACTGCGGTACGTCGAAGGAGAAGAGCGGATGATGCCTGATCCCTTCATCCTCCGCGCGCTTCTGGCAGGGCTGGCGGCAGCCCTGATGGCAGGACCTCTGGGCAGCTTCATCGTCTGGCGGCGCATGTCCTATTTCGGAGACGCGCTGGCCCATTCGGCACTGCTGGGCGTGGCTCTGGCCCTGGTGCTGGACATTTCCGTTACGGCGGGTGTGCTGGCCGTGGCGGTCGTGGTGGCCGTGGCGGTGAACCTACCCGGTCATCTGCGGCGCCTGCCGCCCGATGCCCTGCTGGGAATATTCGCGCATGGCGCACTGGCCGCCGGCCTGCTCCTGACTTCCCTGCTCATCCGCCCCGGCTTTGATCTCATGGCCCTGCTGTTCGGTGACATCCTCGCGGTGACCGGCTCGGACGTGCTGCTGCTGGGCATTGGCGCGCTGGTTGTGCTCGGAGCGCTTGCCGCGGTCTGGCGCCCCCTGCTGGCCGCAGCAGTTTCCGAGGAGATCGCCATCGCGGAAGGCATGAACCCGCGCCGCACGGAGCTGGCCCATACCCTGCTTCTGGCCGCCGCACTGGCGCTTGCCATGAAGATCACCGGTATTCTGCTGTTCACCTCGCTGCTGATCATTCCTGCCGCAACGGCCCGGGCCTTCGCACGCTCTCCGGAGACCATGGCGGCTCTGGCCATCGTGATCGGCATGGCGGCAGTGGCGGTCGGCCTGTGGATCTCCTGGACGTTCGACGCGCCGTCGGGCCCGGCCATCGTCAGCGCCGCTTTCGGCCTGTTCGCCGTTTTTCACATGGCGGCAAGCATGTTGCGCTTCCGCTGACCATATTTGACCGAGGACAAGGCACGAACGACCCCGTATGGCAGCATGCGGGCACACGGTTTCATCCTTGGGAGTTCTCCCATGTCGCAAACGTCCCTCAACAGCGTATCATTCGCCATCTCCGGCTCCGGCGGCGCCGGCGTCATGACGGCTGGCGAGATTCTTCTCATGGCGGCGGCGAAGGCAGGCTACTACGGCCTTCAAACCCGCTCCGTCGGTCCCCAGATCCGCGGCGGCGAAGCCGCCAGCCTGATGCGGCTGGCCACCTTTCCCGTCCATGTTCACGCCGATGCCTTTCACATCCTGTTCGCCGTGGACTGGCTGAACTTCGACCGCTTCTCCGGCGAGATCGACCTTGCCGAGGGCGCCATCGTCATTACCGGCAAAGACAGCGGAGAACTGCCCGAAAAGGTGGCGCAAACAGCTTCGGACGTCATCCGCCTGCCCCTTCACGACCTGCTGAAGGAGACGAAAGGGCGCGTCAACATGCTTGCAGCAGGCATCATCGGACGCCTGACGGGATTGCCGGAGGATGCTCTTGCGGATGCCATAGCCAGGCGCTTCGCATCCAAGGGCAATGCGCTTGTGGAGATTTCCACGGCCACCATGCGCACTGGCTATGCGCAAGGCGAAAAACTCCTGAATCATGAGCAGAGACTTGCTCCTCCGGAACCGCGGAACGGCGAACGCTGGATCATCAATGGCAACGAGGCGGCAGGGCTGGGCGCCCTGACCGCCGGCGTGAAGTTTGCCGCCGCCTATCCCATTACACCGGCCACCGAGATTCTCGAATGGCTCTCTCCCGCTCTCACCGGTGCCGGCGGCATGCTGATACAGGCGGAAGACGAGCTGGCGTCGATCAACATGATCATCGGCGCCTCCTTCGGCGGTGCGCCCGCGCTCACCGCCACGTCGGGGCCCGGACTGGCCCTGATGGCCGAAGGGCTGGGGCTGGCAGCCGCAGCGGAGATTCCCGTCACCGTGATCGACGTGCAACGGGGCGGGCCGTCCACCGGCATTCCCACCAAGTCCGAGCAAACGGATCTCGACATTGCCCTGTGCGGCATGCATGGCGAAGCGCCTCATCTTGTTCTCGCCGCCACGTCCGTCGCCGACTGCATTCGCACTACCGCATGGGCGGTTCATCTCTCGGAACGGCTCCAGGCACCAGCTATCATGCTCTCCGACCAGATGATGGGCCAGATGAAGACCATCATGCCGCGTCCGGATTTGCCGGACCTGAAAGCGGAACGGGAAACGGTAGCCTCCTGCGGGGAAGAGGACTATGCCCGCTATGCCCTCACCAACAGCGGCGTCTCGCCCATGGCCCTGCCCGGCACGCCCGGATGCATGTATACTGCGGATGGACTGGAGCACGATGAACGGGCCATCCCTTCCACCCGCGTGGAAGATCATGCCGCCCAGTTGAAGAAGCGCTGGCGCAAGCTGGCGGACTTCGATTACGGCAACGCCTGGGCGGACATTTCCGGCGAAGGACCTCTGGCCGTCATCACCTGGGGCTCCACCGCCGGCGCCGTCGAGGAAGCGTCCCGGGAGGCGGAAGAAGCCGGCATACGGGTGCGGACGATTGTGCTGCGGTTGCTTTCACCTCCGCAGAAAGCGAAGTTGGAAGCCGCGCTGGAGGGCGTGGAGACTCTTCTCATCCTCGAGAATTCCTTCTCCGGCCAGTTTGCGCGCTATCTGCGTTCCTTCTTCACACTGCCGGAGAATGTCCGCACCTTCCATCATCCGGGACCGCGTCCGGTGACGGCCCGCGAGGTTCTGGAGGCCATAAGGGAAGCCGCATCATGACCGAACAGATCAGGAAGCCTGCCGACTACAAGAGCGCCATCAAGCCCATCTGGTGCCCCGGATGCGGCGACTACGGCGTGCTCTCGGCCATCACCAAGGCCTTCGCGAAACTCCGGTTGGAGCCGGAAAATACCGCCGTCGTCTCCGGCATCGGATGCGCCGCACGCATTCCCGCGTACATCAACGCCTACGGTTTTCACGGGCTGCACGGACGGGCACTGCCCATCGCCACCGGCCTGAAGCTGGCCCGGCCCGATCTGACGGTACTGGCCATGGGTGGCGACGGAGACATGTATTCCATCGGCGGCAATCACTTCATGCATGCCTGCCGCCGCAACGTGGACATCACGCTGCTGGTCATGGACAATCGCATTTACGGCATGACCAAAGGCCAGCCCTCGCCGACCACGGAACCGGACTTCCCCACCCATCTCTATCCCGATGGCACGCATCTGCAGCCACTCAACGCCCTGGCCATCGCGCTGGTAGCCGGTGCCAACTTTGTCGCCCGCACTTTTTCCGGGGATCCCAACGGGCTGGCCGAAGATATTGCCATGGCCATAAATCATCCCGGTTTTTCGGTCATAGAGATATTGAGTCCCTGCGTAACTTTCCGCCCTGAACAGCGCGACTGGAAGCATCAGGTGCAGCGCAACGTGCTCACCCCCGCCGCTTCCGTCGCCGAAGCGCTGCAGGTAGTGACCACCGGGCCGGAACTGGCCACCGGCGTGATCTGGAAGGGGGACCGTCCACCTTACGAGGGGCCGGGAGAGAAGGCGGGCATCGCTCTGGACCGACTTCTGGAAGGATTCGCGGCATGACGGAACGCATCGAACAGACTCCGCCGCATATCGACAACATGCAGGACCTGCTCACGGCCGCCTATCTCGTGGAGGAGGAAGCCGGCACCTGCCTGGAATCCCTTGCCGACCAAATGGAGGTCCACAACAACCCGGAAATGGCGAAACTGTTCCGCCGGATGGCCGCCATGCGCAAGGAGCATGCCGCCGCGATCTATGCCTCCATGGAGCCGCAATGGCGCAAGGAGATCTACGCGCGCAATCTGCGCTGGCTTGGCGAGAGCTGCCCCGGCGCCGTGGACATCACCCGCGCGCACTACCTCATGCGTCCCTGGCACGGGCTGCAGATCGCTCTGGCCGCCAAACGGCGCATCCACGATTTTTTCGAGGCCATTGCCCACATGACGCAGGACGAAACAGTCCATGCGCGCGCCGTGGAACTGAAAGCCAAGGTCGCAGCTCACGTCCGCGCCGTGGAAGAGGAACTGGCCCGCACCCCGGAGCCGGAAGAGCACTGGAACCACGACGACGACCCGCCCGTGCTGCAGGAGTGACCGTCAGGGCCGTGTCCAAACTCCGGCTCATGTCCGGACCGCACACACTGGCTCATGCCCGGGCTTCGTCCCGGGTATCCAGTCCGAGGTGCCATTCGCACCGTCAGTGCCTGCCGCACTGGACCGCCGGAACAAGGTACGGCGGTGAGCCGGAGAGAAGGCGAGGCCGTGCCACCAGCACCAGCCCATGTCCGA
>JAJRRY010000058.1 GCA_024279095.1 Alphaproteobacteria bacterium
GCCTTCAGCCGCTTTGCGTCCGAAACCGTCATCCCGCCATACTTGGCTTTCCAGTTGTAGAAAGTCCCTTCCGACATCCCGTGCTTGCGGCAAAGGTCGGCGCACTTCGCTCCCGCCTCATGCTCCGTCAGAATGCCGATGATCTGCTCTTCCGTGAACCTCTTTCACTTCATGGTCCGTCCCTTCCTTGGGCCAGACTCTAATCCCATCTGGAGGAAAAATCCCATAGCAGGTCAAACGGAATACAGGGACGGATCTTCCGTGCCCGCAAGGCATGGCGCAAGCGATGGCTGTCATAGGCTTTGTCGGCAATGAGGGTGGAGCCTGGCGGCAGATGCTCGAGCAGAGCAAAGGCCACCTTGAATCGCTGAACCGTCCTTCTGGCTGACGCAACCGGAAAAGCTCTGCACGACTCGCATGCCACTGGGAACAAGGGCATGACAAACAACCATACAGTCCACGTCATCGCGTATTGTGCATCGACGAAAGAAGAGATGCAGCATTACATCCACCGCCCCCTGACGGAAGCAGGGGCATGTTCCTGCTGCGCACGTGACACCTGGCCGGCCAAGTCGTGATCGAATGAGGTGGAAACTTGCGACAGTATCTGCCTGATCTGCCCGCCCCCGCGGAAATGGCGCAGGACAACAGATTTCTCGCAACCCATTGATTTTATTGGTAGCGGGGGAGGGACTCGAACCCCCGACACGCGGATTATGATTCCGCTGCTCTAACCAGCTGAGCTACCCCGCCACGCAATGCGCCGGACGCTACCGGGAATCTGCGGCACCTCAACGCCGTGCGCAGGCGCATATAGGGGCGCATGAGGGAAAAAGTCAAGTCCGGCCGAAGCAAAAAAATCCGTCTCCCATGCCCTCTCCGCCAGCCTGATTGCCAAGGTCCCGGCATGCCTGCGAAGACACCCCCGACGACAGCAGCTTTCATGAAAAAACGGTACGAAAAGTGGACAAGGAGAGTGCGCCTACTGGGCCGCAACACGGGCCAGGCCGTCGCCACCGGCGGAAACCGCATCCCCGCCGTCGACCTTGTGGAAACGCAGCATGGTGAACAGCCCCAGCGGCTTCAGCGGTACCTCGTCCACCAGCCGGAGATTGTCGCAGACCATGATGGTCTCCTTCGGAAACTCCGGACGCCACCCCAGCTCCTCGGCGAAACGCGCCATCCTCTTCTCGACGGAGCCGCGCAGTCCCCTGTCGGTGCTGAAGTGATTCACGACGATGATCTCGCCACCGGGACGGCAGACACGTTCCAGCTCGCGCATGACCTTTTCCGGATCCGGTACCACGGTCATGACGTACATGGCCGTCACCACGTCGAAAGACCCATCCTCGAAGTCCATCTCACCGGCATCCATTTCGAGGATGGCCTCGACATTGTCCAGCCGTTCCTTTCGCACCCGCTCGCGGGCCTTGGCCAGCATTTCCGGCGAGAGATCTATGCCCGTGATGCGATGATCGCGCCTGTAACCGGGAAGGGAAATGCCGGTTCCGACGCCCACCTCCAGAACACGGGAGGGTGGCAGGGAGTTGATGTACCGCACGGCCCGCTTGCGACCGGCATCGGCAATCACGCCGAACGTCATGTCATAGACCGGAGCCCAGCGCGCATAGGCCTTCTTCACGGCCTGCTCGCCCATTTCCGCAATCTTCTGTTCGCTCACGGCTCCCCTCCGCTCAAACCTTCATCCGGCTGCAAAAAAAGAGCGCACAATCCAAGACCATGCGCGCCTGCGCCGATTCAACCTGGCATATCCGGCAACACACCCCCGTTTCTGCACACCCTGCACCAGCAGGACGACAGTACGGGGGACCGTATCCGGCCGGGATATCCGTACGCGCAGGTTAGCCGATCGGATCCCGGCCCGCAATCCGCAGATTTCCTGATGCGGGCAATCCGTGGCTATTTCGTGGCATCTATCACACCTCCGCCCAGAATTCTGACGCCCGCCCCGGGAGCTTCGTAGAAAACGCAGGCCTGTCCCGGCGAAACGCCATGTTCCGGTGTTGCCAGCCGCACCCGCACCACTCCGTCGGTCTCCCGCCAGACCTGCGCCGGCACGGCTGGTCGCGTGGAGCGGATCTTGACGCATACGGGAAGTCCATCATCGCTTCCGTATGGCAGAGGGGCATCCCCCAGCCAGTTCACCTGCCGCAGGCGGATGTCGCTTCGGGCCAGTGCCTCGCGCGGCCCGACGATGACGCGATCATGCGCGACATCCAGCTCTACAACATAGAGAGGCTCCCCGGCGGCCACGCCCAGCCCTCGCCGTTGCCCTATGGTGAAATCCGCAATCCCCTCATGACGCCCCAGCTCGCGGCCGTCCACATGCATGATGGCGCCAGGCCGCCTGCCGCCGGGTCGCAGTCGGCGCAACAGGGTGCGGTAGCCCTCCGGCGGCACGAAGCAGATGTCCTGACTGGCCGGCTTGTCCGCCACCTCAAGCCCCAGCGCCCGCGCCAGCGCTCGCACTTCCGTCTTGGTGAACTCCGCCAGCGGAAAGCGCAGAAAGTTTATCTGCTCCTGCGTCGTCGCATAGAGGAAATAGCTCTGGTCGCGCGCCATGTCGGCCGGCGTGAACAGCCCCCGCCGTCCGTCCGGCAGCCGCCGCGAGGCCACGTAATGACCGGTTACGAGTGCCGAGGCGCCCAGATCCCGCGCCCGGGCCAGAAGATCGCCGAACTTCACCGTGCGATTGCATTCCACGCAGGGAACCGGCGTCTCCCCCCGCAGGTAGGAATCGGCAAAGGCTTCCACCACCTCGCGGCGGAACCGCTCCTCCAGGTCGAAGACGTGATGGGGAATGCCCAGCCGGTCCGCAGCAAGACGCGCATCCAGAATGTCGCGGCCGGCACAGCAGCTCTTGCGCTTGCGTTCCGCTTCCGCATCGGCGTAGAGCCGCAGGGTAACACCGGCGACATCGTAGCCGGCCGCCTTCAGAAGCCCGGCGGTGACCGTGGAATCCACGCCCCCGGACATGGCCACCACGATTCGGTGCCTGGAAGGCACCCCTTCCAGGTCCATGGCGGCACGTACCCGCTGCAGTATGTCGGCATCGATCCTCATGGCGGCACGATTAAAGGAAAACCCGGAAGCGGAAAAGGGATCCACCCGCCGGGTTGCGGGATCTTTCCGGCCGGCCGGGCGCGGCCTGTCCTGTTTTGGTGCATTTCGGGCCCGGCGGTAAAGCAATTGTTTGCAGTAATTTAGACCTTTCTTAAACGCACGGGAGATACAGTAATCCCGGAGTTCAGATGTGAGTGAGTACTGGTCTGGGTAACTTGAATCATGAGTGGTCAGTTGCGTTCAAACGTGAAGTTCGTCATCGGCCCTGATGGCAGTCCGCTGTCCATTGCCGACCTTCCCCCGCCCGGCACCCGCCGGTGGGTGATCCGCCGCAAGGCGGAGGTGGTGGCCGCGGTTCGCGGCGGACTGCTGTCCCTGGAGGAGGCCTGCAAGCGCTATGCCCTGACGGTGGAGGAATACCTCAGCTGGCAGAGGTCCATAGACAAGTACGGCCTCAAGGGCCTGCGGACGACCCGGCTGAAGGAGTACCGGGCCTGATCCCGGGGCATCCATGCCGGAGTTCGCAAATCCACGTTGATCAGCCCGGGCGGCACGACATGCCGCCCGGGCTTTTCCATGTGCCTGCACAGGCGACCTGCACCAGTCAGAGGGGATAGTAGCCGAAACGCTCCATCTGCTCCCTGTGTGCGGCAACGATCCGCTCGACCTGTTCCGGGGTGAGAACTTCGCGCCATTCTCCGGCCTTTCCGGACCGGAAGAACCGCTTGGCGACCTTCGGCTTCTCCCGGAAGGAATTCTTCTCTTCCTGTTCCTTCAGTTTCCTGAAAGAGCTGTTTTCGATGGCCTTCCGCAGCTGTTCCTCGGTCGGATTCATCAGAAGATGCCGCGCCAGATTGCCGAAGGTGGTCATGGGATCGGCCAGCATGTCCTCGTAACGCATGACATAGATGGCCCTGTGCGGTTTCGCCGTCCAGCTGGCCACATGCTGCGACCAGCTGCCGAAGACCTCATGAACGGATTTTTCGTTCAGCTCCGTTTCCAGCCCTTCCGTCTCCATGAAGGAAATCACGTGATCAATGTCGCGCCCCATGTGATGGGCATAGGAAATTGCCACATCCAGCGGATTGCGCACGATGTAGATGGCACCGGACGTGACCTCCAGATTGATGACCGGATATCCCCTGTCCATGACCAGCGCGTTGTGCGTCTTGACGAAGGAGATGCCCTCCACCTCGTCGGCGATCATTTCCTGCACCTTCGGACGCAGCCTCGCCACATCCTCGCGCGTCAGATCCTCCGGTTCCTTTCCGGCCAGTTCGGCATAGCGCTTCGTGGCAAGCTCCCATGTGGAAAACTCGTTCATCGCATTGATGTCGACGGCCTTGTCCGTTCCCTCATGCACGAGATAGAGCAAATTGTGCAGAAACGCCCGTGTCCAGGTATTTCCGGACTTCGGATAGGATGCCAACCAGACGATTCCATGTTTCATGATGGTATGCCTTGGATGGAAAAAAGATTCCTGCAACCACAAAGGGTGAAGTCCCCATATATTAAACAAACAAGAAATAATGACAACATAAACATGGAAGGATAGAAATGAAAATAATCTTATTATATAAACTTGTAGTTTTGAAAGCTAAAATGATAAACTCGTAATATGTTTTCATGCCTATTTGCAGTTAATAGAATACCGTTGGGCAAGCAGGAATTCTCAAGAAGGTACTTTGCTCAGAGGGGTTGGAAATGAATTTCCCGACTTTGAACAGACGCATCAGAATGGCATTGCTCGCGGGCGTTTCTGCCACAGCGATACTGACTGCATCAGCCAATGCCGAAACGATGAATCAGGGCCGCCTATGGCTCGAACTGAGTGGCGTCGGGCCATTCTGGTATGCCAGTAACAAGGAAGTCTATATCCCCGGCACTTTGGAAATAAAGCCAAAGTACGGCATGATGCTGTCGGGTGAAATCGGCTATCAGTTCGCTGAGAGTCCCTACTCTATTGCTCTGCGCGTCGGTCATGGCTGGAGCAAGAGGCGCAGTTCTTCGTTTTCCACCTTTTCTTCTTTTTCGCCCAGTACGGGTGTGACCTTTTTCAACGGCGGCAATGGCTCGGTCCAGAACAAGGAGAAGTTGACATTTCTGGACTTTGAAGTCGGCCGCGATGTGGGACTTGGAAATGCTGGCGGAAAGCTGCGCATTCATGCCGGTTTGCGGTTTGCGAGCTTCCGCTCCAAGGAAAGCGGGTATGGTTCGTTTTTTGGCTACAATGGAACCTTCTACAGTACTTTTGTTACCTCCAAACTGCGCCGGAAGTTCACAGGTATCGGGCCGCGTGTAGGATTCAACAGCCTGACTCCTGTGTCGGAAAGTCTGGCTTTGCGTCTCGATGCTGCGGGTGCGCTGCTGTTTGGCAAGCGCAAGACAACTGCTATCGAGACATATGTCACCTCTTTTGGGAGCAGCTTCACCAGCGCAACCAGAAGGAGCAAGAGCACGGTCATTCCGAACATCAGCGCCTATGCGGGGTTTGCCTGGACACCGGCCAGCATGCCAGGCATGACCATTTCACTCGGCTATTCCGTGGATGCATATTTCAACATCGCGGAAACCTGGAATGGAACGTCTTTCCGCAAATCCGACCGCATCATCCACGGTCCGAAGCTGAGCATTCGCTTCGATTTCTGAGCTGATAGCCACAAACACGGAACACCACACTCTCAATTCTCAACCAACGACACCGGTCCGCTGCCATGGACAGCGGACCTTTTTCGTTCGTCACATTTTGCCTCTATCTGACGCAAGGTAAAGTTCAGAGGCTTCGAACACGACTGAAAGTAGGACAAGCACAGGAACATAATCTCAGGTTGCTTCAAGGCCATGTGACATTCTGTTAACACTGCGAAGTGCCGGGGCGTGATCCAGTTCCTGTAGCCGGAGAAAGGCCATGTTTCCTCCCCTTATCCACGGGCGCACAAAGTTGCTGTTGCTGGCAGGCGTTTCGGCCTTCGCCATATTTGGCACCACTGCCCGGTCCGAAGAAATCCCGGCCGGCAGCTTCTGGCTGGAACTGGCTGGTAGCGGGCCTTTCTGGCACGCCAGCAGAGGAGAAAACTATTTCGTCGGAACGTCGGAAACAAAGCCGAAGCATGGCCTGACGGTTTCCGGTGAGATCGGCTACCGGTTCAGTGAAAGCCCGTGGTCCGTCACGATGCGGATCGGACATGGCTTCAGCAAACGGCGAACGGAGGCATTCAACACATCCGGCATCATTTACGGCACCACGGCCAGTTTCATCGGCGCAGCAGACGACCGGGAAAAGCTGACATTTCTGGATTTCGAGATCGGACGGGACGTCGGCTTCGGCATATCCGGAACGAAACTGAGAATGCATGCGGGGCTGCGTTTTGCCGATTTCCGCTCGAAAGAAACTGGCATTGGCACGGTTGCCTACGGCACCTCCGCCTGGCCTGTCACGACCCTGGTCAAGCGGAAATTCTCTGGCATCGGCCCCCGGATCGGCATCAGCAGTCTGACGCCCCTCAACGACAGCCTTTCCCTGCGGCTGGATGCGGCCGGCGCTCTGCTGTTCGGCAAGCGCAAATACCACGCCTCCGTCTACTACAGCGGATTTCCGACACCGTTTACCGTAGACAGAAGCCGTACGAAAGCCATCCCGAACATCAGCGCCTATGCCGGTTTCGCCTGGACACCGGCCAGCATGCCAGGCATGACCGTTTCACTCGGCTATTCCGTGGATGCATATTTCGGCATTGCGGAAGCATGGCATGTGTCGGGATACGGCAAATCCGACCGCATCATCCACGGCCCGAAGCTGAGCATTCGCTTCGATTTCTGACTGCCGGCTTGCAATCATGGCCGGCACAGGACTGGAACGGAAAACGGCCCGCCTCATCCGGCGGGCCGTTTTTGATTCTCGAAGCCGTAAAACCCGAAATCAGGACAGGCGTGCCTGAAGAACGTGAGCCTCTGCCGCTTCCGGCGCCGGTTCGCCCGCCTTCTCCACCATGAGCTGAACTTTCTCCAGCTCCCGCTCCGCATCGGAGACGCGGGCCAGCGCCTCGTCGAGCTGACGATCCAGATCGGCGATGGATTTCAGAAGATTGTCCCGCCGCTTGCGCATATCCAGTGCGGCCGGCGGATACTGAACATGGGACGGATCGGTGATCCCGGCCCGCTCCTCCTCGAAACGGATCCCGCTTTCCAGCTCTTCCTGCTTGCGGCGGAACTCGTTGATCATCAGCTCGATCTCACCGACCTGACGACGGGCCTCCTCAACGCGGAAAGTGTGCAGTCGCAAACGGGCCTGCCAATCCTTGGAACGCATGTACACCCTCACTTCGGTTACTCGTTACACACTGACGCCTTTGCCGGACGGACGCACCCGCCCTCCCGGCCGCCCCGAAACCGTGCAAGTCCGGCCCCCGCGCCAAGCGGACTTCCACATGCCCCTCGAATCACATACAAGAATCGGCAGGGGGCTTCGCGGCTTTCGTGTCGAGGAGCAGTATGCGCCGCCAGACTTAAGGCCGGGTAAACGGGATTCCTGCAAATGGCGGGGGCGTTCGGCTGCGGCAACGCTCTTGATGGCGCGCATGCGAAAACCGGTCAGTCAGTGGGCCCTGCGGGGGCGGGCCGGAAGTCGTTTAGGTTTTGATTAACCATTGGCGTTTAACTTAATGGCTGGTTAGCCCGTCGGGCTGTTGCGAGACAGGCGAAGGCGGGTGGTATCGGTGTTATTGCAAGATTTGTGACCCTGCGCCGGAGCACTGTCACCGGCTTGCGGGGGGAAGGGGAAACAGATGCGCGTTCTTCTCATCGAAGATGATCCGGCGACGGCCCAGAGCATCGAGCTGATGCTGAAATCCGAGGGCTTCAACGTCTATACCACCGACCTTGGCGAAGAGGGTGTGGATCTCGGCAAGCTGTACGACTACGACATCATCCTGCTGGATCTGAACCTGCCGGACATGAGCGGCTTCGAGGTTCTCAAGACGCTCCGCGTCAGCAAGGTCGACACGCCCATTCTCATTCTCTCCGGCCTCGGCGACATCGAGCACAAGGTTCAGGGCCTCGGCTACGGCGCCGACGACTACATGACCAAGCCGTTCCACAAGGACGAGCTGGTGGCCCGCATCCAGGCCATCGTACGTCGCTCCAAGGGGCACGCCCAGTCCATCATCCGTACCGGCGAGATCGAGGTCAATCTCGACACCAAGACCGTCGAGGTGGCTGGCCAGCGCGTGCACCTGACCGGCAAGGAATACCAGATGCTGGAGCTCCTTTCCCTGCGCAAGGGCACCACGCTGACCAAGGAGATGTTCCTCAATCATCTCTACGGCGGCATGGATGAGCCGGAGCTGAAGATCATCGACGTCTTCATCTGCAAGCTGCGCAAGAAACTGAAGCAGGCCACCGGCGGCAAGGACTATATCGAGACCGTCTGGGGGCGCGGCTACGTGCTGCGCGACGTGGACGAGGAAGCCGGCAACGACAATACCGGAAACACAGCAGAAACCGCCAAGGCCTGAACGGCTTCAAGAAAATTTGTTTACGGATCTCTTGACGCAGCACCCCGCAAGGTTGAAGCCTTGCGGGGTACTGTCTTTATGGGGGCGACATGCTGGCACAACTTCTCAGAAAACGGCTGGAGCAGAAGCTGGACTCTTGGATCGCCAAAGGCTGGGTCGCCGCAGATGCGCGCAATGCCATACTTGAAGACGTCGGGGGAGCAACATCACGGCAAGCGTGGACACGGCAGGCCGGCAACATCGCCGGTCTGCTGGGGGCCGTTCTGCTCTCTGTCGGCCTTCTCCTGTTCATCAGTGCGAACTGGCAGGAAATGTCCCGTCTGGCACGCCTGATACTGGTGCTCGCCACGATGGCCGGAACCATCAGCATCGGTGCATGGCTGACGGTTTCCAATCACCGCAAGATAGGCGAAGCGGCCTTTCTTGCAGGAACTGTCGCATATGGCGCTTCCATCATGTTCGTGGGGCAGATGTATCACATCGAAGGCGATCTGCCCGATGGCATTCTTCTGTGGCTTCTGGGTGCACTACTGGTAGCTGCTCTCCTGCGTTCCACCACGGCTCTTGTCCTTGCCGTGCTGCTCCTCGGAGTCTGGGAAATCTATCCCCTCATCGACAACTCCCCGGATGCCCCACACTGGTTCTTTCTGTTCCCTTGGGGCATTATCATGGTTCTGGCCCTGCATGAAAAAAATCGTGCCGTCGTGAATCTGGCCATCATGACCGGCCTCATCTGGCTCATGTTCAATTTCTCTCCATGGATCTCGAAGCACGCAGGCCATGAGGCAGCCTTGGAGTTTCTCATCCTGATGCCCTTCATGCTTTTCCTGTCCGGTCTGCTGCTGGAGATGGCCGAAACGCCAACCATGCGGCTGCTTGGCAGGCCACTGACTTTTTTTGGAGCTCTGGGCATTCTCCTTATTCCCAACCTGCTCGGATATGCAGGATTGTACATTCATCTGACCGTCCTCCCCAACGAACAGGAATGGACCATCCTGCCCTATCTGCTTGCAATCATGGTCATGCTACTTGTACTCGCACTGCGCAGAGGAAGCATTTCTCGCGGCAGTGCAATCGCACTTGTGCTTTTCATGGCATGGAAAGTGCGATTGAACAGGGTGATTGCGGACCTGCTTCCCATGCCGCTATTCATGTACGTTTTCCACTTGGCGGCATTTGCATTCATGCTATGGCTCATCGTTTTCGCATACCGGCGTAGCGACCAGCTCCTGAAATGGAGCGTGATCACCATTTTCATCTTGTATCTCGCCATGCTCTATATCAAACCGTTGTGGGGAATCTCCAACACATCCTTCGTCATGGCAGCAGCAGGCGGCCTCTTCATTCTGATTGCCGGAATCCTGATCATGCTTTCCCGCAAGTCCACAAACGGACACACATCATGATTCAGCATATGAAGAAACTGCCTCTGTGGTTTCGCACCGCAATAGTCATCCTGCTGCTTGGCGCGATCCCTCTCTGGATGATTTTCGATCGCATGCGCATTCTCTCTCGGGGCACGGAAATCGTTCTGAAAACGGAACCTTACGATCCGCGTGACCTGTTCAGAGGCCACTATGCCCGCATGAGATACGAAATTTCCCGCCTGCCTGCGGAAATGCTCCAGAAAGACGAAAAGCCGGAAGCCCTCGTCGGCCGAACGGTCTACCTGCTTCTGGAGAAACAGGAGGATGGTTTCTGGCTGGCCCGGAACATCTTTCCGGACGAATTGCCGAAAACCCCGACCGGCACCTATTTGCGCGCTCAAGTCGTCGACGCCTGGAACGGAAAGCTGCATCTGAAATTCGGCCTGGAGCGTTTTTACGCCGCCAGAGAACGGGCAATGGAAATCGAACGCCTCGGCATGGACGGTGAGCGTGCGCCATTGGGAGTCATCGTGCGCGTGGATGGAGAAGGACGGCCGGTCCTGGCAGGCCTGAAAATCAACGGGCGAAAGGTCTACGAAGAACCGCTCTGGTAGAATGTCTACCAGCCCTCCTCCTCAAGGCCGGTATCCAAGCTGATCGCACAGTCGGGGCGAATGATGTCACCTCTGCGTGGATACCCGGGGCAAGTGTACAGCCCGGGTATGAGCTGGTGTGTGAAGCGCGGCCTTGCATTCCCTTCGGCTCACTGCCCGGCATATCGGGCGCGCAGCAGGGTGTCCCGCGCGGAAAGCGCGGTGCCGAGTGTGCGGCGGATCTCGTCCACCGTCATGCACATCAGTTCCGGCTCCTTCGGCGGATGCACGAGCATCCAGTCGAGAACGTCACAGTAGGCCCTCAGGCGGTTCAAGGCATCGTCGAGAGCGTCAATCGCGTTCTCCGAGATTTCACGATTGTTGCAAATCGAAAGGGAACGGCGAGCATGCCGCCCGCAGTCGATATTTCCGGTCATGGGTGTCGCTCCTCGGCTGGCATTGCCGGGACGACATCCGTTGTGAAGCGTCTGGCGTCCCGGGGGTTCACAACACGGCCGAGGTCGTGCCAGTGCGCCTTTGGGCTCCCGCCTTGGACATGCGCGCACTGCCCCCGGGACAGATAGACGTTCTTCGGACATGAAAATACCGCCATCTGACGGGGGCGTTGTCCGCCTCGACTGGAGTTGTGAAGCTCCACTTCTGATCATGCCAGCGGGCATGTGTGGGGTCAAGATACGGCGCAAGAGCTCCGACTGCTTGCAATCACTTGAGCCGGGCCAGGCATAAGTCAGAGCCTGCAGTCCTGCGCACCCTCTCTCCGGCTCACGGCGGGTTCCCCGGCGGTCCAGTGCGGCAGGCACTGGCGGAGCGTGTGGCACTTCAGACTGGATACCCGGGACAAGCCCGGGCATGAGCCGGTGTGTGCGGCACGGCCTCATCTTCTCTCCGGTTCACGGCGGGTTCCCCGGCGGTCCAGCGCGGCAAGGCATGACGGTGCGATTTGGCAATCTGGAGGCGTGAATCCGGGGTGCAGGCTGGCCGGAGCACTTTTTTGTGTTCCCTCACTTGAAAAGCACGTTTGCGCGCAACACATGCCAATCAGGCATGGGGAAAACCCGCCGCGTCCGCCGGGGAAGGGACGGTGGACGCATATCAAGCCTGAAGACTCCACGACCCGCGAAAAAGTGCTCGGGACGCATCCTCTTGCGTTCCGTGAACAGCTCCCTGCGTCCCGGCCCTTGCGGGAAATGATGTTGAAGGAAAGGAACGAACCAATGACGGAAACCGCAACTGCGGCAGAAGCCGCCGCGAGCAAGGACACTCCCCACGAGCATCCCGTGAAATGGGGCTGGATCCTTGCACAGGGCGTCGTGACCCTGATTCTGGGCACCATTGCCTTCTATTTTGCCACCGTCGCCACCTTGGCGACCGTCTACATGTTCGGCGGCCTGATGGGGGCTGCGGGCATCATCCAGATTGCCGAAAGCATTGCCGACGAGGACCACAAGTGGTCGCAGCGGCTCGCAAATGCCCTCATCGGCATCGTCTATATCGTCACGTCCATGCTGATCTTCATCGATCCGCTGGCCGCATCCGTGGCTCTGACCATTATCATTGCCGCACTGTTCATCACCATCGGCGTGATCCGCATCGCCACGGCATGGCGCAACCGCGCGAAAGGCTGGAGCTGGCTGTGGCTCGCGCTGTTCGGACTGGTGAACGTTGCCTTCGGCCTGTTCGTGACGTTTACCCTGCCGGCTTCCGCCCTGTGGCTGATCGGCCTGATGGTGTCCATCGAAATGATCATGCACGGCTGGATCCTCGTGGCTGCGGCGCTGGCCGCACGCAAGACGCAGACCGCAAGCGACTGACAAGGAGGAAACGACCATGGTCATGGGAGTGAAGCAGTTCGAGAAGCTGTTCCGTCTGGCTGCCGGGCTCGACATCGACAAAAGCGATCTGCGGCGGCTTGACGATTTCATCAACGAGAAGCTGCACGATCTGCTGCTGATGGCCCAGCGCATCGCGAAGATGAACGGGCGCGACGTCATCACCGAAGCCGATGTGCCGCTTACCCGGGGATTGCAGGAATCCATCCATGCATTCCGCGAGATGGACGAGCAATTGTCGGTGAAGGACATTCTGGAGCATCTCACGAAACTGCCACCGCTGGACCTGGCGATCGGCGCCGACGTGGAGAAGATGCTCCCCGATCTCGCCGGCGGCATGACCGTCTCGCTAGCGAAGATCTTCAAGGTGCTGGATCCCGACATGAAGAACCCGCAGACCGAGCATTGGGAGCGGGTGGAGGAGATCTATCGAATCCTCGTCTGATCACGCTGCCCCGGGATGAGCCTGATCGGTTCATGCCGGGGCATGGGCATTTCGCCCGTTGCATCATGCTCCTGCAGCGCATCTTTCGTCCCGCCACGCGGGGAGGGTGGCAATCCTGCCAATGGCCTATGGACTTTTCATCCTGCCGGGTTTCAATCTCCAGCCGGAAACCCGAAAAGGAGCGGAATCATGCCGACAGGTGGCGAACTGGTGGTGAAGGCGCTGGAGGCGCAGGGCGTGCGGCGGGTGTTCTGCGTGCCGGGCGAGAGCTATCTGCCTGTGCTTGCGGCACTGGATGGCTCGGCGATCGACACCGTGGTGTGTCGACATGAGGGTGCGGCATCCATGGCCGCGGAGGCCACGGGCAAGCTGACCAGACGTCCCGGCGTGGCGCTGGTGACGCGCGGCCCCGGCGCTTCCAACGCGGCTTCCGGCGTGCATGTGGCGCAGCAGGACTCGACCCCCATGGTGCTGCTGATTGGACAGGTGGCGACGTCCATGCGCCATCGCGATGCCTTTCAGGAGGTCGATTACCCGGCCTTTCTTGGCGGCATGTGCAAGCATGTGGAGGAGGTGACCGCCACGGCACGGCTGCCGGAAGCTCTCTCTCGTGCCTTTCATGTCGCCATGAGCGGCCGACCCGGCCCGGTGGCGCTGGCGCTTCCCGAAGACGTGCTTTCCGGTACTGCCGATGCGGAAATCGCTCCCGCCGCGCAGGTGGCCGATCCTGCACCTGCGGATGAGGACATCCGTCTTCTGCTCGGCCATGTGGCGGATGCGGCGCGGCCGGTGATCATTGCCGGCGGGTCGCGCTGGAGCGCCCGTGCGCGCACGCTGCTGATGGAGCTTGCGGAGGCGCTGCGTGTCCCCGTGGCCGTCTCCTTCCGCCGGCAGATGCTGTTCGACCCGCTGCATCCGGCCTATGCCGGTGATGTGGGGCTGGGCATCAACCCGGCCCTGCGCCGTCGCCTTGAGGAAGCCGATCTGCTGATCCTGCTGGGCGGGCGCTTCTCCGAAGTGCCCTCGCAGGGATTCGAACTGCTGGGCGTGCCGGTGCCGGGGCGGCGGCTGGTGCATGTGCACCCCGGCCCGGAGGAACTCGGCCGGACCTACCACCCGGATCTGGCCATCAACGCCACGCCCGAACGCCTTCTGGAGGCGCTGGCGGCCGTTCTCGGCGAGGCGACGCGTGATCCGGCATGGATGGAGGCCGCCCATGCCGATTACCTGGCCTGGAGCGAGACGCCGCCCGCCATGCCCGGTGCGGTGCAGATGGGCGAGATTGTCTCGTGGCTGCGCGAGCGGATGCCCCCGGAGACGGTGATCACCAACGGCGCGGGCAACTACGCCATCTGGATACATCGCTTCTGGCGCTACCGGGACTGGGGGACGCAGCTTGCGCCGGTGTCCGGTTCCATGGGCTACGGTCTGCCGGCGGCGCTGGCGGCGAAACTGGAGCATCCGGAACGTCCGGTGGTGTGCTTCGCCGGAGACGGCTGCTTTCAGATGACCATGCAGGATTTCGCCACCGCCGTTCAGTACGGCGCGCACATCATCGTCATCGTGGTGGACAACGGCCAGTACGGCACAATCCGCATGCATCAGACGCGCCGCTTCCCCGACCGTGACTGCTCCACCCGCCTGCATAATCCGGACTTCTCCGCCTTCGCCGAGGCCTGCGATGGCGCCGCCTTCCGCGTGGAGCGGACGGAAGATTTCTTCCCCGCCTTCAAGGCCGCCGAATGCGCCGGCCGTCCAGCCCTGATCCACGTAAAGATCGCCCCGGAAGCCCTGGGACCAGGGATTACGGGATGAAAATACCGCATCAAGGTTCCGCTTTCCGGATGTTCTCCGGGCATTTCAGCATTTGCGCTTTCCGCGCAAGGGCGGCAGGGGAACCGGGTGCAGGTTGCCTTCGAAAGTGATTGCAACGGGATGTCTTTCTCTGGCTTTCAGGAGAAATGTCAATTGACCGTTTTTTGTCACGCGTGCCCGCTGGAGCACTGCTTTCAAGCTGAACCGGACGGCTCCGGCTTGTGGCAGGGTGGGCGGATGAAAATCCGTCATGTTTTCGTCTGTTGCAGCCAAGGGGGCAAGGGGCGTCCTGTCCGCATAGACGATCTTCGCAGGGTGTACCGTTCCTTTCGGGGTGATGTGCAAGGTCAGTCGCAGGAATGGACGGAATGGCGGCATACCGAGTCCCCCGACAGCATCTCCAGAAGAAAGGGGCGGTCCGTATCCTTCCAGAATCAGGATTCTGTCCCCGTTGCAGAGGCGATATCCGGCTCCCTTTCCGGTCTTGGGGAGTGTGAAGATACGAGGTGCGGAGGCTTCCATCTGCAAGGTGAAATGTCCTGTAGAGGTCTTTTCCGTGCTCCCTGCGTGGACGATTCCGGTTCCAGACAGAATGATGATGGCAAGACCGAGAGAGAAGGCGTGCATTCTGCGCATGACGGCTCTCCTTTCCGCATGCATCCCCCTCATCTGAAGATATGAGACAACCACTTTCGGAACAAGAGGCGGGATGGTCGTATTTCATCCTCTCAGAGGAAACCTTTCCAACACCTCGAAGGGGCTTTCCGGGTCCTTCTGGGCGAAGATGGTCAGATCGCGGATGATGACGGGCTTGGAGAGATATTCGGCGCCCAGTTCTACGGCCTTCGCCTTCCAGTGCTCCAGCTCGTGCGGGGCGAGGATGGATGTCAGGGTCATGTGGAACACGTAGTCCTTGCCCACGTAGGGGTAGCCCCAGGCGAAGACGTTGCCTTTCTGGCGGCGGGTGACGCCCTTGTCGAGAATGGCGTCCTGCTCCTCCTCGGTCAGCGGACGGCGGAACAGGTCGAGATCGCGCACGCAGGCGAAGGCCAGCTCGTCGATACGCGGATTCGGCATGGCCTGCTGCAACGTCATGAAGCTGCCCAGCGCCTTTGGAACGAGCTGTCCCGCTTCCACCGGCGCCCATTCGCCCGCCAGTGCCTCGATTGCGGCGAACAGGCCTTCCTCCGTGCGGCCTTCGCGCAGCCGGAAGGGGGCCTTCAGCGTGGCATGAAAGCCGTAGCGGGCCGGCGTGCGAATGATGCCGGTGGGCATCTCCCATGCGTTCTCCACTGGCTGGCGGGTCTCCGTATCGAAACCGAACCAGCGCCGGCCGAACTCGGCCAGGGGCTCGTCGCTGCGCGGCGTGAAGTAGATGGCGTA
>JAJRRY010000059.1 GCA_024279095.1 Alphaproteobacteria bacterium
GCAAACTCGATGTTGACGGGGAATGCGGATTTGCGCCCACAGGGTTGCAACTGCGGGATGTCGTGCAGAAAAACGGGGTGCCGTACAGTTCGGCCCTTTGCTTTACCGGTTCTTCACCAAGACATTTGATTCAAATTTTGCGTGCAGGCGGTTAGTGGTAGATTCCGTCTCGAAGGGGGGCGCTTGAAGCACCTTCTCGGAAAGGGTGACGGATCCGGTGGGACATCAAGGGGTCTGTTTCACCCGAAGGACAGGAGCCTGCAACAGGGCTTTCAAGCGCTGCAAGCGGCGCCGCTTCGGGGGAGGCGGCGCCGTTTTCGTTCACGCCCACGCCAACATGTCATCAAAAAATGGAAGAGGAGACGGATCAGGCCGCATCGCGTCCCTTGTAAAGGGCTTCGGCGGGACGGCATTCCTTTTCGCCCAGCTCTGGGTCGAACCGGTAGCGGGTCGAGCAGTAGGGGCAGGTGACCGTGTCTTCCGAGGCGATCTCCAGATAGACGTGCGGATGGTCCATCGGCGGCAGGGCGCCCATGCAGCCGAAGTGCCGGGCACCGATGGCGATCTCCTCGACACCCATTTCGTTGTGGAAAAGCGGCGTGTATTCCTTGCCCATGCCATGCTCCTGCACGGTTGACTTTTGTTTCATGCAAGCGGATAGCACATTCGCGCAACCGGCGCAAAAGGGAAAGGTTCCGGACCAATGCCGCATTTCAATTCCGATGGCCTGAGGATCCACTACGAGATCCACGGCGCGGGTGATCCCGTGCTCCTGCTGCACGGCTTTGCTTCCAACGGCCGGGTGAACTGGGTCTCCACGAGCTGGACGAAGACGCTTGCCGATGCCGGTTTTCAGGCCATCGTCATGGATCATCGGGGGCACGGGCAGAGCGACAAGCCGCATGATCCGGAAGCCTATTCCACTCCTCTCATGGCCGAGGATGCAAGGCGTCTGCTGGATCATCTCGGCATCGGGCAGGCCGATGTCATGGGATACTCGATGGGCGCGCGGGTGGCCGCTTTCCTGGCGATCCACCATCCGCAGCGCGTGCGTTCGCTCATTCTTTCCGGGATGGCCGCAAACCTGCTGAAGGGTGTGGAGGATTCCGATGAAATTGCCGATGCGCTGGAAGCGGAATCGGTTCAGGATGTCCCTTCGCCGAAAGGGCGTGCCTTCAGGCAATTTGCCGAGCGGGTCGGGGGAGATCTGAGGGCTTTGACCGCATGCATGCGTGCTGGTCGTGTGCCTGTCGATGCGGATGCGCTTGGCAAGCTGCCCATACCCGTTCTTGTCACCGTCGGCAGCCGTGACGAAATCGCCGGGCCACCGGAGCCGCTGTTGCAGCACATGCCGCAGGCCACGGCCTTTGTGATACCTGGACGGGACCACATGAATGCCGTGGGCGACCGCAGTCACAAGCAGGCGGTGGTGGAGTTTCTCAGGTCCAGACCATGACCAGCGAGGCGGCCATGAGGGCGGCCATGATCCGGTTGAACCAGACCAGTCGGGAAGGGGAAAGCAGACGCCCCGCGCCTACGCCCACCACGGCCCATGCAGTTGCCGTGATTACAGCCACTCCCACGAACATGGCCGACATGATGATGACGTCCATCGTGTAGCTGCTGTTGTGACCGGCATAGACGCTCATCATGGCCATGACCATTGTCCAGGCCTTCGGGTTCACCCACTGGAATGCCGCAGCCTGCCAGAACGTCAGCGGTCTGCCACGAGCCTGCGCTTTCGCCTCTTCCGGCGAGGTGCCCGCTGCCGTTGCGATCTTCCAGGACAGGTACAGCAGATAGGCGCTGCCGACCCATTTCAGGACCTCCTGAACCCACGGAAACAGCCGGAATACCTCGCCCAGCCCCAAACCGACGGCAGCAATCATTGCCGGAAAACCGATGGCGATGCCTGCGATGTGCGGCACCGTCCTGCGCAGCCCGAAGGTGGCGCCGGATGCCGCCAGCATCATGTTGTTAGGCCCCGGTGTGCCTGCCGATGCGAAACCGAAGGCGAGAAAGGCCGCAAGCCAGTCGACGTTCATGCGTGAGAGCTCCTGAATATGTCAGTCATGCTGACCTGTTTGGCGGTTTGCGTCAAGGGGCGAAGGAGTGTGCATCGACCTCCGGGCCGGTTCCGCAAGTGCCGCCACATGCCCGGATTTTATGTACAGCCCGGGCATCCATGCTGCGGTGCCGATTGCATCGCCGGTGCATGTTGCACGGACCACTGGGTCAAGCCCGGCGGTAAGATAAGGGGAGGCAGGGCCGTGCTGCACACATTGGCTCATGCCCGGGCTTTGTCCCGGGTATCCAGACTGAGGTGCCCTTTGCTTCGTCGGTGCATGTCCAGCTCTACTTTCCCCGGAAGTGGGGCGGACGGCGCTCCCGAAAGGCGCGGATACCTTCCGCGTAGTCCTCGCTGTCGAAGCATGAACGGGCGAGGGCCTGCAGTCTTTCCGCTTTGTGCTTCTGCAGGCTGCTGGTCATGGCGTCGATGGCGGCGCGGGCATGGGCGATGCTGAGAGGGGCGTTTGCGGCAATCTCGCGGGCCATGGCCAAGGCTTCGGCTTCCAGTTGCTCCAGGCTGCGCACATTGTTCACGAGACCGGCGCGCAGGGCCCACGCCGCGTCCATGCGCCGTCCTGTGAGCAGCAGTTCGCGTGCAGCTGCGGGCGAGACGGCCTGAAGCAGGCGCATGATGCCGTGCAGGGGGTAGGCCAGTCCGAGTTTTGCAGGGGGAAGGGCGAACACGGCCTCTTCCGATGCCAGCCGGATATCGCAGCACAGGGCCAGGGCCAGCCCGCCTCCGAGACAGAAGCCCTTGATCATGGCGATGGTCGGAAGGGGAGATTCGGAGAGGGCACGGAAGGCCTCCAGATTGGCCCGTTCGTATTCCGCTGCAGCCGGGCCGCTGAAAAGATCTGCAAATTCCGCAATGTCCGCACCGGAACTGAAGTGGCCACCTTCACCATGAATGATGATGACGCGCAGGTCTTCTTCGGCAATGAGGGTTGCCACGGCCTGCGGGAGGGCCTGCCACATGGAGAGGGACAGCGCATTGCGTCGTTCCGGCCTGTCGAGAATCAGCCGTCCCACCTGCCCATCCCGCAGGATGCGGATGGCCTCGTGGGGTGATGGCAGTGCCCTTCGTCCGTCTGCGTTCTGTTCTTCCATGGGCAGGAAAATGAATTGCGAGAGCGGGAACGGCAATACCCGATGTTCACTTTTGCCTGCATACTTTGGACCCATGGAGCGGATCTGTCATAATGGCGGAACCGTGGAAAATCGCTTGCTGCAGCTCCGGCACGGACAGGAGCGGAAAGGCGTGTGAATCATGACCACAGCGAAAACGGAAAACGTTCATAGGCTGGATCCCGTGTGGAACAGGATCCGTCAGGAAGCCCAGGAGATCATCGACAATGATCGCTCGCTGGGCGGCTTCATCTATGCCGCCGTCCTCAATCACGAGCGATTCGGACAGGCCATCGGCCACCGCCTCGCCATGCTTCTGGCCAATCAGGATATCAATGCCGAGCTGATCATCCAGGCCTATTCCGCAGCGCTGGAAAATGATCCGGGCATCGGCCGGGCGGCACGGGCTGATATTCTCGCCGTCTACGAACGCGATCCGGCCTGTGAGCGCTACATCGAGCCTTTCCTCTATTTCAAGGGATTTCAGGCGCTCCAGGCGCATCGTCTGGCTCATGCCCTGTGGAACATGGGGCGCAAGGATTTCGCCCTTTTTCTGCAGAGTCGCTCCTCTTCGGTGTTCTCGGTGGACATTCACCCGGCGGCACGCATCGGCCAGGGCATCATGATCGATCACGGGCATGCCATCGTCATTGGGGAGACGGCAGTTGTGGAGGACAACGTCTCCATTCTCCAGGACGTGACACTTGGCGGCACGGGCAAGGAGGAGGGCGACCGCCATCCGAAGATCCGCGAAGGCGTGCTGCTTGGAGCCGGCTGCAAGGTGCTCGGCAACATCGAGGTCGGGCGGTGCGCAAAGGTGGCGGCAGGTTCCGTGGTGCTGAAGGACGTGCCGCCGCGCAGGACCGTAGCCGGCGTGCCGGCACGTGTCGTGGGCTATGCGGGATGTGACGAGGAGCCGGCGCGGGCCATGGATCACAATATTGACGGAAACGGTGGACAAGACTCTTGAAGCCGCCGACATGTCGCGCTACAGGCTTCAACTCCCGAGACAACATGATCCACAGGAAGGGCTTCAGCCGTGACTCCCGAAGAAATTTCCAAGCTCAACAAGTATCTGCGCAAGCTTTTCGGAAATGATTCCATTGAGGTGCGCAGACGCCCGCGGAAGGATGATTCCGCGGAGGTCTATATAGGGGATGAATTCATCGGCGTCCTTTTCAAGGATGATGAAGACCCGAATGACCTTTCCTACAATTTCCAGATGGCTATTCTGGATTACGACTTGGACGATTGAAGATCATGGCGGCCCCTTTCGAAGGGTTTCCTGCATATTCTCGAATATGCTCCCCAAAGGCATGATTTCAGTTTGGCGTGTCCAGGAATTTCACGCCAAGCTGTCCCAATCCGCGCCAGGCGACTTTGCAGGGGCGTTCACGTCCATCGGTCGGAAAGTAGATGATGAACTCTTCCGGCACCATTGCCGTATTGGCCAGTTTCAGGCGACAGCCATCGGAAGAAATGTCCCGGATACGGCAGGTCAGAGAGGAACGGCGATTGTTGAAGATGATGTAGGCCTGCTTGAGCACGCGGATTCTTTGCGTACGCCTTCTCTCGGCCGAAGGATTCACCTGTCCGTTGTATGCAAACATCCTCTCCGTCCCATGATGCATGACAGTTTATGCCCCATGCGTGCCCGCGGATGAGGAATATAGGAGCCAGATATTTAAGGTGCGTTAAACGGGCACTTCCATTCGTTGCGATCTTTGGTTGTCCTTTGCGGGCATGAATGTCCCATGACTGGTGATCGCGAAGCCGGCAGCGGTGAATCGTCATGCCTTGGCAAGAGTGATGGCACCCGTCGAATCGCGGTGGATGGTGCCGGAGAGTTCCAGGTCCATCAGGGCGGCGAGGACATCAGCAACGGGATATCCGCTTTCGCGGATGAGCTCGTCGGTAGTTGCGGGTACGGGGCCAAGCAGTGACAAGAGGCGGCCGTAGAGGTCTTCCGGCACGTCCCGACTTGGCGTGGCATCGGACAGGATTTCGTCCAGTTCGTCGCCGGGGCCGCGCATAGGCGCGGCTTCTGGCAAGGGCGCGACCGTCATCGGGGCCAGAACTTCCAGAATGTGCGCCGCTTCCGTGACCATGGTGGCTCCATCGCGTATGAGCCGGTTTGTGCCTGCCGCTCGGGGATCCATGGGCGATCCGGGTGCGGCGAAGACCTCCCGTCCCTGTTCTCCGGCCAGCCGTGCGGTGATGAGTGAACCGGAACGGAAGGCGGCTTCCACCACCAGCACGCCGAAGGAAATGCCGGAAACGATCCGATTGCGGCGCGGGAAAAACTCGGCGCGTGGTGCTGTGCCGGGAGTCATCTCCGTGACGAGCAGTCCTTGTTCCGCGATCTCTTCCATCAGGCGGGCATTTTCCTTCGGGTAGACGTGATCTATGCCTCCCGCAAGAACGGCAATCGTACCTGTCTGCAGCGATGCCTCATGGGCGGCCGTGTCGATGCCGCGGGCCAGGCCGGAGACGATGGCATATCCTGCCCGCCCGACATCGGAGGCGATTTGACGGGCGAATTTCAATCCGGCGACCGAGGCGTTCCGTGATCCCACGATGGCCAGAGGAGGCATCATGGCGACTTCCGCACGTCCGCGGATGCAGAGAAGCGGGGGCGGTCCCGCAATGTGGCGTAACAGCGGTGGATAGCCCGTCTCTCCGCGGGCCACGAAACGGGCTCCGATCCTTTCGGCGCGTTCCAAGTCGGCCTTGGCTCGATCCCGCGGGTAGATTCGCACCGGTTCGTGGCGTCCGGCGCGGCGCGAAATGTCGGGCAGGGTTTCCAACGCGGCCGCTGCGCTGCCGAAACGGTTCACAAGTTGGAAAAACAGGACGGGACCGACATTTTCCGATCGGGACAGTTGCAACCAGTCGAGTCGCTGTTCGTCATCAAGAAGCCGGTCCGGGATGGTCATTTGTTCCTTTTTCCGAGATCGATGCGTGGTTCCGTGCCGTTGATCAGACGAACCAGATTTTCCCGATGTGTGAAGAAGATGGCTACACCGAAGACGAACAGCCAGTTGACCAGATCAGGGCGGCCGGACAGAGCCGAGACGAAAGGCATGAGGGCCGCCGCTGTGAGAGCCGACAAGGAAGAGATGCGCATGGTGAAGGCGGTGAGCAGCCACAGTCCGATGAATGCCAGGCCAAGCACCCACCAGATACCGAACAGCACGCCGATGTAGGTGGCCACGCCTTTGCCGCCCCTGAAGCGCAGCCATAGGGGGAAGACATGCCCGGCAAAGGCACCGGCACCAGCGACGACGGCGAGCTGCTCGCCACCCAGCCAGCGGGCCAGAAGGACGGGAAGAAGACCCTTGAGCATGTCCAGCAGCAGCGTGGCGGCGGCCAGCTTCTTCGAACCGGTGCGCAGGACGTTCGTTGCGCCGATGTTGCCGGAACCGATCTTGCGTACGTCTCCGAGCCCGGCGGCCTTCGACAGCAGCAGACCGAAAGGGATGGAGCCGGAAAGATAACCGACGGCTGCCCAGACGATTTCATTCGTGCCGATGGCCAGCATGATCCCGTTTCTCCCCGTTCCCGACCCCGGCTCAATCGTATGTGAAGACCGAGCGGCCCGCAACCACCGTGTGCACGACACGGCCCTCGAAAACCCTGTCCTCGAAACAGGTGTTCTTGGAGAGGGAATGGAGATTTTCCGGCTTGACCGTCCATGAGGTTTCAGGATCGGCAATGGCGAAATCGGCCGGTTGGCCGGGAGCGAGGGATCCGCCTTCCAGTCCCAGCAGACGGGTGGGGGTCACGGAAAGGGCGGCAATCAGTCGCTCCAGCGGGACTTCTCCGGAATGGTGCAGGGACAGGGCGGCGGAAAACAGGGTTTCCAGCCCGATGGCTCCTGCTTCGGCCTCCGCAAAGGGCAGGCGCTTGGTGTCGGCACTCTGCGGATCATGGCTGGAGACGACCACATCGATCAGCCCTTCTGCAAGTCCTGCTGCCAGTGCGGCACGGTCTTCCTCACGCCGGAGAGGCGGTGACACCTTGAAGAAGGTGCGGTAGGCGCCGATGTCGTTCTCGTTCAGCGTCAGGTGATTGATGGAGACGCCGCAGGTGACCGGCAACCCGGCCTCCTTCGCCCGCCGGATGACTTCCAGAGATTCGGCGCAGGAAATCTGGGCGGCATGATAGCGGGCCCTCGTCAACTCCACGAGACGGATGTCGCGCTCCAGGGTGATGACTTCCGCCTGTCGCGGAATGCCGGGCAGCCCAAGGCGGGCGGACAGTTCGCCTTCATTCATGACGCCGCCGCAGGCCAGATCGGTATCCTCCACGTGCTGCACCACCAGCATGTCGAAATCCCGCGCATAGGCCATGGCCCGGCGCAGGACGCGGGATGACGTGACGGACCTCCGCCCGTCGGTGAGCGCCACGGCACCGGCTTCCTGAAGCATGCCGATCTCGCTCATGTGTTCGCCCCTCAGCCCACGGGTGATCGCTGCCATGGGGGCGATGCGCACGATTGCCGTGTCACGGGCACGGCGCAGCAGGAAGTCGACGAGTGCCGGCTCATCCACCACCGGGTCGGTATCCGGCATGACGATCATGGTGGTGACGCCGCCTGCCGCCGCGGCACGGGAGGCGCTCTTCAGCGTTTCGCGATATTCGTTGCCGGGCTCGCCGGTGAATACCCGCATGTCCACGATGCCGGGAAAGAGCAGATGCCCGCCGCAGTCGATCACCTCGTCGGCTCCGCGTGTCGATCCTTCGGTCACTTCAGGCCCGGAAGCGATGATCCGTCCGGATTCGATGAGCACGCCGCCAAGCCCGTCCAGCCCCGCCGCCGGGTCGAGCAGGCGGGCATTGATGAAGGCGCGGCGGCGGGGGTCTCCGGCCAGTCCGGTCACCGGGCTCATGCTCCGCCTCCTTCCGTTTCGAGATTGCGGGCCAGTGCATCCAGAACGGCCATGCGGACCGCCACGCCCATCTCGACCTGTTCGCGGATGACCGATTGCGGACCGTCGGCAATGGAAGAGGCGATTTCCACACCCCGGTTCATGGGGCCCGGATGCATGACCAGCGCATCGGGCCTTGCCAGACGCAGCTTTTCCTCATCCAGTCCGTAGAAGCGATAGTACTCCCGCGTGGAAGGGATGAACGCGCCATTCATGCGCTCCATCTGCAGGCGCAGCATCATCACCACGTCGGCATCGCGCAGGCCCTCGTGCATGTCCGTGAAGACCTCGGGCACAAGCCGGGCTGCATCCGGCGGCATGAGAGAGGAAGGAGCGACGAGTCGCACGTGCGCTCCCATCTTCTGCAGCAGTATGATGTTGGAACGGGCGACGCGGGAATGCAGGATGTCACCGCATATGGCAATGATGAGATTTTCCAGCCGACCCTTGCGGCGGCGAATGGTGAGAGCGTCCAGCAGGGCCTGGGTGGGGTGTTCGTGGCGTCCGTCACCAGCATTGATGACGGCGCACGACACCTTCTGTGCCAGCAGCTCGGCGGCTCCGGAATGCTGGTGCCGAATGACCAGAAGGTCGGGATGCATGGCGTTGAGGGTCATGGCCGTGTCGAGCAGCGTCTCACCCTTGGAGACCGAGGAGCTCTTGACGCTCATGTTCATGACGTCGGCACCCAGGCGCTTGCCTGCGAGCTCGAAGGAGCTTTGCGTGCGTGTGGAAGGTTCGAAGAACAGATTGATCTGGGTGCGTCCGCGCAAGACGGAGAGCTTCTTGTCGGCTCGTCTGTTCAGGCCGACGTAATTCTCCGCCAGATCAAGCAGTGCGGTGACCTCCGGAACGGAAAGGCCTGCCACGCCAAGAAGATGGCGCCCCGTGAGGATCCTGCTGCTTTTTTCCGTTTCGGTCATCAGGGCGTTTCATAGCCGCCCCCGACCGGCAGAGCAAGTCGGCGACGGCGGTTTTCAACGCCGCATCACCCGGCAATGCGTATGGCCAGCCAGATGATGACCGGCAGTGTGACGAAGGACAGCATGACCTGTGCGGTGGCGGCGGCTGCGTAGTACTCGGCATCGCCGCCCATGGCCCGGGCCAGAACGTAGCCGTTCACGGCGGTGGGCACGGCTGCGGCAATGATCATGATGACGAGAGGCGTGCCTGTTACGCCGAACAGCAGGCCGCTGCCCAACGCGACCGCCGGCATGCCCACCAGACGCAGGCCTATGGACAGGCCGATTTCCGGGCCCGCCGCCTTCACGGCCCGCCATTGCAGCCCTGCGCCAAGTGCCAGCAGGGTCATGCCGAGCGCACCACGGCCCAGAAGCTCGAGCGTAGTCATGAGGGGTGAGGGCAGGGGAATGTGCAGAAGATTGACGGCCAGTCCGGTCAGCACGGCGAGGATGAGCGGGTTCTTCACCATGGCCAGCATGATCATGCGCGGCGTGGCCCGCGTCTTATCGGCATATGTGGCCAGCACGAGAATGTTCACCACGTTGAGGTAGGGGATCATCACGGCAAAGGCGATGGCGAGAATGGTCACCCCCGGCTCGCCATAGAGCTTGTCGATGATGGCCATGGCGATGAAGCCGTTCCAGCGGGTGACGGTCTGGAACAGCGAACTGTAGGTCGGCCCCCGCATGTCCAGCCAGTTGCGCAATGGCACGCGGAGAAGCCACATGAGGGAGGTCATGGTGACGATCATGGCGAACAGACCATGGACGTAGCCCTTCAGGGCGCCGATGGAGAGCTCCGCTCGCACAAGGGAAAGGATCAGAAGGGCGGGGAACAGCAGCCAGTAGCAGATCTGCTCCACGCCACGCCATTGCTCCATGGGGACGAAACCGCCCTTGCGCAGGACAAAGCCCAGCAGAATGAGCAGGAATATGGGAATCAGGGAGAGAAAGGCGGCAAGCATGTTTCGTCTGTCCGTTCCGTGAGCCTGAGAGATGCGGGAGAGCCGGAGGATGCCATGCAGGCACGGTGGCCGGCCCGGGTCAGGTGTGCCGGCGGCAGAGCGGCCGTTTTCGTCGCAGGGGCCTGGCTGGTCCGGAAATCCATGGAACGGTCATGTCCGCCATCATGCATGCCGGCGTGAGAGCGGCAAGGGTCAATCCATGGCGGAAAGCCGGTCCAGAAGCCCCTGAAGGATCCAAGCGGCGGCCAGCTTGTCCACGACCTGCGCCCGTTTTGCGCGAGACATGTCCGCCTCGAGCAGGGTGCGTTCCACCGCCGCCGTGGAGAGGCGCTCGTCCCACAGTACGACGGGTATGTCCGTCATGCGGGCAAGATTGCGGGCGAAGGCCTTCGTGGATTGCACGCGCGGCCCCATGGAGCCGTCCATGTTGACCGGCAGGCCGATCACGAAAGCCGCAACGTTTTCCCGCTCCGCCATGTCTATGATGTGCCGGGCGTCCGGCGTGAACTTCTTCCGACGCAGCGTCTCGACCGGCGTCGCGGTCATGCGCAGGCCGTCGGACAGGGCGATGCCGATGGTCTTCTCGCCAAGATCAAGCCCCATGAGGCGCTGACCGGGCTGCAGGCGCGCAGCCAGCTCTTCCGGTGTCAGTATCGTGCTTTCCGTGCTCATGCGTGCAGCTTTAGACATTGAAAGGCCGCAATGGAAGTCGGATATACTCGAAAGGAGCAATACACGTTCAGGAGGGAGCAACGATGAAACTCACGTGGTTCGGGCATTCGGCCTTCCGCATGGAGACCGGGAATTCCGTCATGCTCGTCGATCCCTATCTCTCGGAAAATCCGTCCTGGGAGGGCAGTGTCGAAGAAGCTGCGGAGGGGGTAACGCATGTGATCGTGACGCATGGTCATGCGGATCACATGGGCGATGCGAAGAAGATCTGCGAGAACACCGGGGCGACACTGATCTCTTCCTTCGAGA
>JAJRRY010000060.1 GCA_024279095.1 Alphaproteobacteria bacterium
ATCGTCTATTTCTGGCGCGACGTGGTGCAGCTGTTCTTCGGCGGACTGGAGCTGCTGCGCGGCCGCATGACGGCGCGGGCGAAGCTGGCCCTCTACATCGTGCTCGCCACCATACCGGCGGTGATCTTCGGCCTGATCGTGAAGAAGACGGGCCTGCAGGAGGCGGTGCGCGGGCCCACCATCGTCGCCGTCAACGCCATCCTGTTCGGCATCGTGATGTACGTGGCCGACCGCTTCTCCCGCCAGCGCCGCAGCGTGGAGGACATGGATCTGAAGTCCGCCCTGATCATCGGCATGGCGCAGGCGGTGGCCATCATTCCGGGCACCTCGCGCTCCGGAATCACCATGGCCGCCGGACGGTTCCTCAACCTCACCCGGCACGAGGCGGCACGCTTCTCCTTCCTCGTCGGCATTCCCGCCATCGCCGGTGCCGGTGTGCTGGTGCTGGGAGACGCCATGGCCAGCGGCGAGTCGATCTCTTTCGACGCCGTTCTTACCGGTGCGCTTACCTTTCTGGTGGCGCTGGGGGCCATCGCCTTTCTGATGCGGGTCATCACGAAGGTGGGGCTTGTGCCCTTCGTCATATACCGCTTTCTGCTGGCCGGCGTGCTGTTCTGGCTGATCTGGACGGGCTATTTCGGCCCCGTCGTTTGATAAGCCGCGCCCGCGCCCTCACCGGTCCAGCACGGCCCGGATCTCCACCAGATTGGCCCGCGCCCTGAGGGCGTAGAAGCCTATGGCAGTCAGGTGGGAGGGAAACAGCAGGCCGTCTTCCGATCCGTTGGAGACGATCCATGGATCCAGCCCGATGGCCGTCTTCAGGTGATCATGCATGTTGTCCCAGATGTCGCCGACGTTGCGTGCGGAGACGACGCCGGAAAAGTCCGCCCGGGCGGCGTTCAGGATACCGTAATATCCGTAGAGCTGGCCCAGGGTGTACCAGAAGGTGTCATCGGCCCGGAAGTCGAACCAGCCGGCGTTGGAGGCCTCGGCGCGATCCCGCAGGCGGGCGGTGGTGGAGCCGATGTCCTTGGCCACCCGGTCGAGAAACTGCAGCAGGTTGTCGGCGCGGGCGTCGAACACCGCATCGCATTTCTCCAGCCGGTCGTTGAAACGCTTCAGCAACTTGACGGCCCGCTTGTAGTCGGCGGTGGCCGGCGTGGTCGGGCCGAAGGGCAGGCGGGCGTCGAAGGGATTGAACACCCAGCGATACGGGTCCACCTGCACCGCCGCGCGGGCGGCGTTGAGGTCGGCATCGCGCCGCGAGGTGCCGCGCACCCGGCCCAGCGTGTCGGCCAGCTCGATGGTGGTGATGTTGACCGCCTGCATCACGCCGCGCTGGAAGGCGGCCTTGTTGTCGAAGAAGGGCGTGTAGCTCCACGGAATGCCGAAGAGCCCGGCCTTGTAGACCGGTGACGAGGAAAGCCACCTGTTGCGGTTGATGTTGAAGTCCACCAGATCGGCGGCCACCGCCACGATGGCGGAACGGCCGCAGGTCTTCTCCTCGCCTTGCGCTCCGTCCGCCGCGGCGGGCTGCACCGGCTTCAGGCGGTTGTTCTCGATCAGCGGCGCGGCGTATTCCGGATTGAAATCGCGGATCCATGCCGCATGCCAGGCCAGCCAGATCCATGATGCCACGGAGGGGGCGATCAGCAGGATGATGACGATGCGGATGATCAGCGAGCGCCTGCGGAAGAAATCCGCAAGGAAACGGAACGGGCGCAGCAGCCAGCCGGTGAGCACGGTCCACAAAGCCCGCAGGCGCGCACCCAGGCCGCGGCCCATGGCCTGTGCCCCGGCCCTGCGACTGGCGCGGCGGGCCTGCCATTCCTCGATGCGGCGCTTCATGCGGTCCTTGAGACTTTCGGCCATGGATTCAGCCCCCTTTCATGCGGTTTCCGGAACAGACTTGGGGACCGTGAGGACCGAAAACAAGGGTCAGCCCTGACGGCCCTCCAGTGCATCGCGGATCATGCGGCGCGTTTCGTCGATGCCGTAGAGTGCCACGAAGGATCCGAAGCGCGGCCCCTGCGGCTGGCCGAGCAGCACCTCGTAGAGCGCCCGGAACCAGTTGCGCAGCGGTTCGAAGCCGTGCGTCTTGCCCACGTCGTAGACCACGTTCTGGATGGCTTCCGCATCGGCATCCGCCGACAGCTTTCCCAGCCGCACCTCCAGATCCTCCAGAGCCGCGCGCTCCTCTTCCGTGGGCGCCCGGAACTTCCTGGAAGGCTTCACGAAGTCCTCGTAGTAGTTGATGGCAAACTCCACCAGACGATCGACCTCCGGATGGGTCTGCGGCGAAGTGCCCGGCGCATAGCGGCGAATGAAGCCCCACAGGATCTCCTTGTCCTCCGAATGGGAGGCGGAAACGAGATTGAGCAGCAGGGCGAAGGTGATGGGCATGTCCACTTTTGGCGGGGTGCCGCGGTGGATGTGCCAGACGGGATTGGCCAGTTTCTGCTTGATGTCCTGTTCCGGATACTTGCGCAGGTGAGAATAATAGTCGTCCACGTTCTGCGGGATGACGTCGAAATACAATCTCTTCGCCGCCTTAGGCTTGTTGAACATGAAAAGCTGCAGGGATTCCGAGGTTCCGTAACGCAGCCATTCCTCGATGGTCAGGCCGTTGCCCTTCGACTTCGAGATCTTCTGCCCCTTTTCATCGAGAAACAGTTCGTAAATGAAATTTTCCGGCGGCATGCCACCAAGAAGCCGGCAGATCTTCTGCCCCACCTTCACAGAATCGATGAGATCCTTGCCGGCCATTTCATAATCGACACCCAGCGCATACCAGCGCATGGCCCAGTCCGGCTTCCACTGAAGCTTGCAGCGGCCTCCGGTGACCGGGGTCTCGTAGGCCTTTCCGGTCTCCGGATCGCGCCAGACGATGGTGCCGGCATCGAGATTCACCTCTTCCACCGGAACCTGCATGACGATGCCGGTCTCCGGATGAATGGGCAGAAACGGCGAATAGGTCTTCCGGCGTTCCTCCCGCAGGGTGGGCAGCATGATGGCCATTACCTCGTCGAACTTCTCCAGCATGCGCAGAAGAGCGGCGTCGAACCGGCCGGAGGTGTAGTATTCGGTAGAAGAGGCAAAGTCGTATTCGAAGCCGAAACGGTCCAGAAAGGCGCGCAAACGGGCATTGTTGTGTGCCCCGAAGCTCTCGTGGGTACCGAAGGGATCGGGCACCTGCGTCAACGGCTTGCCGAGGTTGGCCTCCAGCAGCTCCGGATTGGGCACGTTGTCCGGCACCTTGCGCAGGGCGTCCATGTCGTCGGAGAAGCAGATCAGCCTCGTCTTCACGTCGGCCAGCGTCTCCAGCGCATGACGCACCATCTGGGTGCGCGCCACCTCCCCGAAAGTGCCGATATGTGGCAGGCCCGACGGGCCGTATCCCGTCTCGAACAGGACGGGACGGTCCGGGTCGCGGTCCTTCTGCCGCTCCAGACGCTGGAGGATGCGGCGGGCCTCCTGGAACGGCCAGGCCTTGGAATTCTCCGCCTCGTGGCGGACCTCGGGATCAACCTTGCTGGTCATGTGTTCTCGGAACCTCGGAAATTCTCGTGCACGGTCCTGCTGCAAAGCTCTAGGAGGGGCGGAGCCAAAGATCAAGCATGATGCGCGCTTGCGCGCCGCCGGGCCGCTGTTATGGTGAAGCGATGGGCAGCATCGAAGATTCGCCGGAACCCCTGCGAACATACCGCGAGGCACTTTCCGCCGTGCCCGCCATGGCGGCCGCAGGGCGCGAGGTCCGCATATCCGAAGACGGCAGCGTTTCCGCCACGGATGCCCGCAGCGCCCTGCTGCGTCTGGGAGAGCGGCCGCACCTTCTCTGCCATGCCATCCTGCTGGGCGGCCGCCTCGCCCTGATGGCCGGACGGCGGGGGCCGGGCGAAGCTCCGCTGGTGCGGAATCTCGATGTGGCGGCACTGTTCGCCTTCGTCCTGCCGGCAACGGGCGCTCCTCCCCTGCCCTCCGCCATGGGGGCGGTGCTGGGCCTGGAAATCTCCGATACCGAACCGGACGACCTGCGCAGACTGGCCGCAGCCCTGCTGGCCCGTGCCGCATCGCCCGAACTGCATGCGCCGCAACAGGCCCTGGAGCTGGCGGTTTTCCTGCAGGGCTCGCGCTGGCCGTGGGCCGGTCTGATCCTGAAGGCGCTGGAAGCGGGACACGGGCTGACCCCTTCCGGCTACCAGCGGACGGGGCTGGAGGTCTGGGAACACCTGCCGGAATGGGAGGAAGCAGGACCGCAACCGCCGCCGGGTTCACAGCCGGTGGGCACCGATGAAGCCCGCGCCGAGCTGCTGCACATTCTGGGGCCGAACCGCGAAAAGCGGGAGGCGCAGATGCGCTATGCCGCGGAAGTGGCCCGCGCCTTTGCTCCGCGCCCCTCGGAGACGGAGAACACCGTGCTGCTGGCGGAAGCCGGGACGGGGCTGGGCAAGACGCTGGGCTATCTGGCACCGGCGGCAATCTGGGCGCGGCGCAATGCGGGGGCGGTGTGGATTTCCACCTACACGAAGAACCTGCAAAGGCAGCTGAAGGAAGAGACGCGGCGCATCTGGCCCGATCCGGACCGGCACCGCCGCCGGGTGGCAGTGCGCAAGGGACGGGAGAACTACATGTGCCTGCTCAATGCGCAGGAACGCTTCGCCGCATTTTCCGCCAGCACGCCGCGCGGCGCGGCACTGGCCGCCCTGATCGCACGCTGGGCGCTGGCATCGTCCGACGGCGACATGGTGGGCGGCGACTTTCCCGCCTGGCTGATGGGTCTGCTGGTGGACGGCCACTCCGGCGCAGCCCAGCTGACACCCATGTCTCTGGGCCTGACGGACCGGCGCGGCGAATGCTCCTATGCCGCCTGCCCGCATTTCCGGAAATGCTTCATCGAAAAGGCGCGGGTGCGCAGCCAGCGGGCCGACATCGTGATCGCCAACCATGCCGTGGTGCTCACGCAGGCGGCGGCCGATCTGATGCTGGGCGAGAAGAGCGGACGGGGCGGGAGCGGCGAAACCGAATTCACACGCATCGTCTTCGACGAGGGGCACCACCTGTTCGAGGCGGCGGATTCCTCCTTCTCAGGCCATCTCACCGGCATGGAGATGGCGGAGCTGCGCCGCTGGATCCGCGGACCAGAGGACCGGCGGCAGCGCGGACGGGCCCTGCGCGAGCGGCTGAACGATCTCGTTGAGGACATCCGCGACGGTAGTGCCCTGCTGAAGGCGGTGGAGCTGGCCGCCACGCGCCTGCCGGCCGCAGGATGGCGCCGGCGGATCGCGGAAGGGACGCCGCAGGGCGCGGCGGAGGTGTTTCTGCATCTGGCGCGGTCGCACGTGCTGGCGAGGGCGCCTGCAAACCGGGCCGGCACGGAAATCGAGGCGGATTGCCATCCCCTCGATCCGGCTCTCGTGGAGGCGGCGGAGCGGCTGGAGGCCGAACTGGGAGAGCTGCGGGGCGCCATGGGCCGGCTGGCGGCGGCCCTGCTGCGCCGTCTGCACGAGGACGCGAAAGATCTCACGAGTACGGAACGCAACCGGCTGGAATCCCTGGCCCGATCATTGCGGCGGCGCGGCGAACTGATGCTTGGCGGCTGGCGCGCCATGCTGCGCCGCCTGATGGCCGAGGCCGAGGAGGACGTGCAGGACGACCGGTTCGTCGAATGGTTTTCCATCCAGTACGCCCACGGGCAGGAATTCGACACCGGTCTGCATTCCCACTGGGTGGATCCGACGGTTCCGCTGGCCGAATGCGTGCTGGGCGTGGCGGACACGGTGGTGGTGACCTCCGCCACGCTGCGCGACCGCCGGACGGACGTCCCGGACGACTGGCAGAGCGCCGAGATGCGCACCGGAGCCTCGCACCTGCCGTGG
>JAJRRY010000061.1 GCA_024279095.1 Alphaproteobacteria bacterium
CTGGCCATCGCCTGGCTGCGGACGATCACCACGGGGCCGGTAGGTAGCGTGGAAAAAGCCCGAGGATGATGGAAGATAGGGGGACTGGTCGGGATTGGCATCTCGACAAGCGGGTGTCCGTGGCCTTGATCATCGCCATCGTGACGCAAACCCTTGGTATAGTATGGTGGGCAGCTACTCTCTCTGCGAGAGTTGATGGAATCCAGGGACGCATTTCCGAGATGACGGGTTATGCGTCCCGCCTGGCCAGGCTCGAGGAAAGGCAGCTTGCCGTCACCGGACGGCTGGATCGAATTGAGGAGTTGCAGCGTCGGATCGAAGCCAAGATCGACCAGCTGCTCATGAACCGGGGGAAGAGACCATGAGCGTCACAGCGCCTGCATACGTTTACCGATGTCGAATTGAAAGGCCGGAAGATGTTTATGACGGAGACACTGTCACCGTTACCATAGACCTGGGTTTCAACATCGACTTTGGAGAGCTTACCCTGAGGCTTCATGGTATCGATGCTCCGGAAATGCGAGGGCCGGAAAAGGTCGAGGGGCGGAAAAGCCGTGACTGGTTGCGTGAGCGGCTGGCGGGACGAGAGTTCATTGTCCAGACGATTCGCGACCGGAAGGGAAAGTATGGGCGTTATCTGGCGATCATATGGGTTGACGGTGTCAACGTGAACGAGGAGATGGTGCGACTGGGACTTGCGGAGAAAAGGGATTACGACAGACGGCGCCGGAAACGCTGATTCAGAGAGCAGCCGTGATGATCCGGAGTGGGTAATTGTGGCGGAAACATTCATGTCAGGTTCAGGCACGGAACAATAGAATGCCGGCATGATGGAAGAAAACCCATGAACTGGCATTCGAGCATAATGGGGCTGCTGGGCATGCTGCTGGCGGCCTTCGCGACACCTGCGGAGGCTGGCCTGCGGTTCATGGACAGAGAAGCCGTAACGGGCGTTCCGGAGGTGGAGCGCGCGGTCCTTCCCGTGCCTGGCGGTCAATACCGTGCTCGGCCCGGAGTGGCGCCGGTCCAGTTCTATCAGACTCCGTATCCACGCCGGCCGCGCCTCATTCCCAGAAGGAAGCCACCTCCGGCTTTCAGACCTCCGCGCAGGGTGCCACGTGATGGGGTGGGGCGTGACGGACGGCGCATTTCGCCTTCACAGGCGCTGCGCAAGGCATTGCGCGTTTCTCCGGGAAGCATGGGACTGGGTGTGGAGCTCCTGCCGGGTGCTCCACCTGTCTACGCGGTCAAGCTGAAGACGGGATCGCGCATTCACCGTGTACTTGTTGACGCCCTGAGTGGCCGTGTGCTGAAATAATTCGGGAAACACCGTACGGATGAGGCTCGCATGCGCCTGCTTGTGGTCGAGGACGATCCGGATCTGAATCGCCAGCTCGTTGAAGCCCTCAAGGATGCCGGCTACGCCGTGGACTCGGCCATGGACGGTGAGGAGGGGCATTATCTGGGCGATACGGAACCCTATGATGCGGTGATTCTGGACTTGGGGCTTCCCGTCATGGATGGCGTCACGGTGCTGGAGAAGTGGCGGCGCGACGGCCGGGACATGCCGGTCCTCATACTCACCGCCCGGGATCGCTGGAGTGACAAGGTGGCGGGGTTCGACGCTGGCGCCGACGATTATGTCGCCAAGCCGTTCCACATGGAAGAAGTACTTGCCCGGATCCGGGCCCTTCTGCGACGGGCGTCGGGACATGCGTCCTCGGAGATCACGTGCGGTCCGCTCGTGCTGGACACGCGGGCAGCGCGCGTGTCGCTGAACGGCATGCCGGTAAAGCTGACTTCCCTGGAATACCGGTTGCTGGCCTACCTCATGCACCACAAAGGGAAGGTCATTTCCCGGACTGAACTGATCGAACATCTGTACGATCAGGATTTCGACAGGGACTCCAACACGATCGAGGTCTTCATAGGCCGACTCCGTAAGAAGATCGGCAAGGACATGCTGCATACCGTCCGCGGGCTCGGCTACTACATCGGTGAGCCGGAAGGAGACGACGGGAAGACGGCGCGCAGCAGGGGCAAAGGCTGAGGTGCCGCCGGAAGGCACAAGGCGGACAGGAGCCACGTGAAAACGGGATTCACCAGAAATTCGCTGGCTGCCAGACTCGTCCTGTCGGCCGTGATCGTTGCGATGGTCCTGCTGCTGCTGGCGGGAGGGCTGCTGTTCTATCTGTTCAAGGTGACTGTGGAACGGAACTTCGACGCCCGTCTCGAGGCCGTAATGAACGGCCTGCTGGCCAATCTGGAGGTTGACGAAAACGGGCGTCCCTACATGCGCGGGCAACTGGCGGACCCCCGGTTTCAGCTCCCCGTTTCGGGCTGGTACTGGCGTGTGGTGCCGGTGGACGGGGACGGTGAAGGACTGTCCTCGCAATCGCTGCTCGACATCGAGCTGAAGATTCCCCGAAATGTCCGGATGCATCGTGACGAAAACGGAGTTGCGCATTTCTACATGCGCGGGCCGGAGGGTGTTCGCTTGCGGGCACTGCAGCAGGAGTACACTCTTTTTGGCAACAGGAACCGCTATTCCATTCTGGTGGCTGGAAATTTCGACGAGCTGAGGGCCGAGATGTCGGCTTTCACCCGGGCGCTGGTACTCATTCTGCTGTTGCTGGGATTCGCTCTCGTGCTGGCGCTCTTCGTGCAGGTCAGATACGGCCTGCGCCCACTGGGAATGCTGCATGACGAACTGGCGGAGATCCGGGAGGGCAAGCGTGAGCGACTGGATGGCGGATATCCCGCGGAGATCGAGCCCGTGGCACAGGAGCTGAACCTGCTCATCCGGGCCAACAGAGAAGTGGTCGAACGGGCGCGCACTCAGGTGGGCAATCTGGCTCACGCCCTGAAGACCCCCCTCAGCGTCCTGACGAACGAGGCGCGCACCGGAAAAGGCGGACTTGCGGAGAAGGTACTGCAGCAGGCGCAGATCATGCGGGACCAAGTGGATATCTATCTTGATCGCGCCCGTCGGGCCGCACACGCCACGGGTTTCGGCTCCGTCACGGAGGTGAAGGAGGTGGTGGAGGCGATCGTGCGGACACTAAAACGTATTCACCGAGACAGCGGCATGGAAGTGGAGATCGATTGTGCAGAAGACGTTCGCTTCCGGGGTGAGAAGCAGGATCTGGAGGAGATGGTGGGTAATCTGCTTGATAATGCATTCAAGTATGCCCGGAAGCGTATCCGCGTGAATTGCAGGGTGGAGAGGAAGAAACGGCATCAACGCCAATGGGTTGTCCTCTCGGTGGAGGACGATGGCCCGGGCCTGCCGGAAGAAGATCACGAGAAGGCCTTGCGCAGAGGGCAGAGATTGGATGAGACCAAGCCCGGTTCGGGTCTCGGGCTGTCCATCGTCCACGAAACGGCGTCCATGTACCATGGAGAGGTGATGCTGGGGCGCTCCGATCTGGGAGGATTGAAAGCCGTGCTGCGTCTGCCGGCCGCCTTTTCGAACCCGAGGAAAAGGTTGAGGCAAGGTTGACATTGAAAGGATGACGAACGCGAAAATGGCGTTGGGGAAGCACGCCTGATTTGGAAAAAGGTTGTAACGCTGACAAAAGTCATTGATTCCGAAAGCGAGGGATTATAGATAAACGTACATAGCAAGGGGCAGAGCTGATTTGGCGAAGGGGGCTGTCAGCCAGAAAGAATTGTCGGTTTGATCGGGCGGAAGCCTGCATATTGCCCCCGGTCGCGGGCGGTACGCCTGGTCAGTGGAGCGGGTCCCGGCAGGGATCCGCTCCTTTTTTTTTTGTGATCCGGCAGAGACTTTCATGAACGAAGAGTAATGCGCTAGGCCATTGCGGAGGTTGGGGGAATGAAATAGGTTTCTTGACCATCTGGAAATGACCTCGGAAAAGGGTCGCCGGGTGGCCGGGAAAAATCGGAAAACGCAAAGCACGGGGCGCGGAAAAACGGAATGACGGATAGCAGTTTGTTCTGGATCTGGAGCGCCATTCTACTGGTGGCGGTTCTTGTGGCCCTGATCGTTCCCTTCCTGCGCCGTCCGCGCAAGGCGCTCGCTCGCGCGGAATACGATCTCGCCATTTACAAGGATCAGTTGCGCGAGCTGGAAGAGGATGAGGCTTCCGGGTTGATTACCGGGGCGGAGGCGGAAGCAGCACGCAACGAGATCGCAAGGCGTATTCTGGCGGCGGATGCTGCACGCGAGAAGGCTGAAAAGGAACTCCAGGCGAAGGAGGGGGGCAAGGAAAAGGCAGTCGCCTTGGGCGCTGCCCTGATTCTGGTGCCGGCCCTGGCCTTCGGTCTCTATCTGGAGAAGGGGCGTCCCGGCATGCCCGACATGCCTGTCGCCGAGCGGATGCGGCTTGCAGCCGAGCACAACGATATCAATGCGCTGGTCAAGCGTGTGGAGGATCGACTGGCGAAGAAGCCGGACGACATACAGGGTTGGCTGGTACTGGCGCCGGTCTATGCCCGCATGGGCAAGTACGACAAGGCAGTGAATGCCTGGAAGAACGCCATTCGTCTGAACGACAAGCCGGATCCGGATCTCTACAATTCCCTTGGCGAGGCGCTGGTCTATGCGAACCGTGGCCGTGTCGTATCCGAGGCGAGACAGGCTTTCGAGAAGGCCCTGAAGCTGGCGCCGAACAACCCCATGAGTCGGTACTTCCTTGCTCAGGCCAAGCTGCAGGATGGCAACAGGGATGAGGCTTTGGCAGACCTGAAGGGGCTGTTGAAGGATTTGCCGGCCGATTTTGCCGGGCGCCCGCTCATTGAGCGTCAGATTGCTCAGCTCGAGGGTCGGGAGCAGCCTCCCGCAGCGATGATGGGGGGGGGTGTCGGCGGGCCGGCTGCACAGGCGGGAGGTCCCAGCGCGGAGCAGGTGCGCGAGCGCATGAAGCGCATGGCGAACATGTCGCCGGAAGAACGCCAGCAGATGATCCGCAACATGGTTGAGGGACTGGAGCAGAAGCTTCAGGATGATCCGGGCAATCTCGATGGCTGGCTGCGTCTGATTCGCGCCCGCGGGGTTCTCGGGGAAAAGGATCGAGCCCAGCAGGCGTACGAGAAGGCGCGCAAGGTCTTTGCCGGCAAGGCGGATGCTCTCTCTGCGCTGGATGATGCCGCGCGCAGGCAGGGGCTGAAGGTTGTTGCGCAGGCCGCTCCTGCGGGTGGTTCTGCGAAGATACGGGAAAATGGCGGGCCCAGTGCGGAGCAGGTGCGCGAACGCATGCAGCGCATGGCGAACATGTCGCCGGAAGATCGTCAGCAGATGATCCGCAACATGGTTGAGGGGCTGGAGCAGAAGCTTCAGGACGATCCGGATAATCCCGGTGGCTGGCTGCGCCTGATCCGCGCCTGGAGCGTGCTTGGCGAGAAAGACAAGGCGAAATCGGCGCTGGAGAGGGCTCGCAAGGCTCTGGCCGGTAACGCTCAGGCTCTGGACGCCATAGACCGTCTGGCGAAAAAGCTGTCATTATAGCTTGATTGGAAGCCGCTTGGCCAGAGAGCATGAGATCGACTGGCAAGGGCAGACGAATGAAGGAGAAAAGGCCATGACCCGCAAGCAACAGCGCACGGTTCTGATCATCTCCGCTCTGGCCTTTCTGGGTGTGGCTGTGGGGCTCATCCTGTACGCCCTGCGCGACACGATCGTCTTTTTCTACACGCCTTCGGAAGTGGTGGAGAAGCATATTCAGCCGGGAACACGTCTGAGGCTTGGCGGTCTCGTGGAGAAAGGGTCGATCATCAAGGGTGATGGCGGTGTGATCCACTTCGCGATCACCGACACGGACAAGGTGATGAAGGTCACCTTCAAGGGGGTTCTGCCAGACCTGTTCAGGGAAGGGCAGGGTGTGGTGGCCGAAGGTGTTCTCAATCCGGACGGTACATTCCGGGCTGATACGGTGCTCGCAAAGCATGACGAGAACTACATGCCACGCGAGGTTGCGGATGCCCTGAAGAAGAAGGGGTACTGGCAGCATGCAGATGACGGGGCGCAGCAGAAGGAGATGACACAATGATCGTCGAACTCGGCCATTTTGCCCTCGTTCTGGCCTTTGCCGTTGCCGTGTACCAGACCGTGGTTCCCCTCTACGGGGCAATGCGTGGATCCTCGCGCCTGATGAACGTGGCGGCTCCGGCAGCAGCAGTTCAGTTCGTCCTCGTCATGATCGCCTTCGCGGCACTGACTTGGGCCTATCTCACCTCTGATTTTTCGGTGGTCAATGTGTGGGCCAATTCCCATACGGCCAAGCCGTTGCTCTACAAGATCACCGGTGTGTGGAGCAATCACGAGGGCTCCATGCTGCTGTGGGTGCTCATCCTTGCCCTGTTCGGGATGGCCATCGCAATTTTTTCCGGCAACCTGCCGCAATCGCTGAAGGCGCGTGTTCTGGGTGTACAGGGTTCCATTTCCGTCGCCTTCCTGCTCTACATCACTACGGTTTCCAATCCTTTCGAACGCATTCCTCCCGACCGGGTGCCCATGCAGGGCAGGGGCATCAACCCACTTCTTCAGGATCCCGCACTCGCGTTCCATCCGCCACTTCTCTATGCTGGCTATGTGGGTTTTTCCGTCGCCTTCTCCTTTGCTCTCGCGGCGCTGATGGAGGGCAAGGTGGATGCCGCCTGGGCCCGCTGGGTCCGTCCTTGGACCCTGGCTGCATGGATGTTCCTGACAGCGGGAATCGCGCTGGGGTCCTGGTGGGCCTACTATGAGCTGGGCTGGGGCGGCTGGTGGTTCTGGGATCCGGTCGAGAATGCCTCTCTCATGCCGTGGTTGGCAGGTGTTGCGCTGTTGCATTCCGCGATCGTCGTGGAAAAGCGCAATGCGCTGAAAATCTGGACCATCCTGCTTGCCATAATTGCTTTCTCGCTTTCTCTGATCGGCACCTTCCTCGTGCGCTCCGGCGTTCTGTCTTCCGTGCACGCCTTTGCAGTCGATCCCGAGCGCGGTGTCTTCATCCTGATGATCCTGCTGTTCTTCATCGGCGGCTCGTTCCTGCTCTATGCTGCACGTGCCGGAAGCCTGAAGACCGGCGGCCTGTTTGCGCCGGTGTCCCGCGAGGGTGCGCTGGTGGTCAACAACCTGCTGATGTCCGCGGCTGCGGCAGCAGTATTCATTGGCACCCTGTTTCCGCTTGTCTACGAAGCTGTGACCGGAGGCGGTAAAATCACTGTCGGCGCGCCCTATTTCAACTTCACCTTTGGCATCCTGATGATCCCGCTCCTGGTACTCATTCCCGTGGGGCCGATGCTTTCCTGGAAACGGGCGGATCTCATGGTTGCCCTGAAACGCCTGTGGGTGGCGGCAGCTGTCTCCGTGGTTGTCGTGCCGCTGATCATTGTCATGGCCAAGGGGTCCATTCTCGCGGCTCTGGGTATTGCCATCGGCATCTGGATCATCGCTGGATCCCTGGAAGAGATGGCCCAGCGGATCAAGCTGTTCCGCTGTCCGCTCGGCACCTCCCTGCGCCGACTGTGGAACATGCCCGGTCAGGCTCTTGGCATGACGCTTGCGCATGCAGGCATGGGCTTCGTGATGCTTGGCATTGTCGTCTCTTCCACCTGGAAGGAAGAGGTCATTACCTCACTCAAGCCGGGCGAGGCCGTGCAGATTGCCGGATACGAAGTGAAGTTCCTCGACGAGCGTCAGGATACCGGGCCTGACTACGTTGCCGAACAGGCGCATTTCGATGTTCTGGAAAATGGCAGGAAGATCGCCACGCTCTATTCCGAGAAGCGGACTTTTGTGGCCCGTCGCGGCATGCCGACCACGGAGGTCGGGCTGTTGCACTTCTTCAGCGGCGATCTCTACGTGGCAATTGGTGACCAAGACAACCGGGGGCGCGTTGTGCGCATCTATTTCCACCCATTCATCTGGTTGATGTGGCTGGGCGGTCTCCTGATGTTCCTTGGCGGCTTCGTCTCGCTGATGGATCGCCGTTTCCGCGTCGGTGTGCCGAAGACGGCCCGCGATCGCCTTGCGGCTCAGCCGGCGGAATGACAGGGAGGAGAAGGCCATGCGCAAATTCCTGTCTATTCTTCTGGTGATCATGGCATTCGGGCTTTTCTCGCAGGAGAGCGTGCGCGCCGTGGAACCGTCGGAGATACTGGATGATCCGAAGCTCGAGGCACGCGCCCGCGAACTGTCCAAGAATCTCCGCTGTCTGGTTTGCCAAAATGAGAGCATCGACGAATCGAATGCCGATCTGGCCAAGGATCTCCGCATTCTGCTTCGGGAGCGCCTGAAGGCCGGCGATACGGATGAAGAGGCGGTGCAGTACCTCGTCGACCGCTACGGAGAATATGTGCTCCTGAAGCCCCGCTTCGCTCTTCATACGCTGGTCCTGTGGATCGGGCCCTTTCTGGTTCTGCTGATTGGCGCCTATGCGCTCTGGCGTGCCCGACGGAAAGTGGTTGCAGCTCCGGCGGCAAAAAAGGTGGAAGCGGATCTTTCCGAAGAGGAACGCAAACGCCTGCAGGAGCTGCTCGAATCTGAAAAATAGGAGAGATATTCGCGTATTACGGGGATTTAATAGGCCAGACATGGTTTCGTAAGCGGCCATCTCCTATCTCTCATTTCGGACGCGGGCGAAGATACTTCGCCTGCAGGATGACAAGATCCCCCCGAGAGTTTTCAAGGAGACCCCTCATGAGCAACAGAACCGTTCGCAGCAAGGGCCGTACGAAACGCTCGCTGATGGCACTGGCCATTGCTGGTGCGCTGTCGGCCACGGCGCTTACGGGCGCGCTGCCAACCTTCGGCGCTCTCCCTGTGAAGGCGGAGGCGGCCACGCTGGCCCCGGCCCAGGGCTTTGCCGATCTGGTGGAAAAGGTGATGCCGGCAGTGGTGTCGGTAGAAGTGGAATTCATGCCGGCATCCGGCAAGGATTCCTCCAAAATGATGCGAAAGCTCCCCGGCCTCGACAAGCTGCCGCCGGAGTTTCGCGAGTTTTTCGAGAAGAAGCTTCCGGGAGATCGCTTCGGTTTCGGCTTTCCCAAGAAGTTCCGTCCCTTCCATCATGGCAGGGCGGTAGGCTCCGGTTTCTTCATCTCGTCGGACGGTTATATCGTTACCAACAACCACGTCGTGAAGGGTGCTGACGTGGTGAAGATCAAGACCAACGACGGCAAGGTCTACAAGGCAAAAGTCATCGGCACCGACAAGAAGACCGACCTGGCTCTTCTCAAGGTGACTGACGCAAAGGGACGGAAATTCCCGTATGTGGAGTTTGCCGAGAAGGATCCGCGTGTTGGTGACTGGGTGATCGCGGTGGGTAATCCGTTCGGTTTTGGCGGAACTGTGACGACGGGTATCATCTCCGCAAAGGGCCGCCAAATCGGCGCTGGCCCGTACGACGATTTTCTGCAGATCGATGCACCTATCAACAAGGGCAATTCCGGCGGTCCGGCCTTCAATCTCAAGGGGAAGGTCGTAGGCGTGAATACGGCAATTTTCTCGCCGACCGGCGGATCCGTGGGCATCGGCTTCGCCATTCCGGCGTCGGTCGCCAAGGAGATCGTGATGGATCTCAAGACCAAGGGGCAGGTGACACGTGGCTGGCTGGGTGTGCAGATCCAGCAGGTCACCAAGGATATTGCCGAGAGCCTCGGCCTGAATGAGCCCCACGGTGCCATTGTCGTCAAGGTGACAGATGATTCGCCGGCCATGAAAGCTGGTCTCAAGACCGGTGACACCGTGCTGGAAGTGAACGGCAAAAAGGTGAAGGACCCGCGTGACTTGGCCCGCAAGATCGCGCACATCAAGCCCGGTGATGTGGCCAAAATCACGGTTTTGCGCAAGGGTGAACGCAAGACGTTGAAAGTCACGATCGGACAGATGCCGACCGACGACAAGATCGCCGCGGCTTTCGGAGAGAAGGGCAAGGTATCTCCGTCAGCCCTGTCGGAGATGGGGCTTGCCCTGAAGCCGGCCGATGACGGACAGGGTGTCGTGATTACCGGGGTGAAGCCTGATTCCCAGGCTGCCCGCAAGAACCTGAGCCCCGGTGACATCATCGTCGAAGTGGCAGGCATCGAGGTGAACACTCCGGAGGCGGTCCGTGCCGCCATCGCCAAGGCTGCGGAAAAGGGCAAGAAGTCCGTGCTCTTCCTGGTGCGTTCCGGTGATGCCCAGCGCTTTGTAGCTCTGCCGGTGAAGCGCAAACAGGGCTGACACATGCAGGAGAAGCGGCGCATGCCGTTTCTCCCACCCGCTTTCCATCCCGTCATGGACAGGGCCGCATCGGCTGATGGAAGGCGAGAGACAAGGCCTCATGATCAGTCCCTCATGACGCCAGCGGTCCCGTCGGAGCCAGAAAGTGCACCGGCGGGATCGCCCATTCCAGGGAGCGGGTGGAAAAATGCGCCCGGAAACCTATATTTGCGAGGGAATGAATCCGGTCCGAATCTTTGCCCTTCCCGAATTTCTTGAAGCAGGAACCATGCACATACTGGTAATCGAAGACGATCTCGAAGCTGCCGGATGGCTCATCAAGGGCCTGCGAGAGGCAGGACATGTCACAGATCACGCGAGGAATGGCGAGGAAGGTCTCGCAATGGCCCGCGAAGGCGATTACGACGTGCTCATCGTCGATCGCATGATGCCGAAGATGGACGGCCTGACGCTGGTCCGCAAGCTGCGCGAAGAAGGTGACATGACGCCGGCCCTCTTCCTTTCCGCCCTCGGTGATGTGGACGACAAGGTGGAAGGTCTGCGTGCCGGTGGCGACGACTACATCGCCAAGCCTTATGCCTTTTCCGAGCTTCTGGCCCGGGTTGAGGTGCTCGGCCGGCGCAAGACGGCAGAGCCCGTCCAGACCCGCCTCAAGGTTGGCGATCTGGAGATGGATCTTCTGAAGCGGAAAGTGACCCGTGCCGGAAAGGAGATCCTGCTCCAGCCGCGCGAGTTCAAATTGCTGGAATACCTGATGCGGAATGCTGGCAACGTGGTGACCCGGACCATGCTGCTGGAGAATGTCTGGGACTACCATTTCGATCCTCAGACAAACGTCATCGACGTGCATATTTCCCGCCTGCGCGGCAAGATCGACAAGGAGTTCGACAAGCCTCTCCTGCATACGATCCGTGGAGCCGGCTACATGTTGAGAGCGGACTGACGCCGTGCCGCGCGCCCCTTGGACACTTCGCCTCCTGCGCACGAGCACCTTCAGGCTGGCGGCCGTCTATCTGCTTGTCTTCGCCCTCTCTGTGGGGGCAGTGCTCGGTTATGTTTACTGGCAGACATTGAAGCTGCTGGACGAACAGGCGGAGGAGACGATCGCGGCCGAAGTCCAGGGCATTGCCGAACAGTATGCCCTCAATGGAGCCCCCGGCGTCATGGCGGTGATCAAGCGCCGCTCTCAGCTCGACACCGGCGGACTTTACCTGCTGACGACACCGGTAGGAAAGCGGCTTGCGGGCAACCTCAAGAGTCTGCCCGCCATGGCACTGAACAAACCGGGCTGGATAGAGTTCTCATTTGGCGTCGAGACGCCGCGGGGACTGACCGAACATCGTGCGCGGGCCTACTACACTCGTCTGAAAGGCGGATATCATCTCATCATCGGGCGTGACATCCAGCAGCTCCGGCAATTTGGCCGCATAATCCGCAATACGCTGTTCTGGGCGCTGGGATTGACGGCCATCCTGGGCATCGGCGGGGGGCTTCTGCTGTCACGCAATTTCCTGCGCCGCATCGATGCCATTACCGCCACGCTCCGTTCCATCCGCTCCGGCCGCATGTCGGACCGTGTGCCCGTGGAAGGCTCCGGTGACGAGCTGGACAGACTGGCTTGCGCTCTGAATGACATGCTGGACGAAATCGAACGATTGATGAAAGGCATGCGGGAGGTTTCTTCCAACATTGCGCATGACCTGCGCACACCGTTGAACCGCATACGGGCACAGGCGGAGGATGCTCTGCGATCGAACAATCCGGACAGGCACCGGGAGGCGCTCGAAATGACGATTGCCCGGGCTGACGAGCTGCTCAAGACCTTCAATGCCCTGTTGTTCATTGCGCGGGCCGAGGCAGGGCAGGGGGCAAGCGGATTCCGGGATGTGGATGTTTCCGAGGTTGCCCGTGAAGTGGCGGAACTCTACCAGCCCATTGTCGAGGACGAGGGTGGCAGCTTTACCATCCAGACGCCGGAAAAGGTAATGCTTCAGGCCGACCGGCAGCTTATTGCGCAGGCTCTCGTCAACCTGCTGGACAACGCCCTGAAATATGGGCGAGCGGACGACCATCCGCCGGAAATCGGTATCCGTGTCGAAAATCATGCCGACCATGTGGACATTGTCGTGACCGATCGTGGACCGGGCATTCCCGAGACAGAAACGGAGCATGTCAAGGACCGGTTCGTGCGGCTGGACGAATCCCGCTCCCGTCCAGGCTCCGGCCTGGGGCTCTCCCTCGTGACCTCCATTGCCCGACTGCATGGCGGCAGCCTTGTACTCGAATCCAATGATCCCGGACTCAGGGCCGTTTTGCGGTTGCCGAAAAAGCGCTGAATTCCTTATCCTCCGGTTGCTGCGAAGGGATGCATTTCCACAGCTTGGCCAGCAGGCTATCCTGTCCGCATGACCGGCATCATACCTGCAAGATTTTCTCCGTTGCCCTCTCCAGTGGACGAGGAAGCGGTCCGGCGCGAATTCCAGCGCCTCAAGGATGAGGGCGCTTCCCTTTCTTCTCTCGCCGAAGAGGATGCCGCAGTGCACAACGTACTGGCGGCCGTATTCGGTGCTTCCCCCTACCTGACCCGCCTAGTGCACGTGGAGCCTGATTTTGCCTTCTCCTGTTTCCGGGAGGCGCCGGACGCCCTGTTCGCCCGTCTTCTTTCAGAGATAGCCCACTCCGGGGCTGTGGACAGGGACGAGGCGGAGATCATGCGGCACCTGCGCATCATGAAACGGCGAGCCGCTCTGCTGATCGCGCTGGCCGACCTCGCCGGATATTGGGAGCTGGAGGAGGTCACCCGGTATCTGACGGAACTTGCCGATGCTTCGGTGCAGGCTGCCGTGACCTTCACTCTGCGCAAGGCGGTGGAGCAAGGCAGGCTGCTTGATGCGAAGCCGGAGAACAGCGGCTACGTGGTTCTGGCCATGGGCAAGATGGGGGCCCACGAGCTGAACTATTCTTCCGATGTGGATCTCGTTGTCTTCTACGACCCCGCGAAGGCACCACTGGCGGAAGGCATCGAGCCCGGTCCGTTCTTCGTGCGCATGACGCGACAAGTGATGAAGATCCTTTCGGAGATCACCGGCGAAGGATATGTCTTCCGTACGGACCTCCGTCTGCGACCGGATCCTGGCTCCACGCAGGTGGCGATTTCGGTTGAGGCCGCCGAAATCTACTATCAGACCATGGGGCAGAACTGGGAGCGCGCCGCCATGATCAAGGCACGCCCTGCTGCCGGCGACATTGGACTGGGCCGTGAATTCCTGGATACCATCGCTCCGTGGATCTGGCGAAAGTATCTGGATTTCGCCGCCATTGCCGATGTGCAGTCGCTGAAGCGACAGATCCACGCGGTGAAGGGGCACGGTGAGATCGCTGTCGCTGGTCACAACCTCAAGCTCGGTCGCGGAGGGATCCGGGAGATCGAGTTCTTCGTCCAGACACAGCAGCTCATCGCAGGAGGCAGAAATCCGCGACTCCGGGGGCGTTCCACGATCGAAATGCTGGGCGCACTGGCTGACGAAGGGTGGATCCGCCGGGAAGTTGCGGAGGAGCTTGCCCGTGCCTATCGTTTCCTGCGCATGCTGGAGCATCGCGTTCAGATGCAGATGGATCAGCAGACGCATCTCATGCCGGCCGATGATGAGGGGCTGGAGCGTCTGGCCCGCTTCGCCCGCTTCCCGGATCGGGAGACCTTGTCAGGAGCTCTGTGCCGGACACTGGAGACGGTGCAGAATCATTACAACGCCCTGTTCGAGGATGCTCCGGAGCTGACGAACGAAACGGGCTCACTGGTTTTTACGGGTGCGGAGGACGACCCGGAAACGCTGGACACGCTGGAACGCATGGGGTTCTCCAGGCCGAAGGAGGCATCCCGCATCATCAGGGGGTGGCATTACGGACGTTACAGAGCCATGCGGTCGGCCTCGGCACGGGAACGGCTCACCGAAATCACGCCCCATCTGTTGGCCGCACTGACGAGGGCCGGTGATCCGGACGCCGGACTTGTGGCTTTCGACCGTTTTCTGGAAGGCCTGCCCTCCGGCCTCCAGCTCTTCTCTCTTTTGAAAGCCAATCCTCACCTTCTCGACCTGCTGGTGACCATTCTCGGGACGGCCCCGGAGCTGGCTCGCGAGCTTTCCAGAAGGCCGCGCCTGTTCGATGCGGTCATCGCACCGGATTTCTTCGAGCCTCTCCCCGACCGGGAGAATTACGAACGGATGATCGAGAGGGCCGTTTCGGAAGGAATGCCCTACGAGGAAGCGTTGGATGCGGCGAGGATATTTGCCGGCGAGCAGAAGTTCCGCATCGGTGTCCGCATGATTACCGAGACGGTTACTCCGCAGGAGGCTTCGGAAGCCTATACGGCACTGGCGGAAGCGGTCATCTCGCGCATTCTGTGGCTGGTGGAGCGTCAGCTGGCGGAGGCACACGGCACCTTCCCGACCGCACGCGTGGTGGTTCTTGCCATGGGCAAACTGGGTGGTCGGGAGATGACGGCCACATCCGATCTCGATCTCATCCTCGTTTATGATCCGGGGGAGGATACGGTGCAGTCCGATGGTCCGCGCCCTCTTTCTCCGGGGCAGTATTTCGCCCGTCTCACCCAACGGCTGATTTCGGCTCTCTCCGCTCCCACCGCTGAAGGCCTGCTCTACGAAGTGGACATGCGCCTGCGTCCTTCCGGATCGCAAGGGCCCGTCGCCACGCATCTGGAGAGTTTCCGCCGCTACCATGAGGAGAGTGCCTGGACATGGGAACATCTCGCCCTCACGCGTGCCCGCGTGATCGCCGGGGATGCCTCCTTGCGCAGAGATGTGGAAGAGATCGTCCGCCAGACCCTGACCCGCCCCCGCGACGCGGAAAAGGTGAAGGCGGACGTGCTGGACATGCGTCGTCGCATCTTGAAGGAAAAGCCGCCCCGTTCCGAGTGGGATCTGAAAACTGCGCGGGGCGGAATGGTGGACGTGGAATTCGTCACCCAGACCCTGGAACTGCTGTCTGCACACGACCATCCGGAGGTGCTTGACCAGAACACACGGCACGCTCTGGAGGCTCTGGGCAGGGCTGGCGTTCTGGATGAGGCCCGTCGAGCGGATCTGCTTGCAGCGCACGATGTCTACCAGCACCTGAGTCACATCCTGCGCCTCTGTCTGCAGGAAGGCTTCAGCGGGGAGGGAGCGCCTGAGGGTTTCGAACGGCTCGTGGCCAATGCCGCTTCCGCTCCCGGTCTGCCGGAAGCAGGCGCACTGCTGAAGGAGCTGCAGGAGAAGGTGGCGCGGATCTTCACCGCCCTGATCGGCGAGTATGCCTGACTGAGGTTCGTGCTGACAGAACCGTATCAGGCGGCGAGGATGCTGGCCGCCGGCAGAAGGATGGTGACTGTCGTTCCCTGTCCTTCCTCGCTCTCGATGCGCAGACTGCCGCCATGCATTTCGATGAGCGAGCGCGAGATGGCCAGCCCCAAGCCGGAACCGCCATGGGCCCGCGAGAACTGATTGGCCACCTGCTCGAAGGGTTTGCCGAGCTTGGAAAGGTGTTCCTTCGGAATGCCGATTCCGGTGTCAATGACGGAAATGCGGATTGAACCATCCTCCATGCCGGCAGAGATGCGCACGGAGCCGCCCGGCTCGGTGAATTTCACGGCGTTGGACAGGATATTGAGCAGGACTTGCCGCAACTTCAGACGATCGCCCTTCATGGGCAGTGTCTCCGGCAGCTCCGTCTCCAGTCTCAGCCCCTTGCTCTCTGCCTCCTTGATGATCATGCCCACGGCCTCGCTGGCGATCTCTGCAAGGTCCGTCTTTTCCGGATTGAGTTCCAGCTTGCCGGCCTCGATCTTCGACATGTCAAGGATGTCACTGACCAGATCGAACATGTGACGGGCAGAGCGTTCGATATCCTCGGCATATTCACGGTACTTCGCCGGCAGTGGTCCGAAAACCTCCTGCTGCATGGTCTGGGCAAAGCCGATGATGGGATTGAGCGGCGTGCGCAGCTCGTGACTCATGTTGGCCAGGAATTCGGACTTGGCGCGATAGGCGGCTTCGGCCTTCTCCGATGCGGCAAGGTATTTGTCCACCAGATCGGCCAGCCGCTGTTTCTGCTGTTCCAGCTCGTAACGCGACTTCTCCAGCTCCTGAATAGTGGCCCGCAGTTCGGCCTCGGAGCGCTCCAGCCGTTCCTGCTGCTGCTTCAGTTCGGTGATGTCCGTTCCCACCGAAACGAAACCGCGGTCGCGCGTCCGGCGTTCGTTGATCTGAAGCCACCGCCCGTCGTCGAGCTGAACCTCCACGATCACTTCCTCGCCTGTCTCGTCGGTGACGATGGACTGACGCTTGTTCACCTTCGGCTTGCGCGCCGCCTTCATCACTTCCTCGTAGGGCGTACCGGGCTGGCAAACGGAGGAGGGCAGGGAGTGGAACTGCTGGTACTTGGAGTTGCACATCACCAGCCGGCTTTCCGCATCCCACAGCACGAACGAGCCAGAAATGGTCTCGATGGCGTCCCGCAGCCGCGTTTCCGCTTCACGGGAGGCACGGTCGGCCTTTTTCTGCTCCGAGATGTCGATGGCGATGCCCACGAAGTGCGGCTCCGCCTCTTCCGGGTTCATGACCAGCGCCCCCCGCGCGCGCAGCCATACCCAGTGCCCGTCCGCATGTCGCAGGCGAAATTCGTGGTCGAAGGCTCCGTTCTGGCTGTCGAGAATGGCATCGGCCAGCTGGTCGATCGGAACATCTTCCGGGTGCTGGCGCGAAACGATCTCCCCATAGGAGAGATACTCGCCCTTCGGCTTCACCCCCAACATGGAATACATGGAGCGCGACCAGAAAACGCGACCTCTTCCCATGTCCCAGTCCCAAAGGCCGCAGCGCCCGCGATCCAGTGCCGCATCCAGCCGGGAAGTGGCCACCGCCAGCGTGTGACGGCTCTTGCGGGTCTGGGTGGCCTGCCAGTTGAAGGCGGCGGTAATGGCGAGGATGACCGAGGCTACCAGCAGGAACAGGCCAATCAGTCCCACTGCGCTCTCCTTCCACGCCCCGAGCATGGCGTCCACCGGCTGCACCAGCGCCAGCGTGCCGGGCCATGGGTCGAGGGAGATGGTGCCGGCCATGGCCTTCTTTCCGCCAGGCAGATCGATCCGGGCGAAGACGGGAGCGGCCGTCTCGTTGTTCGTCAGCGTGCCGGGCAGGATGTCGGCAAGACGGCGCGGTCTGGCAAAGTTGGAACCGGACGGCCAGACGGCATGAACGATGCCGTCCGCATCGGCGATCAGCCACACCCGGCCATGCGCCATGGCGCCTTCCGGCATGGCATGCGCCAGGTCGTCAGGCGTGGGCAGCCGCCAAGTGCCCCGGTCGCCGCCGGTGAGCGTTTTCGAGAGCTCCAGCCCGGCCAGCCGCAGGAACAGTGCATTCTGGCGCAGTTCGCCTTCCACATGGGTGCGCTGCAAGGCGTAGAGATGGATGCCGAGGGCTATCGCCATGCCGGCGAGAAAGATCACTGTCGCGGCATTGATGATCCGGCGCAACAGGCCGTCACGAAGAAGGAGCGGAGACAGACGCACGCGCTGCATGGCACGGGCAGGCATGCGTTCCCTGACAAACAGCTCTTCCAGCGTGGCCTTTGACAAAGCCTCGTCCCCCACGTTGCCCCCGCCCCTGATGATCCGGTCGTGGCGGCCTCCGACCGAACATGAAACGAATTCTTTACGAATCAGCTAACGCTATTGATTCGCATGCGGAATCGTTTGTCCAGAGGCAGAACGCGCAAGGAGTATTCAGGCGGGGGGCCGGGGCTTTGAATCGGAAGCGTAACGTCCCGTGAAAACGGCACAAAGATGGCAGTTCGCGCTTCATGCGTTGCCGAGCGTTCGCGTCACGATGTCGCCGAGGTCTGCGGAGAGCCCATCCGCTGCGGCGATCCGTTCCAGTGCCTCCCGCGCCTTCGCCTTGCGCACGGACTCGTATGTTCTCCAGTTGCGGAAGGTGGTGGCAAGGCGTGCGGCCACCTGCGGGTTGAGGCGATCCAGCCGCAGGATGGTATCGGCCACGAGGTGGAAGCCGGCCCCATCGCTGCGGGCGAAGGCGACCGGGTTGGCGGAAGCGAACATGCCGATCAGCGCCCGCACCCTGTTCGGGTTCTTCAGCGAGAACAGCTCACTCTCCATCAGGGCCTGCACGCGCTCCACGCAGTCCCGGTGCGGCCATGCGGCATGCCAGGCGAGCCACTTGTCCACCATGAGGTGATCGTCCCCGAAACGCCTGATGAAGGCCTCCAGCACTTCCTCGCGCAGCGGCGAGGCTGTCTGCGACAAGGCGGAGACGGCCATCGCCCGCTCCGTCATGTTGGAGGCTCCATCCCATGTTTCCCGGGCCAGTTGCACCCCGGCCTCTTCGTCGGCGTGCATCAGCAGCGAGAGGACAGCGGCCTGTGCTGCGCGCCGTCCTGCCTGTTCATGGGATGGCGACCATTTCTCCGACACTTTCAGCATGTCGAAGGTCTCCTGCAGCAGTGACTTCAGCGGGGCCGCGATGCGCTCCAGCACGCGGTTCCGTGCATCGTGCAGGGCCTGCGGGTTGACGTCGCTCTCCAAGAAGGAAGCCAGCGCGTTCACCCCCGGCAGGCGCAGCATTTCCGCCAGAAAAGCGGGATCCGTCCCACGCAGGTCGCGCACCACAGTGGCCAGCGCGTCAGCATGTTCAGCCGTGCCCTGCGAACGCCCCTCCAGTTCATCCAGTACCATTCCGCGGGCTACCGCCTGGCCGGCCTCCCAGCGATTGAAGGGATCATTGTCACGGGCCATGAGGAAGAGCAGTTCCTTGCGGCCCTGTCCCGTCTGCAGCCGGATCGGTGCGGAGAAGCCACGATTGGCGGACAGGACCGGCCTCTCGTTGATACCGGTGAAGACGAAGCTCTGCTGTTTCTCCGTGATTTCCAGCAGACCGTCCTCCAGACGCGTTCCGTCCTCCAGTACCAAGGGCAGGGAGCTGCCCTCGCGATCCAGCAGGGCAATGCGCAGCGGGATGTGATGGGGTGCCTTGTTTGTCTGGCCCGGAGTGTCCGGAATGCTCTGGGTGACGGTCAGACGCAATGTGCCGGCCTCCGGATCGTGGTCCTGCGAAATGGCCAGATGCGGCGTGCCGGCCTGCGTATACCAGCGGAAGAACTGCGAAAGATCCCGCCCCGAGGCCTCCTCCATGCAGCCGACGAAGTCCTCCACCGTTGCGGCGGTGCCGTCGAAGCGCTCGAAATAGATGTCCATGGCACGCATGAACGTTTCCTCGCCCAGCAGGGTATGGAGCATGCGCACCACTTCTGCGCCTTTCTCGTAGACCGTGGCCGTATAGAAGTTGTCGATTGCCGCATACTGGTCGGGTCGCACTGGATGGGCGAGGGGACCGGCATCCTCCGGAAATTGACGGGCTCGCAGGTTGCGCACGTCCTCGATGCGTTTGACCGCCCGGGAGCGCAGGTCGGAAGTGAACTCCTGATCACGGAAGACGGTCAGGCCTTCCTTCAGGCACAGCTGGAACCAGTCGCGACAGGTGATGCGGTTGCCGGTCCAGTTGTGGAAGTATTCGTGTCCGATGATGGCTTCGATATATTCGAAGTCCTTGTCGGTGGCTGTTTGCGCATCAGCAAGAATATACTTGTCATTGAAGACGTTGAGCGATTTGTTCTCCATCGCTCCCATGTTGAAGTCGGGTACGGCGACAATATTGTACTCGTCGAGGTCGTACTCCCGCCCGAAACGTTCCTCGTCCCAGCGCATGGCGGCCTTCAGACTTTCCAGAGCCCACTCCGCGCGCGCCTCCTTGCCTTTCTGCACCCAGATGCGCAGGCGCACCTCGCGACCGCTCATGGTCGTGAACGTTCCCTCCGTCACGCCCAGGTCCCCGGCCACAAGAGCAAACAGGTATGACGGTTTGCGGAACGAGTCCTCCCAGATGGCGTAATGTCGCCCCTCGCCAGCCTCGCCATGTTCGACGAGATTGCCGTTGGAAAGCAGGACGGGATTTTCCGCCGCGTCCGCTTCCATGCGCACCGTGAAACGGGAGAGCACGTCCGGCCTGTCCGGCCACCACGTGATGCGCCGGAAGCCCTCTGCCTCGCACTGGGTGCAGTAGTTGCCGCCGGTACGATAGAGGCCGGAAAGCGCCGTGTTTCCCTCCGGATCGATCCGCACTTGCGTTTCCAGCACGAAGCTGCCCGCCGGCGGCCGGGGCACGACCAGTTTGCGGTCGTCGATGACATACTCCGAGGGGGCGAGTTCCCGCCCGTCAATGCGCAGCAAGAGATGCTCCAGCTCCTCCCCGTCCAGCTCCAGCGGCATGACCTGCGGCCCTTCCGCTTCCGGATTGCGCCGCATTTCCATCCGCACCGAGACGATCGTCTTCTTCGGATGAAGATCGAAATCCAGATGCACGGTGTCAACAAGCCACTGCGGCGGACGGTAGTCTTCCAGTCGGATGACGGAGGAGGGGGCAGCCATGGTGTATCTTTCCTGCTCTGATTGCACGGATGTCATGCCGCGCGCTTTCTGCCCGCCCCGTGCGGCCGTGTCAATCGGTTCTGCCGCCGCCTGTGCCCCATTCTTTCGGGCTTTCCTTCCGGATCAATGCCTGGACATGGGAGAAATGCCCCTCCGCATCATGCGGGTTTTCAATTTGTGAAGACTTTGCATGCATGCTCCGAAGACATTCTTGCAAGGTGACGCCCGGAGAGATCGAAGAGGTCTGCCGGAAGGCCGGTCCCGCTTTTTGGCCTCATGTTGCCATATTTGCGCAATATCCGGACATCTGTATTCAATTTCAGGTTGATGATCTCGGGGTTGAACACGTTAAAAGGACGGCTGGTGCACATGACGACCACGGGTTTTGCAGGTTCCGCAGGGGGGCGAATAGGCTGGGTGGACTATGCCAAGGGCATCTGCATCGTTCTGGTGGTCCTCCTGAACGCCTCTCACGGCGTGGAACAGGCCGCTGGCGAGACCAGCCTGTTTGCCGCCTTCAACGAGTGGGCACGCCCCTTCCGCATGCCGGACTTCTTCCTCATCTCCGGCCTTTTTCTTGCCCGGCGGATCGACCGGCCATGGCGTAGCTATCTCGACACCAAGGTCGCGCATTTCGCCTATTTCTATATCCTCTGGATGACCGTCTGGTACGTGGTGCGCATACCGCAATACGTGGAAAAGTACGGCACTCTCGGTGCGGCGCTGCTCTATCCCTTCAGCTTCATACAGCCATTGGGGTCCCTCTGGTTCATCTACATGCTGGCAGTGTTTTTCGTGGCCGCTAAACTTCTGAACCGGTTTCCTCACTGGGCCGTGTGGCTGGGCGCGGCAGTATTGCACTCCCTTCAGATTCATACCGGGTGGCGTATCATCGACGAGTTTGCTTCCCGCTTCGTCTTCTTCTGGTCGGGCTACATTCTGGCTCCATACGTATTCGCCATGACCGGATGGCTGAAGCGGCAGCCGGTGCTGCTGCTGGTCGCCGGACTGCTCGTCTGGGGGGGGATGCACACGTGGTTCATGTCTACCGGGCTTGGCAATCTTCCGGTCATCAGTCTGATCCTCGGATATGCCGGTATCGCTGCCATCGTCACCTTCGGTCTGCTTCTGGAGAAAACGCCGCTCGGCGCACCCATGCGGTATCTGGGCGCACACACACTGCCTATTTTTCTGTCCTATTTCATATTCGCAGTGGCCGCCCGGATCGTCCTGATGAAGAGCGGGCTTGTCTCCGACGTCAATGTGATCATCGTTCTGGCCACGCTGGCCGGTGTGACCGGGCCTCTGATCCTCGAACGGCTGGTACGCAATACGCCGTTGTCATTTATGTACGAGCGACCTGCGATGTTCCGCATTCCACCAGCGGATGGCGTGACGGGAGGTGGCATGCGCCCCCAGCCCGGCAGCGGACAGGCAGGCCGCTGACGCTTTTTGGCGATCAGGATGCCGCAGCCTTCCTCATCCACGAATCCAGGCGTTCCACCGCCCGCTGCATGTCCTCGTGACTGCCGCAGAAGGAAAAGCGCAGGAAGCGTGCACCTTCCACGGGGTCGAAGTCCAACCCCGGCGTGACGGCAATGCGGGTCTCATGGAGGATGCGCCGGGCAAAGTCGAAGCTGTCGTTTGTGAGGTCCGACACGTCGCAGTAGATGTAGAAAGCCCCATCCACCGGCGCGAAGCGGCCGAAGCCGATCTGCGGCAGGGCCTCCACAAGGAATTCCCGGTTGCGGGCATAGACGGCCTTGCGTTCCTCCAGCTCCTCCGTGGCGTCAAAGGCGGCGATGGCCGCATGCTGGGAAATGCTCGGCGTGTTGATGAACATGTTCTGGGTCAGGATCTCGGCGGTGCGCGTCAGCTCTTCCGGCAGTACCATCCAGCCGATGCGCCAGCCGGTCATGCAGTAGTACTTGCTGAACGAGTTGATGACGATGGCCGCATCGGAAAATTCCAACGCCGTATGTGCCGGCATGGAATAGTCGAGACCGTGATAGATCTCGTCGGAAATAAACCATCCCCCTTGCCCTTCGACGGTTTCCAGCAGGGACTTCAGGATATCGGGCTCCAGCATTGCTCCGGTGGGATTGGCGGGAGAGGCTACGAGCAGGCCCTCCATCTCCCCTTCGCGCATGAGGTGTGTCACTTCCGCCATGTCCGGCGCCCATCGGGTGGCCGGACCGCTCTTCAGCAGAACCGGCTCGATATCCACGGCATGGAAGATGTTGCGATAGGCCGGGTATCCCGGATTGGCCAGGCCGACTCGGGCACCGGCATCGAAGGCAGCGAGGAAGGCCACGGTGAAGGCGCCGGATGATCCGGTCGTGACGAATATCCGGTCCGGATCGATCCTCAGCCCGTGCTTCTCCTCGTAGTGTCGGGCGATACGCTCCCGCAGTGGGCGGATGCCGCGCGCCTCCGTATATCCGAGGTCGTCGGCCTCGAGGGCAGCATGCGCCGCCTCGACCACCTTGCGGGGCGCCGGTCCGAACGGTTGACCGACCTCCATGTGAATGACGTCCTCGCCCGCGGCGGCCATCTCGTGCGCCTCGCGCAGAACGTCCATGACGATGAATGGCGCGACCCGTGATGCGCGCCGGGATAGCTGTCTGTTCCGCTTCATGGGGGCGAGGTAGCAGAGATGGGCGCGCTTTGCCAGAGGGTGGCCATGAAAGTGGCGCATTTGAGGTCAAAAGAGCAGGCAACTGTGCTATTCACTCCAGAAGCCCCGGTCCGTTCTGAAAAGATGACATTCATGCACAGACTGTTCAGCACCTTCATCAGCCTTGCAAGCGCGCTGGCGCTGCTGCTCGCCACATGGCCCCAGCCCGTTCTCGCCCGTGGCGGAGGAAATCTGCCGCTGATCCGCGATGCCGAAATCGAGGAGCTGATGCGCATATACACCACGCCCATCTTCCGGGCGGCGGGTCTCAATCCGCGGGCGGTGCGGGTGCATCTGATCCGGGACCAGCGGATCAATGCCTTCGTGGCGGACGGTCAGCGCATCTTCATCAACACCGGTCTGCTCACCAAGTCGAAGACCCCGAACGAGGTGATCGGCGTCCTGGCCCACGAAACGGCCCATATCGCCGGCGGTCATCTGGCGCGCATGGGCATCGAGATGCGCCGACTGAGCACGCTCGCCATCATCAGCACGCTGCTTGCCGCCGGGGCGATGGCAGGCGGGGCCGCGACGGGCAGTCCCGGGGCCGTCAAGGGTGGCCGGGCCATCATGCTGGGTTCGCAGTCCATGCTGCAGAGGCAGTTCCTGTCTTATGCCCGCACGCAGGAAGCGGCGGCGGATCAGGCGGCCGTGCGCTATCTGAACCGGACGAAACAGTCCGGCCGCGGCATGCTGAAGCTTTTCCAGACTTTGGCCACGCAGTACATGGCCTCGCTGAGGTATGCCGATCCTTACGTGCTCACGCACCCCATGCCCATGGCGCGCATCCGCAATCTCGAAAGGCTTGTGAAAAAAAGTCCGTACTACAACAAGCCGGATCCCGCATGGCTGGTCGAGCGACATCGTCTGATGCAGGCGAAGCTCACCGGTTTCATTGGCGGGACGCGGGCGGTCTATCGCAAGTATCCGCGTTCCGACCGCTCCCTGCCGGCCCGTTACGCCCGCGCCATTGCCGCCTTTCGCATCGGTGACCTGCGCAACGCCATGCCGCTGATCGAGGGGCTGATCCGGGAAAAGCCGAAATATCCCTATTTCTGGGAGCTGAAAGGGCAGGCTCTGCTGGAGAATGGACGCCCGCGGGAAGCCATTGCTCCTTTGAAGAAGGCCGTGCGGCTCGCTCCGCGCAGCGGCCTGATCCGGCTTCTTCTGGCCCAGGCGCAGCTTGCCACCGAAGACAGGAATCAGGCCCGTGCGGCATTGGCAAATCTTCGCAAGGCCATGCCGCAGGAAGGCGGTCGGCCGATGCTGCATCGCCTGATGGCTCGCGCCTATGGCCTGCTGGGCAACTATGCCATGGCTGAACTGGAAACGGCGGAGGCCGCCATCCGCACCGGTGACCGGGATCTTGCCGTGACCAAGGCCAAGGGCGCCATGCGCAGGCTGAAAAAGGGATCCCCCCAGTATCTGCGCGCTAACGACATTTTGACCCTCGCCAAGAGGCGCTGAGGCTATAGTGCCCCGAACACGCATGAAATCCGAATGGAGTCCGACCGAATGATCAAGACACTGCGCACCGTTCTTCTCGCCGCAACCGCCGTCGTGGCTGCGGGGTTTTCTCCCGCCATGGCCGGAGAGTTCAGCGACGCCCAGAAAAAGGAGATCGGCGAGATCGTGCGCCAGTATCTTCTGGAGCATCCAGACATTCTCATCGAGATGAGCCGCAAGCTGGAGCAGCAGCAGCAGGAGGCCAAGGCGGCCCGCGCCGAAGCCGCGTTGAAGGCCCATGGCAAGGCGCTGTTCTCGGGTGAGGGTGATCTCGTGATCGGCAATCCGGAGGGCAAGGTGAAGATGGTCGAGTTCTTCGACTACAATTGCGGCTTCTGCAAGCGCTCCCTGCCGGACGTCATCCGCCTGAAGGATACCAACCCGGATCTGAAGATCATCATCAAGGAATTTCCCATCCTCGGCCCGGGTTCTCTGGAGGCGGCACGCTACGCCTTGGCCGCCCGCAAGCAGGGGATGGACAAGTACTGGAAGTTTCACGCCGCCATGCTGAAGCACAAGGGCCGTATCGACGGCAAGGTGGCGCTGGCCCTGGCAAAGAAGGCGGGGCTGGATGTGAAGCGGCTGCAGAAGGACGCGGAAGGCAAGGACATCGCGGAAACCCTCGGCCGCAACATGAGCCTTGCGGAGGCCCTGGATATCAACGGTACGCCGGCTTTCGTCATTGGTGACGAGGTTGTTCCCGGTGCCCTTGGCTACAAGCGCCTCAACGACATCATCGCCCGTGTCCGCAAGAACGGTTGCAGGAACTGCTGACGCCGGCTCGCAAATCCGGGCAGGATGCTGGCCGGATCGGAGACTTGCAGATTCCGCCACGTCCCCTGGCATGAAAGCGAAGCTCAGCTGCCGGGGGCAATCTCTTCCGGGTGAGATGCAATGGTCTCCTCGATGAGACGATCGACGACGGCTTTCAGTGCCTCGTCCGCGTCGGCGCCGTTCTGCAAGGCTCCGTGATAGGTCCGACGCTGGCGTTCGGCGGAAGTTCCACGGGACAGGATGTCCAGTGCGGAGGCCAGCTCGCGGGTGCAGCCCAGTGCTGCGGCATCCTCCGCAAGAAGATCTGTCAGCTCTTCCAGAAGTTCGGAATAGGGCACGAGTTCGCCCCGTCCGAAATCGATGAGGCTGTGACCGACGCCATAGCGCTGGGCGCGCCATCGGTTCTCGTTGATCAGAAAGCGGTCGTACTGCCGCCAGCGCTGATTGTTGCGGCGCAGCCGGTAGAGCATGCGCACGAGACATTGCACCAGCGCGGCAATGGACATGGCATCATCCAGCCATGTGCAGACGTCGCAGATCCGCACCTCGAGGGTCGGGAAACGCGCCGAAGGGCGCAGATCC
>JAJRRY010000062.1 GCA_024279095.1 Alphaproteobacteria bacterium
CACCGACAAGCCGCGCTACCTGATGGGCGTCGGCACGCCGGAGGACATTCTGGAGGCCGTGGCGCGCGGCGTGGACATGTTCGACTGCGTGATGCCCACCCGCTCCGGCCGGCATGGGCAGGCCTTCACGCCGTGGGGAAAGATCAATCTGAAGAACGCCCGCTTCGCCGAAGACATGCGCCCGCTGGTGCCGGGCAATCCGCATCCGGCGCTGGGCCAGTGGAGCCGCGCCTACCTGCATCATCTGGTGAAGGCCCGCGAGCTGCTCGGCCAGATGCTGCTCTCCTGGGCCAACATCGCCTACTATCAGCAGCTCATGGCCGGCATCCGCGAGGCCATCGAACAGGGCCGCTTCGAGGACTTCCACCGGGAAGCGAAAGAACGCTGGGCACAGGGGCTGCCGGAGTGAACTCGGAACGAGTCATGCGCTCTGCTTGTTTTTTGCATCCATTTGTATTGACATTTGAGCATCTGAAACCATATCATGTTTGGTGCATTTCAGCACCTGCAATTTTCAGGAACCTGATTTCAGAGGAGGATTCGAATGGAAAAACACGATATTTTTCAGATTTCGGATTTTGACTGGGACGAAGGAAACTGGCCCAAGTGCGGGAAGCATGGTGTTTCAAAATCTGAAATTGAAAGGATCTTTTTCAACGATCCGTGGATTTTTTATGATGACAGGCATTCTGATACGGAAACCAGATTTCTGGCAATCGGATTCAATGGAGAAGGAAGATATGTGTTTGCTGCTTTTACATTCCGCGCCAATGGAGGAAAGTTGTTCATTCGCCCCATAAGTGCGCGCTACATGCATGATGAGGAGGTGCAGCACTATGAGCACCAGCGAAAAGAAGCTGAAGAAAATTCCACCTCTGGGAACGGATCAGGAGGCTGAGGAATTTGTCGCCAATGCCGATCTGACGCAGTACGACCTGCGCGGCTTCCGGCCTGCCCGTTTCGAGTTCGAGAAGAAGGCGGCACGGATCAACATGCGCCTGCCGCAGTCCCTGCTCGATGCCGTGAAGGCCCGGGCCGAGAGGCGCGGCGTGCCCTATCAGCGCTATATCCGCGAGATTCTGGAGCGGGCCGTGACGAACGGCTGATCACCGCCGCAGGAGGCTGCCGAGGATGCCGCGGATGACGGCGCGGCCGAGCTGGGTGCCGATGGAGCCGGCCATGGACTTGATGAAGCGCTCCGTGGTGCTCATCCGCCTGGATGACGACCGCGAGCTGCGGGCCGCCTCCTTGGCCGCCTTTTCCTCGGCCTTGCGGCGTTCCTCTTCCTCGCGGGCGCGGGCTTCGGCCTCGGCGCGCTCCTCGGCCCGTTTCTTCAAGGTCTCGTAGGCGCTGATGCGATCCTCCGGATCGTCGTAGAGACCATAGACGGGCGAGTTGCGGATGACCTTCCGCCGTTCCTCCTCGGTAATCGGCCCCATGCGCGAGGAAGGCGGACGGATCAGCGTGCGTTGCACCATGGAGGGCACACCCTTCTTCTCCAGAGTCGAGACCAGCGCCTCGCCGACACCAAGCTGGGTGATGGCCTCCTCGGTGTCGAACTTCGGATTCTGGCGGAAGGTCTCGGCGGCGGCCCTCACCGCCTTCTGCTCGCGCGGAGTATAGGCGCGCAGGGCGTGCTGCACCCGGTTGCCAAGCTGGGCCAGAACATCGTCCGGCACGTCCAGGGGATTCTGGGTGACGAAATAGACGCCGACACCCTTGGAGCGGATCAGCTTCACCACCTGCTCGATCTTGTCCACCAGCCCCTTGGGGGCGTCTTCGAACAGCAGGTGCGCCTCGTCGAAGAAGAAGACCAGCTTCGGCTTGTCGGGATCGCCGACTTCGGGCAGCTCCTCGAACAGCTCCGAAAGCAGCCACAGCAGGAAAGTGGCATAGAGCTGCGGCGACTGCATGAGTTTGTCGGCGGCAAGGATGTTGATGTAGCCACGGCCGTCGCGCGTGGTGCGCATGAAGTCGCGGATGTCGAGGGCCGGTTCTCCGAAGAATTCCTCCGCCCCCTGCTCCTCCAGCACCACGAGCCGGCGCTGGATGGCGCCGATGGTCCGGCGATCCACATTGCCGTATTCGGTCGTGAGGCGGCTGCCGCGCTCCGCCAGATCCTTCAGCAGCGCCCGCAGATCCTTCAGGTCGAGCAGCAGAAGGCCCTCCTCATCGGCGATGCGGAAGGCGATGTTCAGCGCGCCTTCCTGCGCCTCGGTCAGGCCCATCAGCCGAGAGAGTGCCAGCGGTCCCATCTCCGAAATGGTGGTGCGGACGGGATGCCCCTGCTCGCCGAACAGATCCCAGAAGATGACCGGAAAATCGCGGAAATCGTAGTCGTCGAAGCCGATCTTCTCTGCGCGTTTCAGCAGGAAGTCCTTCGGCTCGCCTGCCTGCGAAAGACCGGCCAGATCGCCTTTCACATCGGCGGCGAAGACGGGCACACCGGCATCGGAGAGCCCTTCCGCCAGAATCTGGAGGGAGACGGTCTTGCCGGTGCCGGTGGCGCCGGTGATCAGTCCGTGGCGGTTGGCATAGGGCAGATTGAGCCACTGCTTGAGCGGTTTTTCGTCATCGTCGAAGGCGGAGCCGACATAGACCCGCTCCATGTTCCCGTCATCGCGCATGATTGGAGTATCCCCTGCATGAAGGCCCGTTTTTCACGCGAATGTGCAGCGATTTTGCACGCAGGGCAAGAGGCAAGATTGCACCTTCCTGCCCGACTCAGGATGCCTCTCCCACATGGCTGCGGACGATGGCGACGATCTCCGCTCCATGGCTTTCCAGCTTCTTCTCGCCGATTCCGTCGATGGTGGAGAGGGCCTGAAGGCTGTGCGGCCGCAAGGTTGCGATATCGCGCAGGGTGCTGTCATGAAAGATCACATAGGCCGGAACACCGCGCGTCCTGGCCTCCTCCAGACGCCATGCCTTCAGGGCCTTCAGCAGGGCGCGGTCATCCTCGGACATGGCAGCCTCCACCGTCGCGCTGCCGCGCCTCTCCGACCTGCGGCGCTGTGCCTGTTTCGGCTGGCGACGCATGAGAAAGGACTCCTCGCCGCGCAATACCGGAAGCGCCTTTTCCGTCAGACACAGGGCGCCGAAGCGCTCGTCGTCCACCTCGAGCAGGCCGCGAATGACGAGCTGACGGTAGAGGGCGCGCCAGGCGGAGGCGTTCAGTTCCGTGCCAATGCCGAAGGTGCTGATCGAATCGTGACCGGCGGCAACCACCTTCTCCGTCTCCCGGCCCAGCAGCACGTCCACAAGATGGGTGGCGCCGAAACGCTCTCCGGTCCGGTAGACGTTAGACAATGCCTTCTGTGCCGCTACCGTCATGTCCTCGGTGGCGGGCGGGGCAAGACAGTTGTCGCAGTTGCCGCAGGGTTCCGGCAGCGTCTCGCCGAAATACTCCAGCAGTACCTGCCTGCGGCATCGAGTGGTCTCCACGAGAGCCAGCAGGGCGTCTAGCTTGGCCCGCTGGATGCGCTTCTGCTCCTCCGGCGCCGGGCTTTCCTCGATGAAGCGGCGCTGCAGGGTGACGTCACGCATGGAGAAGGTCATCCAGGTCTCCGCCGGATCACCGTCGCGTCCCGCCCGTCCGGTTTCCTGATACCACGCCTCGATGGAGCGCGGCAGCGACAGGTGGGCGACGAAACGCACGTCGGGCTTGTCCACGCCCATGCCGAAGGCGACGGTGGCCACCATCACGATCCCCTCCTCGCGCAGGAAGCGCCGCTGGCGCCTTGCCCGCTCCGTGGCAGAAAGGCCGGCATGGTAGGACAGCGCGGCGACACCCTTCTGCCGCAGCCAGTCCGCGGTTTCGTCCGCCTGCTTCCGGGAGAGGCAGTAGACGATGCCGGATTCGCCGCCGTGGCGGTCCTCTATGAAGCGCAGCAGGCCGGTGCGGCCCATCCCTTCCGGCGCGATGGTATAGCGGATGTTGGGTCGATCGAAGGAGGCCACGAATGTCCGCGCGCCCTCCAGGGCGAGCTGTTGCACGATCTCGCGACGGGTACGTGCGTCCGCGGTGGCGGTCAGGGCAATGCGCGGCACGTCGGCGAAGCGCTCGTGCAGGATGCGCAGTTGGCGGTACTCGGGCCGGAAGTCATGCCCCCACTGGGACACGCAGTGCGCCTCGTCTATGGCGAACAGGGCAACGGGCGAGGCGGCGAGCAGTTCCAGCGTGCGTTCCTGCAGCAGCCGTTCCGGCGCCACGTAGAGCACATCAAGCGAACCTCTGCGAACCCTGTTTTCGATTTCGCAAACTTCCGGCCACTCGAGCGTGGAATTGAGGAAGGCGGCACGCACTCCCAGCTCGGTAAGGGCCAGCACCTGATCTTCCATCAGGGCGATGAGTGGGGAGATGACGATGCCGACGCCGGGGCGCACGAGTGCCGGCAACTGGTAGCACAACGACTTGCCGCCGCCGGTAGGCATCAGGGCGAAGACGTCCTCGCCGGAAACGAGGGCGGAGACGATCTCCTCCTGCAAGGGGCGGAAGGTCTCGTGACCGAAGACGCGCCGCAGCATTTCCCGCGCCCGCTCCATGGGCGAACCGGCGGGCGATACTTCGACAGGCATGTCCATCTCGTGGCACTCCTGACTTGATTACGTCACACAGTTGGGCGAAAGATACTCCCGCATCACAACTCGCAACAACTGGGGGCATGACCATAATGCAGGAACTCATCATGAATATCGCCGGACGGCTCGGCATCGACGAGGCGCTGGCGGAGAAGGCCGTCGGCATCATCATGTCGCTGGTGCAGAACAATGCCGACGAGGGCGCAGTGTCGCAGCTGTTCGACCAGATGCCTGGCGCATCCGATCTAGCGCAGAAATACGCTGGAGAAGCGGAGGGGAGCTCCGGCGGCGGCCTCATGGGCATGATCGGCGGCATGCTGGGCGGTGACATGGGCAACGCCCTGAACGCTCTGGGCGCCCTGAAGTCCGCCGGGCTGGAGATGGACCAGATAAAGGACGTGGGCCGGCAGGTATTCGACTATGCCCGCGAGCAGGGCGACCCGGATCTCGTGAACAGCGTGATCAAGCAGGTCGCGGGCAACGTGCCGGGGCTGGACAAGCTGGTCTGACCACTCCTCTGCTACGAAACACGGATGTGGCCTGTCCCTGCCGGGGCAGGCCTTTTTTCGTACGTCCAAAGGCCAGTTTGGCCACAGGCTGTGGCACGCTAATCTCTCCGTCTACAGGTTCAGGGAGGGACAATGGACGATTTCGCACCGGGAAAGGAGTTTCCGCCTGCAACGGAGGAGACCTGGCTGGAGAAGGCTCGTGCCAGCTTGCGCGGACGTGGTGTCGATTCACTCACCCGGATCACGCCGGAAGATCTGCACATCCCGCCCGTTCTGGCCCGCAGCACTCCCCTGCCCCAGCCCCCCCGCCCGGCACCGCTGGTGCGCGGACGCGGCTGGGCGGTGATGCAGCGTCTTGATCTGCCTGATGCGGAAGCGGCACGGAAACAGGTCCGCGAGGACCTGAAAGGAGGTGCGGACGGGCTGGTGGCGGTTCTGCAGGATGCACCGCTTGCCGGCGGTTTCGGCCTGACGCCGGAAGAACTCTCCATCATCTTGGAAGAGGCGGAGCCGGACGTGGTGCCGCTGAGACTGGACTGCGGCCCGGAATGGCCGGCTGCATCGGAGAGGGTTCTGTCGCTGTGTAGCGAACGCCATCTGGATCTCTCCCTTCTGCGGCTGCGCATTGCGGCAGACCCTTTCTGCGGCCCGGCTATCAATCATGACGGTGCAAATCGCGACGCCACGGCCGCGGCTCTGGAGCGACTGGCCCGCGACGGTCTGCCCCTGCGCGGACTGCTGGCCGCCGACACCAGACTTTTCCATGCGGCAGGCTGCGGAGATGCGCAGGAGCTTGCACTGGCCGCCGCCGCTTTCGTGGACATCCTGCGCATGCTGGAAGAGCGCGGGTTCGCACCGCAGAAGGTCGCTTCGTGCGTCATGTGGATCATGACGGCAGATACCGACCAGTTCATGACCATTGCCCGGCTGCGGGCGGCGAGGCTGCTTCATGCCCGCAGTCTGGAAGCGGCGGGCCTGCCCTTTTCGCCGCTGGAACTGCATGCGGAGAGCGCCTGGCGAATGATGACCCGCCTCGACGTACATGTGAACATGTTGCGCATCACGTCCGCCGCCTTTGCCGCCGGTGTCGGGGGGGCGGATGCGGTGACGCTGCTGCCCTTCACCACCGCGCTGGGGCTGCCGGACGCCTTTGCCCGGCGCATGGCGCGCAACGCGCAGATCATCGCGCTGGAGGAGGCCGGGCTCGACCGGGTCCGCGATCCGGCGGCGGGGTCCCATTTCGTGGACACGCTGACCCTCGACTTGGCCAAGCGGGCATGGGAGATCTTCCGGGACATCGAGCGGCGCGGCGGTCTGCTGGCGGCTCTGGCTTCCGGTTTCGTGACCGACATGATCGCCGAGGTCGCACAGCGGCGGGCCGGAGACATCGCCACCCGACGCATACCCCTGACGGGGGTGAGCGAATATCCCGACCTGCATGAAGAGCTACCAGAGGTGTTGACGCCGGCACCCGTGCAGGAAACCCGCACGCCGGCGGGCGGATTGCGGCCGCAACGGCTGTCTGAGCCGTTCGAGCGGCTGCGGGACGCCGCCTCCGCATTCCGCGCACGGGAAGGGCGTCTGCCGCGGGCCTTGCTGGCGGTTGCGGGCAGCCCCCACGATCCGCGCATCACCTGGACGCGCAATCTGCTGGCTGCCGGTGGAATCGAGATCCTGAGCGGGGCTCCGGAAGACTGCGATCCGGCGGAAACGCCGCTGGCCGTGCTGTGCGGCAGTGATGACGACTACCGCGAGCGGGGTGTGCAGATGCTGGAGGCATTGCGCGGCCGGGGCGTGCGGGCGGTGTGGATCGCAGGCAAGGGTTCCGGGCTGCCGGTGGACCGGGAGCTGCATGCCGGCATGAACGTTCTGGACGCCCTGAGGGAAGCGCATGCCGTTCTGGAGGTGCCGTCATGAGCCGTCTGCCCGACTTCACCGACATGGATTTCGCACTGCCGGACGTCTCCGCCCCGCACGAGGAGGGAGAGACCATGACGCCGGAAGGCATTTCCGTGAAGCGCCGCTACGGCCCGGAGGACGTGGCGGGACTGGACTACCTGCCCGGCTTTCCCGGTCTGGCTCCTTTCCATCGTGGCCCCTATCCGACCATGTACGCGGCGCGTCCGTGGACCATCCGGCAGTATGCGGGCTTCTCCACGGCGGAGGAATCCAACGCCTTCTATCGCCGCAATCTGGAGGCCGGACAGAAGGGCCTCTCGGTGGCCTTCGACCTGCCCACCCACCGGGGGTACGACTCCGACCATCCACGCGTGGCGGGCGACGTGGGCATGGCCGGGGTGGCCATCGATTCCATCCTCGATATGCGCACGCTGTTCGACGGCATCCCGCTCGACCGGATGAGCGTCTCCATGACCATGAACGGCGCGGTGCTGCCGATCATGGCGCTCTACATCGTGGCGGCGGAGGAACAGGGCGTTCCGCACGAGAAGCTGACGGGCACCATACAGAACGACATCCTGAAGGAGTTCATGGTGCGCAACACCTTCATCTATCCGCCGGAGCCGTCCATGCGCATCATTTCCGACATCTTCGCCTGGACGGCACGCGAGATGCCGCGCTTCAACTCCATCTCCATATCCGGCTACCACATGCAGGAGGCCGGGGCTTCCGCCGATCTGGAGCTGGGATATACTCTGGCGGACGGGCTGGAGTACGTGCGCGCCGGCGTCTCCGCCGGGCTGGACGTGGATGCCTTCGCCCCGCGCCTGTCGTTCTTCTTCGCCATCGGCATGAACGTCTTCATGGAGATCGCCAAGCTCAGGGCGGCGCGCCTGCTGTGGGCGCATCTGATGAAGACGGAGTTCGCACCGCGCAACGAGAAGAGCCTGATGCTGCGCACCCATTGCCAGACGTCCGGCTGGTCGCTGACGGCGCGCGACGTGTTCAACAACGTCACCCGCACGGCGCTGGAGGCCACCGCGGCGGTGCATGGCCATACCCAGTCGCTGCATACCAACGCGCTGGACGAGGCTCTGGCCCTGCCGACGGACTTCTCCGCCCGCATCGCCCGCAACACGCAGATTCACCTGCAGCAGGAAGCCGGCGTGACGGTGCCGGCCGATCCGTGGGGTGGCAGTCACTACGTGGAGCGGCTCACATGGGATCTGGCGCGCCGGGCCCTCTCCCACATCGAGGAGGTGGAAGCCATGGGCGGCATGGCGAAGGCCATCGCCGAGGGGCTGCCCAAGCTGCGCATCGAGGAGGCGGCAGCGCGGACACAGGCGCGCATCGACACTGGCCGGCAGACCATTGTCGGCGTCAACCGGTACGAGGTGGAAGGCGAGCCGGACATCGAGATCCTGAAGGTGGACAATGCGGAGGTGCGGGCCCGCCAGATCGAGAAGCTGCGCCGGCTGCGGGCGGAACGGGACGAAGCGGCAGTGCGCGAGGCGCTGGAAGCCCTCACGCACATGGCCGAGAGCGGAGAGGGCAACCTGCTTGAGGGAGCAGTGATCGCCGCTCGCGCCCGGGCCACGGTGGGCGAGATTTCGCAGGCGCTGGAGAAGGTCTGGGGGCGGCATGAACCGCCGGTGAAGGTGTTGCGCGACGTCTATGCGCAAGAAGCCGGCGAGGACGAACCGGTCATCGCCATGACCCGCGAGAAGGTGCGCGGACTGGCCGAGGCGGCAGGCCGTCCGCCGCGCATCCTCGTCGCCAAGATCGGACAGGACGGACACGATCGCGGGCAGAAGGTCATCGCCTCGGCGTTCGCCGATCTGGGCTTCGACGTGGTGACGGGCCCGCTTTTCGCCACACCCGAGGAAGTAGCCGATCTGGCGGTGGAGAAGGACGTTGACATCGTGGGCGTCTCCACGCTGGCCGCCGGACACCTGACCATGGTCCCGGCCCTGAAGAAGGCTCTGGAGGAGCGCGGCAGGGAAGACGTCATGATCGTGGTGGGCGGCGTCATCCCGCCACAGGATTTCGAGGCGCTGCGGGAGGCCGGCGCGCAGGCCATCTTCCCGCCCGGAACGCGCATCCCGGAAGCCGCCGCAATGCTGGCCGACGAGCTGTCCCGCCGCCTCGGCTTCGCGCAGCCGCCGGTGGCGTGATTTTCCGGAGGAGGCCCGGCAGCCTACTTCATGCCTTCGCCGATTTCCATGCGTCCCTCGACCCGGGTGACGCGTCCGTTTTCCAGATGGAACACGCGATCCGCTGCGGAAAGCCAGGCCTTCGTGTGCGTGATGGCGATGATGGTCATGCCGCCATGCCCGGCCAACGCGCTGATCTGCTGCACGAGGTGGCGTTCGGTTTCCGGATCCAAGGCAGAGGTAACCTCGTCCAGGACCAGCAACCGGGGGCGATGGACCAGCGCGCGCGCAAGGGACAGGCGCTGGCGCTGCCCCCCGGAAAGTTTCAGACCGCGTTCGCCCAGATCCGTATCCAGCCCCTGGGGCAGCTCGGACACGAAACCGGCCGCCCCCGAAAGCTCCAGCGCTTCCATCAGCGCATCATCGTCCACGGGTGCACCGAGCGTGATGTTGTCGCGAACCGAACCGGACAGCAGGATCAGCTCCTGAGGAACATAGCCGATCATCGAGCGCCACTTGAGCAGGTCCAGCTCCGTCAGAGGAACGCCATCGACGAGAATGTGTCCGGACCGGGGTTCGTAAAGGCGCGTGATCAGATCGACGATGGTCGTCTTGCCGGCACCGGAAGGACCTATGAAGACGGTGGTGCGGCCTGCTGGCACATGAAAGCTGACATCCTTCAGGACGGCCCTTCCCGGATGGGAGAAGGTCACGTGGTCGAAATCAATTCCCTTTTCCAGATGGGGCTCCCTGGTGCCGCCGCGATCCTCACGGGCTTCGCTGGCGGATTTCACCAGCGCTTCGACCCGCCACAGGTAGGGCTCCAGTTCCGCCACCCGCTGCAGGATCCGGAAGGCGCGGGAGATGGCCTTGACGATACTCATCATCAGGCCGGCGATCATGCCCACCTCGACTACCGAAACCTTCAGCCAGCTGACGGCAAAATAGAGCGCCCCGAACACCAGAATGATGGCAAGGATGTTCTGCAGGGCGGTGAGCCCGTGACTGGTGAGCAGAAGACGCTTGCGCAACTTGTTGAGACGGCGGATGTACCTGTCGAACAGGGGGCGCACGCTGCGCTCGCGGCCCATGGCCTTCACCGTCTTGATGGAAGCAAACACGTCGGTGAAGTAGGCACTCAGATCCTTGGCCGTACCGGACAGCTTGCCGCTGTATTTGCGGGTCAGGCTGATGATCGTGAGCAGCGGCAGGAACATCAGCACCCCGGCCAGAAACAGCCAGAAAGACAACCAGCCGGAAATGAAGATCACGAGAACGATGTATACGGCGGCCCTCAGGATCTGGGTTGCCGCAACAACGGCGCGATCCATGGCATTCGCCGCATTGTCCGTAAACTGCGCAAGAGATATGGCCATGCCGCCCAGTTGCTGGTCCTGGAACCATGGCCAGCGGGCCCCTACCAGCGCCGTGAGAATGCGGTGACGGTACATCGCCACGATGTCGGCGATAGTATAACTGGTGAACAGGAGGATTCCGAAGCCCACCACTTCGCGCAACACCAGCGCCAGACCGGCAATCAGGGCCAGCGACCAGAGCTCGACGGGCAGCCCCAGCGTTTCGATGGCTTTCGTCACATAGGCGGCGAACGGGGAACTGGCGCCGTCGATGTTCCCATTGGCCGCCAGAAGCAGCGCCGGCAGCAATGTTGCAATTCCAACGCCCTCAAGCAGAGTATTGAGCATCATCAGGGTCAGCAGAAGCAGAGCCCTGCCGGTGCCAAGACGCGAAAGCACCCTGATGAGGGAAACGAAATTCTTCATGGCGGAGCGGATCCTGAAAAGCCGGCCGTGCCTTCGTCCGTCACGGGCGGACATCCTGCACGATCCATGTGCAACCCTGTCTAGGATATTGCAGGCATGAGGCGCAAGAACACTGTTGTCTTGGATCAATTTTCAGCATAGGCTCGCCTACGCCTTATTCTAGACCAAAGAAGGGAGGATCAAAGGCATGAAAAAGACTCTCATCGGTGCCGTTGCAGCGGCCGGCCTCATGGCCGTGTCCTACGCCTCGGCTCCGGCTTCCGCCGGCACCAAGTTCATCTCCATCGGTACCGGCGGCATCACCGGCGTGTACTATCCGACCGGTGGCGCCATCTGCCGCCTGATGAACAAGCGCCGCAAGGAGACCGGCATCCGCTGCTCCGTGGAATCCACGGGCGGTTCCATCTACAACATCAACGCCATCCGCAACGGTGAGCTGGAGTTCGGCGTCGCGCAGTCCGACTGGCAGTATCACGCCTACAACGGCACCTCCAAGTTCAAGGACAAGGGGCCGTTCAAGGAGCTGCGGGCGGTGTTCTCCATCCATCCCGAACCCGTCACCATCGTGGCCCGCAACGATGCCGGCGTGAACACGATTCTCGACCTGAAGGGCAAGCGGGTGAACATCGGCAACCCCGGTTCCGGCACCCGCGGCACCTGGGAGGTCATCGAAAAGGCTCTGGGCTGGAAGCGGTCCGACCTGAAGCTGGCTGCCGAGCTGAAGTCCGCCGAGACCGGACAGGCCCTGTGCGACAACAAGATCGACGCCTACTTCTGGCTTGTGGGCCATCCGTCCGCCCTGACCCAGGAGACGCTGGCCTCCTGCGCCTCGCATCTGGTCAACGCCCGCGCGCCGAAGCTTGATGAGCTGGTCAAGTCCAAGCCCTACTACAGCTTTGCCGAGATTCCGGCAGGCATGTATCCGGGCCAGGACAAGGCCGTGCCGACCTGGGGCGTGCGCGCCACGCTGGTCACCTCTGCCAAGGTGCCCGAGGATGTGGTCTACAACCTCGTGAAGAGCGTCTTCGACAATTTCGACGCCTTCAAGAAGCTGCATCCGGCCTTCGGTCATCTGACCGAGAAGGAAATGATCTCCGCTTCGCTCTCCGCTCCGCTGCACCCCGGTGCGGGGAAGTACTACAAGGAGCGCGGCTGGATGAAGTAAGCCATCCGCACATGGGGGAAGCCTGTCCGGCTTCCCCCTTTCTTTTTTCATTTCCAGCTTCTTTTTCCACGAGACCGTTCAACGGGGCACATACACGCACGAACGGGCTGCATCCGGGGGCCAGAAAAACGGGACAATCGACCCCTGCGTCCAGCGGCCCGAACAGGGGAGGGGTCAGAGATGGCCAAGGAAACCAAGATCCATCAACTCGACGCCGAGGAACTTGCGGCGGAGGCCGATACCGGCGCACGCAATCCGGCGGGATTCGCAGGCAAACTTCTGATCGGGCTCTGTATCGCCTGGTCTCTCTATCAGATCTACATCGCATCGCCCCTGCCGGCCCTGCTGCAGGAGTGGGCACGGGCCATGGGTCTGGACATCGCCTTCTACATGGGCTCGGTGAAAACACGCCGCATTCATCTGGCTTTCGCGCTGGTGCTGGCGGCCCTCGCCTTTCCGCTCTTCAAGTCCAGCCCGCGTGACCGCATTCCGTGGTACGATTGGATTCTTGCCGCCCTCGGCGTTGTGGTCACGCTCTACGGCGTGATCTTTTCCACCGCCATCGCGGAGCGTTCCGGTGCGCCGATCACTGCCGATCTGTGGATTTCCGCACTTGGCATCGCCTTGGTCATGCTGACCACCTACCGGGCCCTGGGCCTGCCGCTGGTGATCGTGATTTCGGTGTTCCTGGCCTACGTCTTCTTCGGCGACAAGGCATGGGTTCCGGAGGTCATCCAGTGGAAGGGCGCCAGTTTCTCCAAGGCCATGTGGCATTTCTTCATGCAGGAGGAGGGCGTCTTCGGCAAGCCGCTGGAAGTCTCCACCACGCTGATCTTCCTGTTCGTGCTGTTCGGCGCCATTCTGGAGAAGGCGGGCGCAGGCGGCTATTTCATCAAGGTGGCCTTCGCCCTGCTGGGACATCTGCGCGGTGGCCCGGCCAAGGCTGCTGTCGTGGCTTCCGGCCTGTCCGGCCTGTACTCCGGCTCTTCCATCGCCAACGTGGTGACCACCGGCACCTTCACCATCCCGCTGATGAAACGCACCGGCTTTTCGCCTGAAAAGGCCGGCGCGGTCGAGGTGGCCTCTTCCACCAACGGCCAGCTGACCCCGCCGGTGATGGGCGCAGCGGCCTTCCTGATTGCCGAGTTCACCGGCACCCCCTACTTCGAGCTGGTGAAACACGCCTTCGTGCCGGCGCTGATCTCCTACATCGCGCTGGTCTACATCGTACATCTGGAAGCCCTCAAGCTGGGGCTTCAGGGACTGCCCAAGCCTGATACCGGACGCACGAAGGCACAGTCCCTGATGCTGTTCGTCGGCGGTTTCCTGGCCACCCTGATCCTTTTCGGGCTCGTCTACTACGGACTGGGCTGGGTCAAGACGGTCTTTCCGAACATGACCTTCACCACGGTGATCGCCCTGTTCCTGCTGGCCTACGTCATCCTTGCGTGGAAAGCGGCCCAGTATCCCGATCTGGAACCGGACGATCCCAATGCCCCGATCACCGAACTGCCCCGCGCCGGGCAGGTGGCGATCACGGGCTTGTACTACATCATCCCGATCGTCATGCTGATCTGGCTGATCATGATCGAACGCATGTCGGCAGGCACGTCCGCCTATTATGCGGTATTGGCCATGAGCTTCATCGCACTCACGCAGCATGCGCTCAAGGGCTTCTTCCGCGGCAGGCTGGATCTTGCGAACCAGATCCGGCAGGGCTTTTCCGAATGGGTCGAGGGCCTGATCGCAGGTGCCCGTTCCATGATCGCCATTGCCGTGGCAACCGGTGCGGCGGGCATCATCGTCGGCACCATCGGCCTGACCGGCGCGCATCAGGTGATCGGCTCCTTTGTGGAGTATCTCTCCGCCGGCTCGCTGATCGTCATGCTGCTGCTGGTGGCAGTGATGAGCCTGATCCTCGGAATGGGCCTGCCGACCACGGCCAACTACATCGTGGTCTCCTCGCTCATGGCTCCGGTGATCATCTCGGTGGGCGCCCAGAACGGCCTGCTGCTGCCGGCGGTGGCGGCGCACCTGTTCGTGTTCTACTTCGGTATCCTTGCCGATGACACGCCGCCAGTGGGGCTTGCGGCCTTTGCGGCAGCAGCCATCTCCGGCGGTGATCCGATCAAGACGGGCATTCAGGGTTTCACCTATGACATCCGCACGGCGATCCTGCCCTTCCTGTTCGTGTTCAACACGGAACTGCTGCTCATCAACGTGGGTGTGCTGAAGGGCATCTTCGTGTTCGTTATCGGCGTGATCGCCATGCTGCTCTTCGCCTCGGCAACCCAGGGATTCATGTTCGTGAAGAACCGCCTCTGGGAGACCGCAGCCATGCTGCTGATCGCCTTCACGCTGTTCCGTCCGGGCTTCTGGCTCGACATGGTGCAGCCGCCGTTCATCGAGCACGAAGGCACGCGGATCATGGAGCTGGCCAAGCAGACACCGGACGGCGAGCTGCTTCGGCTGCGCGTCGAGGGGCCGGACTTCAACAATCCGGATCGCATCAAGGGCACCACGATCAATCTGGAGATGAAGGGGGGCGCAAGCCCGCAGGAGCGACTGGCGAAATCGGGACTGACGATCGTGCTGAAGGACGGAAAGGCCGTACTGGAAGAACCGATGGCCGGTACGCCGTTCTTCTCGCTCTCGCAGCAGTTTGATTTCTATGCCGATCAGCCGGTCGTCATCGCCCGTGTCTACGAGCATGCACAGCGCATGCCGAAGGAAGTGTTCTACATCCCCGCAGCCGTGCTGCTGGGGCTGGTGCTGATGTCGCAACTGGCACGGCGACGGCGGCAGAATGCCGAAACTCCTGCGGCTGCATGAGGAGGACTGAATCATGACGGGACTTGATTACAAGCAGGTGCTGCTGCCCATCGATCTGGGACATGCCAGTTCCTGGGAGCGTCCGCTGCCGGCAGCTCTGGACATCTGCCGCACGTACGGCGCGCACCTGAACATCCTCACCGTCATTCCCAACATGGGCATGCCGGTGGTGGGCTCCTTCTTTCCGCCCGACTTCGAGGAAAAGGCTCGTGCAAAGGCCGAGGAGGCTCTCGACAAGTGGTTGAAGGAACGCATGCCGGACGATGTGGAGGCGGATGCCTACGTTGCAATGGGCACCATCTACGACGAGATTCTTGCCGTGGCCGACAAGCTGAACTGCGATCTTATCATCATGGGCTCGCACCGGCGGGCCATGCGCGACTATCTCATCGGCCCCAATGCGGCGCGCGTCGTGCGCCATGCGAAACAGGACGTGATGGTGCTGCGCTCCACTGCGGGAGAATAATGCAGGACTTCATCTGATGCCTGGCACTTCACGGGGCGGGGGAGGAATCCTCCGCCCCGTTCCGCTCCAGCGGGAACGATTTTCCAATTGGGAGGCACCGGATCGGAGCGAAACGGAGCAGAGGAGATGTCGAGGTGGGCCTCCTCTCTCCGGCTCACCGCCGGGCCCTGGCCCCGGCGGTCCAGTGCGGCACGCATCGGCGGAGCGAATGGCACCTCAGTCTGGATGCCCGGATCAAGTCCGGGCATGAGCCGGTGTGTGGGGAACGGCATGAATCCACCACCTGCTCCCTCCATTGCTCAATGTCAGCAGCTGTGGTCAGGTGATCAGGATGGCACGGAAGTCATTGACGTTGGTGCGGGTGGGGCCGGTGACCACAAGGTCGCCCAAGCGGTCGAAAAAGGTGCAGGCATCATTGTCGGCGAGAAGGCGCAGGGGATCCAGCCCCATGGCGCGGGCACGCGCCAGTGTGTCGGGACGCACGAGGGCGCCGGCAGCATCCGTCGTCCCGTCAATGCCGTCGGTATCGGCAGCCAAGGCATGGATATGGGGATGTCCCTGCAACGCAAGAGCCAGCGCCAGGGCATATTCCGTATTGCGCCCTCCCCTGCCCCGACCGCGTACCGTGACGGTCGTCTCTCCGCCGGACAGGATCAGCACCGGCCCATCTTCCCGGGATGCCGCGATGCGGCGGGCCAGAAGAGCGTGGCGACGTGCCACTTCCCGCGCCTCGCCCTGAACACGATCCCCCAGTTTCACCACTTGCAGGCCGATATGGCGGGCACGACGCGCTACGGCCTTCAGGACACCGGCAGGTGTTCCGACCATCTCCCAGGCAGTGCGCGACAGTCTTCCATCTCTTGGACCGGGTGTTTCGGAGCGGGGATTTTCGAGCCATCGCCGCACGGAATCCGGCAGTTCGATGCCATGTCGGGCAAGCACGGCTTGCGCATCGGCCCGGGTTGTCGGATCCGGGATCGTGGGACCGGAGGCAATGACGGCGGGATCATCCCCCGGAACGTCGGACAGCAGCAATGCCAGCACGGGCGCGGGCCATGCCGCCTCCGCAAGCCGCCCACCCTTGATGGCCGAGACGTGCCGACGTACCGTGTTGATCTCGTCGATGGCCGCGCCGCACTTCAGCAATTCGCGATTCAGTGCCTGCTTGTCGCTCAGGGGCACACCTTCCGCCGGCAGTGTCATGAGTGCGGATCCCCCACCGGAGATCGGAGCCAGCAGGAAGTCCTGCTCCTCCAGTTCCCGGGCCATATCGAGGATGCGCAGGGCCGCCCTCCGTCCCCGGGTATCCGGCACCGGGTGAGCAGCCTCGATGATCTCCACGTACCGGCAGGGAACACCATAACCATCAGGCACGATCACCAGCCCCCGCATGGGTGGCCCCCATGCATCCTCGACCGCACGGGCCATGGCGGCAGAAGCCTTGCCCGCACCGAGTACCGTCACCATGCCCGGAGGACGAGGCGGAAGGGCCTGCGGCACGAGAACCTCCGGTGAAGCCGCCCGCAGGGCCGTTGCGAAAAGGTCACGCAAAAGCGGGATTGCGAAATTGTCATCCATGGGATGCATTTTAGGCATTGGCAGAACGGTGCAAGAGGAATAGAGGGATTCCGTCGGTCATTTCGTCGCAGGGCTCATCCGGAGTGCTCCATCATGCCCATGCCTGTTCCCCATTCCCATGTTCTTCACCGTTCCCTTGTTCAGCCGCTGCCCCGCGCCGTGCGGGCGGAAGGTGTCTACATCTACGATTCCGACGGCAAGGCCTACCTCGACGCATCCGGTGGCGCAGCCGTCTCCTGCCTAGGCCACGGCCATCCGGCGGTCATCGACGCCATCCGCAAACAGCTGGAGAAGATGCCTTTCGCCCATACCGCGTTCTTCACGAACGATGCTGCGGAGGAGCTCGCCGACCTGCTTTCGGAGCGTGCCCCCGGTGGCGAATGGCGCGTCTATTTTCTCTCCGGCGGATCGGAGGCCAACGAGGCGGCCATGAAGCTGGCCCGGCAGATCCAGATCGAGCGTGGGCACGGAGAGAAGGATCATTTCATCTCCCGTCGCCAGAGCTATCATGGATCAACCATAGGCTGCATGTCCATCTCGGGCCGCACGCCCATGCTGGGTGGCGCTCATCCGAATCGCAACCCCTTCGGGCCGATGTTCATGCCCACGGCCCGCAAGATCGTGCCCTGCTACGAGTACCGCTGGCGCCGGCCGAATGAATCGCAGGAGGACTACACGCGTCGGGTTGCCGGCGCGCTGGAGGAGGCCATTCTGGACATCGGCCCGGAGCGCGCTGCGGCTTTCATCGCGGAGACGGTGGTTGGGGCCACGCTGGGTGCGGCACCGCCCACCCCGGGCTACTTCAAGGCCATCCGCGAGATCTGCGACAAGTACGACGTCATGCTCATCATCGACGAGGTGATGTGCGGCATGGGGCGCTGCGGCACCATGTTCGCCTTCGAGCAGGACGGCATCGTGCCGGACATCATCACCCTGGCCAAGGGGCTGGGCGGCGGATACCAGCCGATCGGGGCGATGATGGTGCGCGAAGAGATCGTGGAGGAAATCGAGCGCAACACGGGCGCCTTCGCCCATGGCCATACCTACGTCGGGCACGCCACGGCCTGTGCGGCAGGTGCGGCCGTGCTGAAGGTGTTCGATGAAAGCGGTCTCGTTGCCCGCTCTGCTGCCATGGGTGAAAGACTGCTGGAGATGCTCATCGAACGGTTCGGCAATCACCCGCACATCGGAGACATCCGTGGCCGCGCCATGTTCCGGGGGCTGGAGGTGGTGTCGGACCGGGAGACCAAGGAACCATTCCCCGCTTCCTGGCGGCTGGCCGCACGGATCAAGGCGAAGGCCATGGACAACGGTCTGATCATCTATCCCATGGGTGGTACCAAGGACCGTTTCTCCGGCGACCACATCCTGCTTGCTCCCCCGTTCATCATGCAGGAAAGCCACATGACCGAACTGGTGGACAAGCTGGGCAGGACCATTGACGAGGCCATCGCCGAAGCACGCAAAGAGTACGGCACCACTGCCTGATGGCGTACGGGTAGCATCAGACAGTCGGCAGCACGCCTTCGAGGCCCAGGAGAAGACGCTTGGCTTCCAGCCCGCCGGCGTAACCGCCAAGCCCTCCCCTGCAGGCCGTCACCCGGTGACAGGGAACGATGATGGAGATCGCGTTTGCGGCATTGGCTGCCGCAACCGCCCGTACCGCCTGCGGCCGTCCAAGGCGGACTGCAAGTTCGCCATAACTGATGGTCCGGCCATGAGGTATCTCCAGAAGGAGCTTCCAGACACTTTCCTGAAAAGGCGTTCCGGCAAACATGAGCGGGAGGTCGAATGCCTTCCTGTCGCCAGCGAAGTATTCCCCGATCTGTCTGCATGCGACATCCAGTACGGGAGACATGCCATCATCGTCGCGCACCTGTGCCCGGAGCCTCTCTTTCAGGCGCTCCAGCGGCCGGAAGCGCCCCTTGCGTCCGGCAAAATCCACAAGACAGAGCCCGTCTCCGCAAGCCGCCAGAATCAGCTCTCCGACAGGAGAAGTCATGCGCCGGAGGAGTATCTCCCCATGCGCGACCCTCATGCCGATTCGCTTTCTCGCAGACGCGCAAAGACCCCTTCCCTGCCGGAAGGGGCCGGATGGCGTTTTGGAATTTCGCAAGCCGCACCGCTTGCCTGCAGTTGCCTCATGCCTTCTTGCCGGTGGCGTTCTCAATCGCCCTGGCCACGAACCAGGCTACCGGAATAGCGATCAGAAAGCCGGCCGCGATCAGCCACATCATGACGGAATTGGACATGCGCGCAGCCAGTGCCACCGTCATCAGAATGCCGGCGAGCGTCGGTCCGGCAAGCACGTAGATCAGCAGAAACAGTTTCATATCCCTTGTCCCTCCATGTTCCGGATCGGCCCGGAGTCCCGCCGGTTCGGCAGACCCGCCTCATGTTCAGCTTGCGCGATCAGGATAGCAGGATCATTGACATGGATCAAAATTTCCCGGGCCCTGTTGACGCACCTTGTCCGCATCCACGGCACGAATCTTGCTGCATCCATTTCGCAGAAGATTCTAGCAATAGGCGCTCACGATGTCCAACATTCGCCCAGAACGTGCATTTTCATGGTCTCAGGCATGATTGCCGTGGAATCAGCATGGCATTCCGTTCAGGGCGAGGACGAAAGGTGATGACGGTGGCAAGCGTGTCCAGACGGGCCTTCATGGCCACTCTTGCAGGTGCCGGAAGCCTTGTCTTCCCGAAACCGGCGGCAGCAAACCGGTCAACTCCTGTTGCCGGCAGACTGGACGGCCTGCAGGCCGGCATCATCCCGGATACGGACCGGGATCAGACGGACATCGTGAGAGAGGCCCTGTATCAGGCGGAAAGTGAGGGGGCCGTTCTCGTTTTGCCGCCAGGCACGGTGCGTGTGCGCAATCTGGGACACGACGGGGCGATCCGGATGGCAGGGCAGACGGGCTCCCGGCTGGCCTGCTCGCTAGGGGCAGACTATCTGCTGCTTGCCGACCGGGGCGTGCTCCATCTGGAAAACATCGTTTTCGACGGAGCCGGGGCGGTGGGCACCGGTCACATGGAAGGACTGATCACGGTACGCGACTGTCCGGACGTACGCATTTCCAGATGTTCCATAAGCGGAGCGCCCGGCAATGCCCTTTTCATGAATGGCTGCTCCGGCCTGGTGGAAAGCAACGTCATTTCCGGGCCTGCTCTGGCAGGCATCTTCAGTCATCGCGGCATCGGGATGCGCATCACCGGCAACTACATCCACGACTGCGGCAACAACGGCATCCTCGTCTGGCAGCCTGAAAAGCGCAGTGATGGTACGGTGGTATCGCAGAACATCATCGAGCGCGTCCGGGCCGATGGCGGAGGAGACGGACCGAACGGGAACGGAATCAACGTCTATCGCGCAGCCAATGTGAAGGTGGTGGACAACACCATCCGCCAGTGCGCCTATTCGGCAGTACGCAACAATTCCGGCGATTCCATCATCATCGCCCGCAACGATTGCGAAGACCTCGGCGAAGTCGCGATTTTCGTGGAATTCGAATTCCACGAAGCCGTCGTCTCGGACAATCTCATCCGCGATGCATCGGCTGGCATCTCCATCACCAATGCCGACTACGGCGGCCGCGTAGCAACCGTCACCGGAAATCTCATCCGCAATGTCTCTCCGCGCATCTCTTCGCCGGATGTGCTGGGCTACGGCATCTCCGTGGAGGAACAGACGGCAGTCACCGGCAATGTGGTGGAGGGCGCCAGCTTCTGCGGGCTGTGGATCGGATGGGGCAAGTACCTGAAAACCATCACCGCCACGGGCAACATTCTGCGTCACTGCGGAACCGGCATCGCCATTTCGTGGGACAGGCAGGCAGGATCGGCCGTCATCACCGGTAATCTGATCGAAAGTCCGGATGAAGCAGCCATACGGGGTTTCGATCATGCACGTCCGGTGACGCCGGATCTCACCCTGCCCGATGCCCGTGTGCCGGAACGTCTGGTCATTCTCGCGAATCGCGTGGAGCGATGAAATACCAGACGAGTGCCAGCACCTGCATGAGCAGCAGCAGTCCGAAACCGTAAGAGAAGCCTTCTACCGGATACGGGCGTACGGCATGGCCAGTCAGGTCGATCACCAGGCCGACCAGCCACTGCCCCGCGAAGGCCGCCAGGAAGACGCCCAGATTGAGCGCCGAATTGGAGCGTCCGGCAAGTCGCGCACCGAAATGGGCGGCCAGCAGCGGATAGGCAAGGATGCCCGTCTGTCCCGCCAGCGGCATGACAAACCAGGCCACAGCCATGCCGGGGCCGGTGTACCCGCTCACGGCGACGGCCTGCGCAGCCATGAACAACAGGGTGAATCCGAGCATCACGCGATCCAGAGGCACTCCTCGCGCACCCAGCCTGTCCGCCACCACGCCGTTGAGGAGCGTGCCGGCAAAGAACCCTGCCGCCATGAGGGAAAGCATGCGCGAAGCACCGGCCGTATCCATGCCCGCCACGTCCGTGAACCATGGACCGGCCCACAATGTCTGCACGGCGATTTGTGATCCGGAGGTCAGGGCGGCCAGCGGGGCGATGCGCCAGAACGCCGGAGAGGCAAAGACGGTGCGCATGCCCTTCAGCAGGGCGCCAACGCTTTCCGCATGCCCCTTTTCCCGTCTTTCCGGAACTGCGAAGAAAATGCCGGCAGCGGCGATGACGGAGAGAACGGCGAGCCCGACGAACAGGCCGCGCCAGCCCAGCGCATCGGCAGCCATGCGCGCCGGCGTGGCGGCAAACAGAAGCCCCAGACCGCCGGCGGCCATTATGAAGGAGTTGTAGAGGGCCCGCCGCTCGGGAGGCGAGAAGTCGGCCACCGCCTTGAACCCGGCCATCAGCCCGCCGGCACATCCGATGCCGATCAGCCCGCGGGCCAGCGCAAGGGACAGGGCACTATCGGCGGCAGAGAACATCAGCGCTCCCAATGCCGCGACGACGAACAGGGCGGCCTGCACCCGGCGCGGTCCGAACCGGTCGAGCAGCATGCCGAGCGGGATCTGGAAGCTGGCGAAACCGATCAGATAGGCGGCGGTGACCAGCCCCAGCGCCGAGGCGGACAGGGACAGCTCCGCCACCAGATCGCCAGCCACAACGGCATTTACCGCCCGGAACAGATAGGACAGGAAATAGCCGAAGAAGAACGGTGCAATCACCAGCAGGGCAAGCCGCCCGGCGCCAAGTCTTTCATGAGTCTGCTCTTGCATGGTCGCTCCTCCCGCAGGAAGGGAGAGAATGCCGCGCGCGGAAGGCATCGTCCACGCATCTTTTGGCGAAACCGTTCCGGTATGGAAAAGAACGCGGAAGACGACGGCGGACGGGCTGACAGCTGGCTGGGGCGGCAGGATTCGAACCTGCGAATGACGGGACCAAAACCCGTTGCCTTACCACTTGGCTACGCCCCAACATGATGGTGCGGGCCCTAGATACCCCGAAGCGCACGGGGGAGCAACTCCGTGGCTCATTTTTTCGTCGGAGACGCCGCAAGATCCCTTGCGGCCCGCGAAAGCCGGCGTTATATACCTGTTGCCCGACGCGAACGGCGCCGGGAAAACCATGGCGGAGTGTAGCGCAGCCTGGTAGCGCACCTGCTTCGGGAGCAGGGGGTCGGCAGTTCGAATCTGCCCACTCCGACCAGTTCCAGAACGGCGGCCCTCCGCAGGGCCGCCGTTTTTCATTCCGGCCATGCTGGAGGGAAAATGTGCGGGCTGTATTCGCTGACCATTGCGCCGGAGGAGCTGAAGGCGGCGCTCGGATACGTGGAGGATGAGCGATTTCCGCCGCGGCCGGTGATCCGGCCCGGTGAGCCGGTGGCCATCGTGCGTCGGGAAGCCGACGGGCTGCGGCACCTGCGGCTTGTGCTGTGGGGACTGCTACCGCACTGGGCGAAGGATCCGAAATCCCTGCGCAGGCCCATCAATGCCCGCGCGGAGACGCTGCTCGAGCGGCCCTTCTTTCGGGGCGCGGCGCGGCATCGGCGCTGCATTCTGCCGGCGGACGGATTTCATGAATGGACGGGCGAACGGGGACGCAAGCGGGCCGTCCTGTTCCGCCGGCATGACGGGGCGCCCATGTACATGGCCGGACTGTGGGAGCAGTGGCTCGGTGCCGACGGCTCGGAGCTGGAGACCGCCGTCGTCATCACCGTGGATGCCAGCGCGGATGTCGCGCCGGTGCATGAACGCATGCCCGCCGTGCTGGAGCCGGAAGAGGTCGGCACCTGGCTGGATCCGTCCCTGCCGGCACGCGAGGCCATGGCCATGCTGCGCCCTGCCCCGCCCGGCCTGCTGCAGGCGCAGGACGTCGGCAATCCCCTGAAACCGCCACCGGCCCAGCCGCGGCTTCTGTGACTGATACGGGAAGCGACCCGGGCACATCAGGCCGGTTTCGCCGCATGTTCTCGATCATGAAAGGGGAAGAATGGCTCCCCGGGCCGGACTCGAACCAGCGACCCAGCGGTTAACAGCCGCTTGCTCTACCAACTGAGCTACCGGGGAACACGTGGAAGTGCGTATAAGCAATGCGCGCCGCTCTGTCAAAGGGGTTTTTCACCTCTTCGCGACAAATTCCCCATGCATCTTGCACTGCCGCGATACAGGCCCCATCTTGCCCCCTGCGCATGCCTGCCGGAGGAACCCGGATGAACGAGATCCGCATCGGAAAATGGAAAATCCGCCTGCCCCGCAACCGGATCGGGCGCATTTTCGTGGGCGTGCTGCTGGTCATCCTGGGGTTCTTCGGCTTCCTGCCCGTTTTGGGATTCTGGATGATCCCGCTCGGGCTGGCCATTCTCTCCTACGACATACCCGCGGTGCGCAGGCTGCGGCGGAAATTCGTCATCTGGAGCTATCGCGTCATCGCCCGCCGCTTTCCCGCTCTGGCCGAGAAGCTGGGACTGCCAAAGGACAACGGAACGGCCCGGGAGCGCAATCGCAACCCGGGCCGCTGAACGTGTTTCTGTGCCTTCCGGCGCGGGATCAGCGGATCACACCCACTTCCACCCACTTGCCGTTCTTCACCGTCATCTCGACGATGACGCCGGGCACGTCGCCATTGGCATCGAACTCGTGGGAGCCGGAAGCGCCCTCGTAGTTGATGTCCTTGCCGGCGGCGATCAGCTTCTTCGCCTTGGCGAACTCGCCCGGCAGGATCACCTCGCCGGGTGCCCTGGCCACCTCGCGCAGGGCCTTGTTGATGCCCTCGCGGCCCGGCTTGCCGTTCTTCTCGATGGCCAGAGCCAGCAGCATGGCGGCGTCATAGGCCTGCGCGGCGAAGATGGCCTTGGGATCGATCCCGCCATCCTTGGCGATCTTCGCGAAGATGTCCGCACCGGCGGCCTTCGGCGCGCCCGGCTTGGTGGCGATCACGCCCTTCAGGGCATCGGCGCCCACCGCCTTGATCAGCTCGTCGGAAGCCATGCCGTCACCCAGCACGAAGCGGGTGAAGTTGCCGCCCTCCAGCGCCTGCCGCAGGATGGTCTGGCCGGAGCCGTTGGCATAGGCGAGAATGACCAGCGTGTCGGCACCGGTGGACTCCAGCGAACCAAGCTCGGCGCGGTAGTCGGCCTTGCCGTCCTCGTGCGCCTCGGAGGCCAGAACCTTGCCGCCCAGCTTCGCGAAGGCATCGGACAGGGCCTGCGCGAAACCTTTGCCGTAGTCGTTGTTCACGTAGGTGACGGCCACCTCCTTGATCCCCTTCGAGATCAACAGTTTTGCCATCTGCTGCCCCTGGAAGGCATCCGACGGCACGGTGCGGAACACCAGATCATTGTCATTCAGGGTGGTCAGAGCCGGAGAGGTGGATGCCGGCGAAATCATGGTCACGCCACCGGGAATGGCCGCATTGTTGGCTGCGGAGATGGTGGCGCCGGAGCACAGGGCGCCGACGATGGCCAGAACCTTCTCCGAATTCACCAGACGGTCGGCGGCATCGGCGGCCTTGGTGGCGTCGGCGCAGGTGGTGTCGCCGGTCGGCATGGTCACCTTCATGTCGCCCAGCACGCCACC
>JAJRRY010000063.1 GCA_024279095.1 Alphaproteobacteria bacterium
CCGAAATTCATGTCGGCGAGGATGGACGGCCCATCGTCAAGGGCGAGCATACCATCGAACGCACCCTCTACGAGGAGCCCTACGACCTGGTGGTGCTGGCCACCGGCATGGAACCCGAAGCGAAGGGCATTTCCGCCTCCGGTGACGTGGTGATGGACGAAGACGGCTTCGTGCTCGCCGTGGAGAGCGAGGACGGCGGTCAGTTCTCCTGCGGCGTGGCGGCCGGGCCCTTCGACGTGGCGCTGTCCACGACCTCGGGCACGGCAGCGGCATTGAAGGCAATTCAGGCAGTGGGGGCCAGGTAAGGACAATGGCTGACAACAAGATTGGCATCTATCTCTGTGAGGGCTGCGGCATCGCCGACGCCATCAACATGGACGAGCTGGAGCAGACCGTCGCCAACGAGTTCGGCGTCGTCACCTGCAAGCGCCATGCGGCCTTCTGCTCCGACGAGGGACGCGCGGTCATCGAGAAGGACGTGAAGGATGGCGAGGCCAACAAGGTGGTGGTCGCCGCCTGCTCGCACCGCGTCATGACCGACCGCTTCAATTTCGAGGGTGCCGTGACGGTGCGTGCCAACCTGCGCGAGCAGGTGGCCTGGACGCAGCCGGCCGGTGAGGAAGACACGCAGATGTTCGCCGCCGACAACGTGCGGATGGGCATCGCGCAGGCCCGCAATTCGGAGAATCCGGAAGGCCACGAGAACGTGGTGAAGTCCGAGAAGTTGCTGGTCGTGGGTGGCGGTATCGCCGGCCTGACGGCGGCTCTGGACGCAGCGAAGACAGGCCGCGAGGTCACGCTGGTGGAGAAGACCGATCAGCTAGGCGGATGGACGCGGAAATGGAGCAAGCTCATCCCTTCGCGCCCACCCTACCGTGGCCTGGTGGACAACAACATCGAGGACATCATCAAGGCGGTCGAGGAGAATGACAGGATTACCGTTCTCACCAATGCCCTGGTGACGAAGACTTCCGGTGAGCCGGGCGAGTTCAACGTGACCATCAGCCATGGCGGGTCCGATACCGAAGAGGTATTCGGCGCCATCGTGGTAGCTACCGGCTGGCGCATGCCCGATGACATGACACCCTACGAGAAGTACGGCCTCGGCAAGGTCGATGGTGTCATGACCGGTGTGGACTTCGAGGAGGTTCTGAAGAACGGCCTCGAGAAGGACGGCAAGAAGCTGGAGACCATCGCCATCATCATTCCCTGCGAGAGCGAGCAGATGCCCTACACCTCCGGTGTGGCGGACCGCATCGCTATCAAGCAGGCCATCCAGGTGATGGACACCAATCCGTCGGCCATGGTCTACGTCCTGCATGACAATCTGCGGGCCCATGGCCAAGCGGAAGAGCTCTACCGCGAGGCGCAGGACAAGGGCGTGGTCTTCATGAAGGCCATGGTGAAGTCCGCCGAAGCCGGCCCGACGCTGACTACGGACGATCTGCTGCTGGGGCAGGAGGTGAAGCTTTCCGGCATGGATGCCGTGGTGGTGATGACCGGCATGATGCCCAATTCCACCAACCCGGACCTGCCCCAGGCGGAGAAGGGCAACGAGTTCCTGTGCGACGACGTGAACCCGCGCGTGCCAATCACCGTCAACGGTGAAGAGGCTGGAGACGGCGATGCGGCGAAGGCAGCAGGTGACGAGGAGGGCGGCGTTGCCCCGGCCGACTGCGATCCGGAGAACCCGCCGCTGCCGGGTGGTCCGCTGCTGAACCTGCAGTACCGCCAGGGTCCGCACATCCCGATCCTTTACAACGGCTTCATCGACTCGCACTACATCTGCTTCCCGTACGAGACGCGCCGCACCGGCATCTACGTCTGCGGCGCGGTGCGCAAGCCGATGACCACCACCGAGGCGAAGGAAGACGCCGCAGGCGCCGTGCTGAAGGGTGTCCAGGCCATCAATCTGGTGAAGGAGAGCCGCGCCACGCATCCGCGTACGGGCGATCTCTCCTATCCGAACTTCGGCCTGGACATCTGCACGAAGTGCCGCCGCTGCACGGTGGAGTGCCCGTTCGGCGCCATCGACGAGAACGAGGAGGGCTATCCGCAACTCAACCCGTCGCGCTGCCGCCGCTGCGGCACGTGCATGGGTGCCTGCCCGGTGCGCACCATCTCGTTCAAGAACTACTCGCCGAACATGGTCACCGAAATGATCGAGGCGGTGGAGCAGCCGGATCCGTTTGACGAAAAACCGCGCATCATGGTTTTCGCCTGTGAGAATGATGCCTACCCGGCGCTTGACATGGCGGGCATCAACAGGCGTGAAATCAACAAGTACATGCGCTTCATCCCGGTGCGCTGCCTCGGCTCGGTGACGCTCGTGTGGGTGTCCAACGCGCTGGAAAAGGGTTTTGACGGCGTGATGCTGATGGGCTGCAAGTCGGGTGACGACTATCAGTGCCACTTCGTGAAGGGTTCCGCCATCGCGAAGGAACGCATCGGCAAGGTCGAGGAGACCCTGAAGAATCTCATGCTGGAGCCAGAGCGCGTCAGCTTCGAGGAGGTCTCCATCGCGGATTCCAAGCGCGTGGTCGAACTGCTCGACAAGTTCGGCGAAGAGATCGAAGGCATCGGCCTCAATCCGTTCAAGGGGTTCTGAGATCATGACAGCTGCCATACCGCAACCGTCCCGCACCTACGACCTGTCGTTCGCCCGCTGGGTGCGCGAGAACGTCAAGGGCGGCGACAAGATGAACCTGTGCATGCAGTGCGGCGTGTGTGCCGGCTCCTGTCCGATCGGCGACGAGATGGACAACGGCCCGCGCAAGACCTTCATGATGGTGCGCGCCGGCATGAAGGAGGAGGTTCTCTCCTCCTCCACGCTGTGGAACTGCACCTCCTGCTACCGCTGCTACGTGCGCTGCCCGCGCGGCATTCCGGTCACCTCCATCATCCAGGGGCTGGCCGCGGTGGCCGCCAAGGAAGGCTACGCACCCAAGCAGAAGGTGGAGAACTACTACTTCTCGAAGGCCTTCTGGTGGTCGGCGGAAAAATTCGGCAAGACCGACGAGCGCCTCGTCACCATGAAGTACTTCTTCTCCTTCGGGCTTTCGGAGGGCATCAAGAGAGCGCTCGACAACCTCAAGATCGCGCTCGGCATGGTCAAGGCCGGGCGGATGCATATCGGCCTGCCGCACACCATCAAGAACAAGAGCCAGCTCAAGGCCATCGTGGCCAAGGCCAAGGAACTCGAGCAGAAGGGGTAAGACATGAGCGAGAAGATGAAGTTCACCTATTACCCGGGCTGCAGCTCCGAGGCCACCGGCCGGCATCTGGACGAGTCCACCCGCGCCGTGTTCCCCGAGCTGGGAATCGAGGTGCAGGACATCGAGGACTGGAACTGCTGCGGCGCCTCCATCGGCCATATCGGCGGCGGCCCGCTGCCACAGCTGGCGCTGAATGCCCGCAACCTCGCCAACGCGAAGAAGAACGGCAACGAGCACGTCTTCACCTCCTGCGCCGCGTGCTATCTCAATACCCACGGATCCAACCTGACCATCCGTGAAGACGAGAAGAAGCGCGAGCAGGCCAACGAGGCCTTGAAGGCCGGTGGCATGGATGCCTACGAGGGCGATCTGAAAGTGCATCATGCCATGGAGGTGCTGGTCAACTTCGTCGGCATGGACAAGATCGCCGAGCGGGCCACCAACAAGCTGGAAGGCCTGAAGGTGGCCGGCTGGGTGGGCTGCCAGACGGTACGTCCCTTCGCCGAGACAGACGATGGCGGCAACTACGATACCTATGAAGAGCCGCATTTTCTGGATGATATCACCAAGGCCTGTGGTGCCGAGGCCGTGGATTACGAGCCGAAGACCAACTGCTGCGGCGGTTCGGTGGCGGTGATGAAGCCGGAAAAGACGCTGCATCTGATGAAGCTGCTGCTCGAGGAAGCCGAGAAGGCCGGTGCGGACGTGATCTCCACGCCCTGCCCGCTGTGCCAGACCAACCTCGAGATGTATCAGGAAGCCATCAACAAGAAGTACGGCACGAACTTCAACATTCCGGTGGTCTTCCCGCAGCAGCTCATGGCCGTGGCTTTCGGCATGGATCCGCAGAAGGATGCGGCACTGCATCGCAATACCATCCGCGCCGAAAAACTGGAGAAGATGGCCAAGAAGTAAGGCCTCTGCCACAGAACAGAAAAGGCCCGCCCGCAGTCCCTGCGAGGCGGGCTTTTCATTTGCCATTACAAATTGTCAAGGTTACCATTGCCTCATGGGCAGGATCCGGCATATATTGCGATCCATGAATATGTTCGGCCGTGCAAGAAAACATCACGAATGACGCACGGACACCGGACGGGAAAGAAGGAAAGGCGGCACAAAGAGGGCCGCCAGCCCCGAAATTTCCGAACACACAAGCAACCGGAAGGAAGAAGAGGGAGCCCTGGGATGAAAGTCACCGAATTTCTGGAGAGTCACCAGCACAAGATCGTTTCCTGTCGCCGCGCCGACACGCTTCAGGCTGCGGCTTCTCTGCTCTATTCAAACCGAATCGGCGCCATGCCGGTCGTGGACAGCGCGGGCCAGCTGGTGGGTATTCTCTCCGAGCGTGATATCGTCTCGGCTCTTTCCCAGCGTCCGCACGAAATTCTGAAGCTGCGTGTGCGGGACGTCATGTCTTCACCGCCCGTTACCACCCAGTGCGAGGCGGAAATGGACGAGGCCATGCGGCTGATGATGAGCCACAAGTTCCGCCACCTGCCGGTGGTAGACGCGGAAGGTCGGCTGCGCGGCATGCTCTCCATCCGCGACTGTCTGGCCATGCAGCTGCGGGACAAAGAGCTGGAAGCCAACGTCCTGCGCGACAGCTTCATCGCCGCTCGTTTTTCGTGATCAGATTTCGGAGCGTCGCCAATTCCGCAAAAGGGCGGCGCTCCTTTTCTCTCCATCAAGTTACAACTTGAGGAGAGTTATGTGGTCCCTGCCATCCATCTGCGTCCTGCAGCCCAAATTCGTTCCATTATCCAGAAAACAAGATAGCCGGCAGCAGCAAGTCCGGCAGTGATCTGGGCGAAGTCGAATTTCTCGCTTCCCAGAGGGCAGGCCATGCCTGCAATTCCTCCAGCCACGGCACTTGCCAAGGTGGTTGCAACCAACCCTGTTCCAAAACGGCTGCGAAAATAGAGGACACACCAGGCCGCCCCCAGAATGCAGGGCAGGGTCAGGAAAACACCTATCGCCGTGAGGACGAGAGCAACGGCGATCGTTTCAGACCATGTCGCGTCTGCCAGCAGCCCCATGCTGGTTGCCATGAGTGCCGGTGGGAGCAAGGCCAGTACAATCAGCTTGCCGATATGCACCCCGGAACGGAAACTCAACCATATGATGCCCAGGGAAAAGGCTGCCTTCAGCAGCATTGACGCGGTAATTTCCACTCTCTCCCATCACCCATGCGGAAGCTTATTGAAGAGAATACCGGATGCGATCGCCCGCATTCTCCCATGCTTCAGTCCTCCGGCTCAAGCAGCCTGTGGATATGGACAATGAAGTAGCGCATTTCGGCATCGTCGATAGTGGCACGGGCCTTCTCTTCCCATGCCCTGTGGGCTTCTGCATAGCTGGGATAAATGCCGACAATGTCGAGACTGGACGGATCCTGAAACTCCACGCCTTGAACGTCCTTCAGCCGTCCTCCGAAAACCAGATGCAGATACTGCTTCGATTCATAGACATGATCTGTCATTGCCTGCCTTCCCCTCGCGGATGATGCCGGTGCCGTCCATGGCCCCTGTAGCCCCTCATGTATTCCATGATCTGCGCATGCAGCTCCGGATTGGCAGCCACCACGCCGAACGGTCGCGTCTCCCGACGATTGTAGCGGATCGTCCTGCCGTGCGCATCGGTGACGATACCCCCCGCTTCATGCACGATGATGTCACCAGCCGCAATGTCCCAGTCGCATTTGCATCCCGGCGCCAGCATACCGTCGGCCTCGGCGGAAGCAACATGCGCCAGACGCAACGCCAGAGATGGCAGCTTCGAGACCGTTACCTCCGGCCAGGGCTTGTCCCACATGCGTCGGTCATGGATGGAGCGGGGGCCGATGAGATGCAGCCCTTCCAGCGTTCGCGCGTCGCTGACACGGATCGGCCAGCCGTTGAGCGTGGCCCCCTGCCCCGCCATGGCCGCCCATGTATGACCGCACGCCGGCGCATGGATGATGCCGATCAACGGCCGGTCACCTTCGACAAGGGCAAGGGAAATGCACCAGTCGGGATCACCGCGCAGAAAGCCGCTGGTGCCGTCCACCGGATCAAGCACCCAGACGCGGCGGCAGGAAAGTCTCTCCTCGCTGTCCGCCGTTTCCTCCGACAGCCAGCCGTATTCCGGTCGGGCTTCCCGAAGGCGCTTTCTCAAGGCCTCGTCCACTGCGAGATCCGCTTCGGAAACCGGACTGTGATCGGCTTTCCTGTGCCATTCCGGATGCTTTCCGAAATACCGCATGGCAATGCGGCCGGCCTCGAGGGCGGCATCCATCGCCAGACGGAAATCCGCATCATCTTCCGGCAATGGTCATGCCCTCCACCAGCAGGGTGGGCGCGCTGTGACCGCTGCGGAATTCCAGATCGTCCGCCGGTGTCATGTGCAGGAACATGTCGAGCAGATTTCCGGCAATGGTCACCTCGCTGACCGGAAAGGTGATCTCCCCGTTTTCGACCCAGAAGCCGGAAGCCCCTCGGGAATAGTCACCCGTCACCTGATTGACGCCCATGCCGATGAGTTCGGTCACCAGAAAGCCACGCTCGACCGAGCCGATCAGGTCCTGCGGGGAGGCCGAACCAGCGGCGATGTGGAAATTGGTGGTTGACGGTGACGGGGGAGAAGCAAGCCCGCGGGATGCGCGCGCATTGCTTTTCAACCCGAGCTGACGGGCGGAAGCCAGATCGAGAAGCCAGGATCTGAGGATACCGTCGGAAACGATCTCCAGCCTCTGCGGCAGCAGCCCCTCGCCATCAAACGGCTTCGAGGCCAAGCCGCGCAGCATGTGCGGGTCGTCGATGACTTTCACGCCTTCGGGAAGGATACGACTGTCCATGCGGTCCTTCAGGAAACTGGACCCTCGGGCAATGCTGCGACCGTTGACGGCGGAAGCCAGATGGCCGGCCAGAGAACCGGCAATGCGCTGCTCGAAAATGACCGGCGCTCCGGTCAGCGATTCCGGCTTGCGCGGATTCAGGCGGCGTACGGTGCGCTCGCCCGCCTCGCGCCCTACCGCCTCGGGATCTTTCAGGTCTGAGAGGTGGGGCTTCATGTCGTATTCGTAGTCGCGCTGCATCTCCGTGCCTTCGCCGGCGATGACCGCTGCGGAAACGCCGTATCCGGTACGGCCGTAACCGCCGCAGAAGCCGTTGCTGATGGCGAGATACACGAAGCTGCGGGAAGCCGATGCGCCCGCACCCGCAGATTTCGTCACGCCTGGAACGGCCAGTGCCGCCGCCTCGCAGGCCAGAGCCATCTCCTCGAGCCGTTTCTCGTCGATCGAGAAATCATCCATGAGGTCGAGATCCGGCCACTCACGGGCGATCTCTTCAGGCTCCGCCGGCCCGGCAAAAGGATCTTCCGGCGCCACTTTCGCCATGGCCACGGCCCGTTCCGCCGCCTCGTCCATGTCAGCACGGGCAGGATCGCCGAGGGACACCACGGCCTGCCGCTTTCCAACCATGACCCGGAGGCCGAGACTTGCACCGTCGGAGCGTTCCAAGTGCTCAAGCGCCCCTTCGCGCACCTCGATCTCGACGCTCTCCCCGCCGGTGATCAGGACATCCGCGGCATCGGCTCCGGCCCGACTGGCCGCCTTCATGGCACGGGCGGCCATGTGCTGGAATTCCTGCATCAGCTTTCCGGTGTCGCTCATGTCCGTGGGTATCCCGTGTCGGTTTCAGAAGATCGCATCAAGCACGGCGCCTGCGAAGATCAGCAGCCCGAAATCGCGATTGGCGCGAAACAGCCGCAGGCAGGTGGCCGGGTCGTGGATGTCCAGCAGACGCAACTGCCACAACCCGTGCAGGGCCGCCACCACCACGCCCATATAATAGATCGACCCCGCTCCGGCCAACCAGCCGGCCAGCGCGAACAGACCGATGGCCAGAGCGAGAAAGAGTGCCAGCCATACGGGTGTCCGCTCTCCGAGCCGCAAGGCTGTGGACTTCACGCCTACGAGCAGATCATCCTCACGGTCCTGATGGGCATAGATGGTGTCATAGGACAGCGTCCAGAAAATGCCGCCAACATAGAGGGCGAGCGCCGGCCACTCCACGGCACCACGCACGGCCACCCAGCCGAGAATGGCCCCCCAGTTGAAGGCCAGGCCGAGGAAGACCTGCGGCCAGTAGGTGTAGCGCTTCATGTGAGGATAGACGAGAACCAGCCCAAGAGAGGCGATTCCCAGCAGGATGGCCTCGCGATTCAGCTGCAGCAGCACGAGGAGCCCGACCAGCGCCAGCCCGATCAGGAAGATCCAGGCCTGCCGCAGACCGACCTGTCCGGATGGCAGAGGGCGGGATCTGGTGCGTTCCACACGGGCGTCCAGATCGCGATCCACGATGTCGTTGTAGACGCAACCGGCGCCCCGCATGACCACCGCCCCGACGAGGAACAGGGCCAGCAGCTTCAGATCCGGCATGTGTTCACCGGAAGCCACGGTGGCCAAGGCGATGGCCCACCATCCGGGCAGCAGCAGGAGCCACCAGCCGATGGGTCGCTCCAGACGCATCAGGCGCGCATACGGGCGCGCACTCGACGGGAGCAGCCGCTCGCTCCAGTGATACGGCAGCGCATCGGCAACGCGCATGTCCGCCTTGTCTTCCGGTTGTACTTCAGGCCGTGTCATCCTGCCGTTTCATTAGCGCGATTGCCAGCCCGGCGCAATTGCATTGCACGCCGCAGTCCGGCGCATTATGTCATGGTCCATGAGCACGCTTGCACGCATCCCCCGGCTTCACATCGAAGCCCGCCTCGAAGCCGGTGACACCATCCACCCGGACAAGGGGCAGTGCCATTACCTGTGCCATGTCATGCGTCTCGGCGAGGGCGGTCGGGCACGATTGTTCAACAGTCGTGACGGTGAGTGGCTGTGCCGAATCGTGAAATCCGGCAAAAAGTGCGCTCTGACGTGCGAAAAAAGACTCGCCGCCCCTCTCCCTCCCCCGGACATCGACTACGTCTTTGCGCCGCTCAAGCACGCCCGCCTCGACTACATGGCGCAGAAAGCCACGGAGATGGGCGCGCGCCGGCTGCGGCCGGTCTTCACGGATCACACGGTGCCGAAACGGGTGAACACGGAGCGGCTGCGGGCCAACGCCATCGAGGCGGCGGAACAATGCAACCTCGTTTTCGTCCCGGAGGTGCTGGAGCCGGTACAGCTCGACCGTCTGCTCGAAGACTGGCCACAGGAGCGCCGGATCATCCACTGCGACGAATCCGCGGAGATGGCAAATCCCGTCAAGGCGCTGCGGGAGGTTCCGGAAGGCCCGTTGGCCGTGCTCATCGGACCGGAAGGTGGATTTTCGGATCGCGAAAGAAAGCTCCTGCACGCCCTGCCCTTCGTGCATCGCATTTCTCTGGGGCCACGCATCATGCGGGCCGATACCGCGGCGGTGGCGGCCTTGGCGATTGTGCAGGCGGTGCTCGGAGACTGGAAATGATGTCCCGAACCATATTGCGTCCACCGATGGGCCCGATTACAGAATGAGTCAATTCAGGCATTCGGGGAACAACCATCTTGGACAAAACCGATCTGATCACCGGCCGGGAACCGCTCGTGGCCTTTCTGGAAGCCGGATGCAAGCCGCGCGAGGCGTGGCGCATTGGCACCGAACACGAGAAGTTTCCCTTTCTCACCGACTCGCTGAAGCCGGTACCCTATGACGGCCCACGCTCCATCCGCGCGCTTCTGGAGGGCCTGCGCGAACGTCACGGCTGGGAGCCGATCATGGAAGGGCCGAACATCATCGGCCTGAAGGACCGGATTGGTTCCATCACGCTGGAGCCGGGTGGGCAGTTCGAGCTCTCCGGCGGGGCGGTGGCCAATCTTCACGAGACCTGCGAGGAGGTGCACGATCACCTCGCCCATGTACGGCAGATCGGCGACCGGCTGGGCATCGGCTTTCTCGGGATGGGCTTCTCGCCCCTGTGGAGCCTGGAGGAAACCCCGGTTATGCCGAAAGGGCGCTATCGCATCATGCGCGAATACATGAAGCGCACCGGGCGACTCGGCCGCGACATGATGTTCCGCTCGGCGACGGTGCAAGTCAACCTCGACTTCTCCTCCGAGGCGGACATGGTGAAGAAAATGCGCGTTTCCCTGGCCCTGCAGCCGGTGGCAACCGCCCTTTTCGCCAATTCACCTTTCACCGAGGGGCGTCCGAACGAATATCTCTCCTACCGCTCCGCCATATGGCTGGATACCGATGCCGATCGCACCGGGATGCTGCCATTCGTGTTCGAGGACGGATTCGGCTTCGAACGCTATGTGGACTACGCCCTCGACGTGCCGATGTATTTCGTCTACCGCGATGGCAGATACATCGATGCCACGGGGCAGTCATTCCGGGATTTCATGGCCGGAAAACTTCCGGCGCTGCCAGGAGAACTGCCGACGCTGAAGGACTGGGAAGATCATCTCTCGACAATCTTCCCGGAAGTGCGGCTGAAGCAGTTCCTGGAAATGCGCGGGGCCGATTCCGGCCCGTGGCGGACGCTGTGCGCCCTGCCGGCTCTGTGGACCGGCCTGCTTTATGATCCTTCCGCGCTGGAGGCCGCATGGGACCTCGTGAAGGACTGGACGGCGGAAGAACGTCAGAAGTTGCGCGAAGATGTGCCGAAACTGGCCCTGAAGGCGGAAATACGCGGGCGCAGCGTGCGCGACATCGCCCGTGACTGCCTCGCCATCGCCCGCAACACGCTGGATGCCCGCAACATCGTCGGCTGCAAGAACCTCACCGAATCCCGTTTTCTGGACGTGCTTGACGAGATCGTCGATGCCGGGCGCACCCATGCCGAAGAACTGCTGGCCCTCTATCACGGCCGCTGGGACGGGGATGTCAGCCACGTATTCCGTGATTTCGCCTTCTAGTCAGGCCTGCCGTCCTTTCAGCAGCGGAAGGCCTGAATACCGGTCTGGGCGCGGCCGAGGATGAGGGCATGCATGTCCTCGGTGCCCTCGTAGGTGTTGACCGCCTCCAAGTTGACCATGTGGCGCATGACCGGGAACTCGTCGGAAATGCCATTGCCGCCCAGTATGTCGCGGGCGTCACGGGCGATGGCCAGCGCCTTGCGACAGTTGTTGCGCTTCATCAGGGAGATGGCGGGGGGTGCGAGGCGGCCCTCGTCCAGCCCGCGTCCCAGCATGAGGCAGCCGGAGAGGCCGATGGCGATCTCCGTCTGCATGTCGGCCAGCTTGCGCTGAACAAGCTGGTTGGCGGCCAGCGGACGGCCGAACTGCTTCCTCTCCAGTACGTATTCCCGCGCCGCATGCCAGCAGGCCTCGGCCGCACCCATGGCACCCCAGGCGATACCGTAGCGCGCCTTGTTCAGGCAGCCGAAAGGGCCCTTCAAACCTGCGATCTCCGGCAACAGCGCATCGGCAGGCACCTCGACATCATCAAGCACAATTTCACCGGTGATCGAAGCGCGCAGGGACAGCTTGTTCGCAATCTTGGGAGCCGAGAAACCGGGCAGGTCGGCTTGCACCACGAAACCACGAATGGCATCGTCCTCGTCGGCCAGTTTTGCCCAGACAATGGCGATGTCGGCGATGGGCGAGTTGGTGATCCACATCTTGGTGCCGTTCAGCACGTAGCCCCTTTCCGTGCGGCGGGCGCGGGTCTTCATGGAAGCGGGATCGGAGCCGGCATCGGGCTCGGTGAGGCCGAAGCAGCCGATCAGCTCGCCGGTGGCCAGCTTCGGCAGATACTTCCGTTTCTGCTCGTCCGTGCCGTAGGCCTCGATAGGATACATGACCAGCGAGTTCTGCACGCTCATGGCCGATCGGAAACCGGAATCCACACGCTCCACTTCTCGTGCCGCCAGACCGTAGGCCACATGCCCCAAGCCGGAACCACCATATTCCGGAGACGTCATGATGCCGAGCAGCCCCATTTCACCCATCTGGCGCATGATGGAGGGATCGAAAGTCTCCGTGCGAAACCCCTCGATGACGCGCGGCGCCAGCTCGCCGGCGGCAAATTCCGCCACGGCGTCGCGAATCATGATCTCTTCCTCGCTCAGGTGAGCTTCCAGTCCCAAAGGATCGGTCCAGTCGAAATCCTGCATCTGACGGCTCCCTTGTCGTTTGCGTGCGCGAAAGGATGCGCTGCCGCGACCATCAAGGCAAGATATTCCGGGATCGGACTTTTGGATGGGGCCAGCAATAAGCGGAATATGTCGCCAACCGAAGGAAGGAGGCGCAGTACAATCTAGAGCCGCCCTTCGGCCTGGAGGCGTCCCAGAGGGAAGGCGGTCATGGGATCGTTGTTCTCCATGGCTTTCAATTGACGGACAATCTCGGCCACGTCAGTGTTCATCCGGGAGATCAGTTCATCCACAGAACAGAATTTCTCGTCGGGACGGATGAAAGAGATGAAATCCACCAGCAGGTGCCGGCCATACAGATTCCCGCTGAAATCCGGCAGATAGACCTCGAGGAACCGCTCATGGGTGTCGAAGGTGGGACGGGTGCCGACGTATCCCGCTCCACGCCAGCCGGAAGGGTGCGGCATGGGGGGCAGGTCTTCCACCGGGCGGTCGTCGGCAGGGCGGACACGCATGGCGTAGATGCCCTCGCGTGGCTCGCAGCCCTTCGGCAGCCGGATGTTGGCGGTGGGAAAGCCTATTTCACGGCCGCGCCGATCTCCCTGCACCACCTCACCCTCGATCATCCACCAGTATCCCAGTTCATGCGCCGCGCGCTGCACATGTCCGTGGCGAAGATGGGCACGGATGGAGGATGACGAGAAGGGCGCCACACCGTCATCATCAGTGACCTGCTCGATGATTGTCACGCCAAAGCCGTACTTCTCCCCCAGCTCTCTCATGAGTTGAGGGTTGCCCTTGCGGCCGTGACCGAAATGGAAGTCGTAGCCGGTCACTACATGGGAGACCGCCATGCGCTCCACGAGGAAGAGACGAACGAATTCTTCGGCTTCCAGTGCCGCCATGTCACGGGAGAAGGGCAGGACGGAGACGAAGTCGCCACCCAGCCCAGACAACAGGCGGGTTTTCATGGGCAGGGGCGTGAGCCGGAAGACCGGCTCGTCAGGGCGGAAGAGATCGCGCGGATGCGGCTCCAAGGTCATCATGCCCCATCCGCTGCCGCGCTGTCTCGCCTGCTCACGGGCAGCCTCGAGAAGCTGCTGATGGCCGCGATGGACACCGTCGAAATTGCCGATGGCCACCACGGCACCGCGGGCGACATCCGGTGTGTCCCCATCTATGGTGAACTGCAACGTCATGATCGGCGATATCCCCGTTTCCACATGATCAGGCTGTTCATCCATTCCGAGCAGGTGCCAGCACCACCGCCTCGCCCTTCAGCACCACCTTTCCGTTCACAAGACACCGGGTGACCAGCGTGACGCGTCTTCTGCGCGCATCCACGGATGAGACCTCGACCTCCGCCGTCACCGTATCGCCGAGGAAGACCGGCGCACGAAACTGGAGGGACTGGGAGACGTAGACCGCCCCCTTCCCCGGCAGGCGCGTCCCAAGCACGGCGGAGATCAGCGAGGCGGTCAACATGCCGTGTACCACGCGCCGGCCGAATACGGTTGTCCTGGCGAACTCCTCGTCCAGATGGGCGGGATTGACGTCACTGGTGATGCGGGCAAAGGCCTCCACATCCTCCTCGCCGAAGGTGCGGCTCAGGGACGCCTTCATGCCCGGCTCGATTTCCTCGATGAAAACCTGCGCGACCTCGCTCATGCCCCTTCTCCCTTCCACACGAGGCGTTCCATCACCCCGACCAGCTCCAGGCCGGGCGCCTCCTCTTCCAACCTTGCGAGAATGGCCGGAAGCCCACCCGTCTTCAGTTCTTCATGATGAACGCCAGTGGCGATGTAAAGGGCGGCAACGCCGAAATTGCGCGCCCCCTTCATGTCGGTGGCCATGCCGTCGCCGATGGCCATGATTTCCCGCTTCTCGATCCGGTGCCCGACGACCGTTTCGGCCCGTTTCAGGCACGCTTCGTAGATGGGGGAAAAGGGCTTGCCAGCCATGATGACATTGCCCCCCAGTTCCTCGTAGATGGCGGCAAGGGCCCCGCCGCAGGGGATGATGCGGTCACCGTGCTGCACCTTGACGTCAGGATTGGCACAGACCATGTCCAGCCCGCGGCGGGCCAACCCGGCCAGCAGATCACGATATTCTTCCGGCTGTTCCGTCTGGTCATCGTAAAGGCCGGAACAGAGCACGATCTCCGCCTCTTCCGGCCCAGTGATTTCGACGGGCAGCCCCTCCCGCAGGCGGCGGTCCTTTTCCGGGCCGAGATGGAACACCCTGGCCCCTTTGCGCGCGGAGATGACGGCGCGTGTCACATCGCCGGAGGTAACGATATCATCCCGGGCGTCGCGTGGCACCTTCAGGCCGTCGAGCTGCTCGATGAGGGCGGGGCGCGGACGCGGCGAATTGGTGATGAAAATGACCGTACCGCCTGCCTTCCGGTGGCGGACGAGTGCATCGCATGCAGCCATGTCGGCCTGCACGCCATTGTGCACCACACCCCAGATGTCGCAGAACCAGACCGGAAAACGCGGCGACAGCGGCGCCACGTCATCCAGGATGGCGACCTGCTCGCCGGGGGATGCGTCCTTCATCATGGAAAAATGCTCCGACATCTCGAGCAGTTGTCCGGTCCGATGCCGACGGATGTTCTCCCGCGACTTGCGGAACCGGCACGAGATGCCTTGATGCGGCAAGGACGCCCCTGCCGTCAAGAGGACACGATTCATGGTGATGCCGAAGCAGCATCAGGCCGCGTGGCGGTTTCCGATATCCGTCTGTTCTTCCCCCGCCTTTCCGGTCGCAAGGTCGGAACGAACGCGGCGTGGCGGCGAGAAGACACGTCCGCGCGCCAGTTGCGCCAGCGGCTTCAGACGGTCCCTGAGCCGTGGATCGTCCACGCTGCTGGCAATGAGAGCGAAACCTGCGCCCGTGACCGCATCGAGGCCGGCTGCGCCGTCGTTCTCCATTGCAGTCAGGATGATGCCTGCATCCATGTCCACATAGGCGAAACCCAGTGCCTTCAATGCATCGGTATCCACACGCCCCGGACGGGCATCCGCAAGCGCCAACCTGACGCCCGCCTGCGCCAGCCAGGCAAGTCCCTCGATCTCCGAGGCGCCGAGACCGGCCAGGATCTCCTGCGAGATCTCCAGAACCAGCAGTGCGGCGACGCTCCGGTCGCTTTCCATGAAGGTCCGCAACTCCTCACGGAAGCGGGGCGAGGACAGGGAGCTTCTCGTCAGTGGACAGATGACAGGAGTCCTGTGCCCCTTTTCCAGAATGCGGCGCACAAAGCTGGCGGTGTCCCGCAGCATGCGCATGTCGAACGCCGTTGCTGTGCCGGCGTACGTCGCCTTCAGCCCGGCATTGCGTCCGAGATAGATCCGCCCCTCCTCCCCGGCCAGTGCCGGAACGGCCCGATAAAGGGCTGTGACGCCGTTGCGCATGTCCACGACAGGTTCCATGTAGAGCCGAAAGCCTTCCAGAGGATCTCGCTGGGAACCCGTGTCCGCAGATGCGGACGCGGCGGAGGCATCCTCACGCAGCCGGGTGGGTGCTTCCTTCGGCACATCGGAGTCCCCATCGTTTCCCGGCTCCGTGACAGATCTTACGAGCCGGGGTTCCATCGCCCGCGCCGGACGGCGCCGCCTCTCCTCCTCGAGAGTGTCCACCCGCGCGGCGAGAGCCGTAATCTCGCGCTTCAGGCCCGAGAGCACCTGCACCATGTCGCGCAGGTATCTGCGCCCCGGAAAGCTGGTGCGCACGGCAGCCCCGGTGACGGCAAGGATCTGGGAGGCGGCGAGCAAAAGCAGCGATACGAGAAGTATCGAGGTCAGCGGCCAGCCTTCGCTCCAGGCCCACACGGCCAGCGCGGCAGCAGAAAGGGTCAGGCCGATCGGCATGACCAGGAATAGAAAACCCTGAAGCAGTCGCATGTCACCATTCAGTCCTGTTCAGTCATGATCCGTACCGTCTCCCGTGCTTTTGTGATTCGTTTTTGTCCAGCCTGCAAGAAGACGTTAACCATACTTTCCACCCGAAGCAAGCACAGGTAGTCTCATTTTGCATGATACACCCATGACATGCGTATTTGCGGCGAATTCCGATCCTGATGCACACATTACGATGCATCTGCTCACAGTGACGAACCAGGGTTGATCACGACAGAAACCGAAGACGGGTACGGAGATGCAGCCGCCTTTACCGTTCTCGACAAAAATTGCGTCCCGCTCTCTTGACGCGGGACGGCCGGCGCACTATCTCCGGCGCAGCTGTTGGCACTCTCCATCGGCGAGTGCCAACAATCCGTTCGCCGGAGATTCCCGGCGCAATGTCAACAGGTCGTGCTCCCCGGACGAACCGTGCCGCAGGGAGCGGGGAACCAGGAAGCATTCTTGAGGAGTAGAAGGCATGACTTTTCGTCCCTTGCATGACCGTGTGCTCGTGCGCCGCATCGAGGAGGAGAACAAGACCCCGGGCGGCATCATCATCCCCGACACCGCCAAGGAGAAGCCCCAGCAGGGCGAGGTTCTCGCCGTCGGCCCCGGCGCCCGCGACGAGACCGGCAAGCTGGTCCCGCTGGACGTGAAGGTCGGTGACAAGGTGCTCTTCGGCAAGTGGTCCGGCTCCGAGGTGACCATCGACGGCGAGGAGCTGCTCATCATGAAGGAATCCGACATCCTCGGCATCATCGAATGATGCGCCGGTGATCCGGCTCCGGGAGGGGCCCGCACCCTGTCTCGGTACAGTCGGATTGCGCGACGAAGAGGGAATGATCAACCAGAGAGGTTTGAAGAAAGATGTCTGCCAAGATCGTGAAATTCGGCTTCGAGGCGCGCGACGCCATGCTGCGCGGCGTGGACGTTCTGGCCAATGCCGTGAAGGTGACCCTTGGTCCGAAGGGCCGCAACGTGGTGATCGAGAAGGCCTTCGGCGCTCCGCGCACCACGAAGGACGGCGTGACCGTGGCCAAGGAGATCGAGCTGGAGGACAAGCTCGAGAACATGGGAGCGCAACTGCTGCGCGAGGTGGCTTCCCGCACCAACGACGTGGCCGGTGACGGCACCACCACCGCCACCGTGCTGGCCCAAGCTATCGCCCACGAGGGCATGAAGCTGGTGGCTGCCGGCATGAACCCGATGGACCTGCGCCGGGGCATTACCCAGGCGGTCGAGGCCGTGGTCAAGGACCTGAAGGAGCACGCCAAGGCCTGCAAGTCCTACGAGGAGATCGCCCAGGTCGGCACCATCTCCGCCAACGGTGAGAAGGAGATCGGCGATCTGATCGCCAAGGCCATGGAGAAGGTCGGCAACGAGGGCGTGATCACTGTCGAGGAGAACAAGGGACTGGAGACCGAGCTGGATGTCGTGGAAGGCATGCAGTTCGATCGCGGCTACCTGTCGCCCTACTTCATCACCAATCCGGACAAGATGGTGGCTGAGCTGGATGATCCCTATATCCTCGTCTACGACAAGAAGCTCTCCGGCCTGCAGCCGCTTCTGCCGCTGCTCGAGGCCGTGGTGCAGTCCTCCCGTCCGCTGCTGATCATCGCCGAGGACGTCGAGGGCGAGGCGCTGGCCACGCTGGTAGTGAACCGTCTGCGTGGCGGCCTGAAGGTCGTGGCCGTGAAGGCCCCCGGCTTCGGTGATCGCCGCAAGGCCATGCTGGAGGATATCGCCATCCTCACCGGCGGTCAGGTGATCTCCGAGGATCTGGGCATCAAGCTGGAGAATGTCACTCTCGACATGCTCGGCACCGCCAAGCGC
>JAJRRY010000064.1 GCA_024279095.1 Alphaproteobacteria bacterium
CAGACCCTCGATCATGGCCTGGTGGATGTCCTCCAGCAGTGCCTCCTTCATGGCGCCAGCCACCACGAAGGCGCGATCATGCGCTTCGTGCATGATGTCCGTCCAGGCTTTTGTGGGGATGTCGATCTTCCGCCTGTGGAACTCGATGGCCTCACGAAACGGACCGATCTCACCGACGCCTGCATCCGCATGGGCAAGTGCGTCGCCCCGGCTCAGGGCTTTTTTTTTTGAGCCCTTTGCCTTGCGCCACGGATTGATGCCGGTCTCCTCGATGACCTGTGCGCGCCCTTCCAGATGCGCCAGTGCCAGGGCATCTCCGAGAATGCGGCCCATGGGATCGACCTGCATGTCGGCAAAGGCGGAAAGCGCCGCATTCGCCGCCCCCCTCCAGCCGCCACCGGTAGCCCGATGCTCCTCCAGTCGCGCGCGCACCGCTTCACGCCAGGCATCCAGCTGCGGTCCTGCCAGCTCCTCCACCTGCGGCACGAGATGATCATCCACCCCGTCAGCGGCAGCAAAGGCCGGCGTTTCCCTGACGCCTTCCTTTGCATCGTCAGGTGCCGGCATGACTGCAGGGGCCACCTCCATTTCCATGATCTCGCGAACCGCCGCCTGTTCGTCCGTCGGTGCCCAGCCCAGACGCCTGAGGGCGACCAGCGCGGCAATCTCCTCCTGCCGGCGCCTGGCGCGCAGAGTTTCCACCTCTTCTTCCGCCTGGTCGTTTTTCGGACGCGGCCGCCACACCTTCGGCGGCACGGCGCCGGGCCAGTTCAGCTCGGTGATCCACGTCAGCAGCGTGTCATTGAGCGCAGCGCAAAGCTGGTCCGCATCCTCGTCGGCGATGATCTCGCTTTCCTCCGCATGCGTCTCTGCCGCCGCCTTCGAGCCGGTGCTGCCGATATTGGTGGAGAGCGTCTCACCGAGTACCACCTCGGCCGTCTGCTCATCCCAGTAGCGGCACCATTTTTCATAGCCGGCCTCTCCCGCACGCTTGGCTTCCAGCAGATCCAGTTCCGTGCCCAGAGGTACGGCCAGCACGCCGGACTGCACCAGATCACGCAGCGCCTGCACCAGACGCTGCACTTCCGCATCCTGCGTGCCCTGCGGATACCTGGCCACGGGCGTCGGAGAGGTGAACTTCTCCAGGAAGGTCATCCAGAAGGCCACGCCCTCGCGCTTGAACAGCACATGCCAGTAGAGCGTGGAGCCCAGTCCCAGACCGTAGGGGTTGCTGTCCTCAGCCTCGAAGCGGTGCACGATGAACTTGCGCTCCGGCAGGGCAATGCCATCCACCGACTGATCCAGCGTCAGCAGGCGCGGCCGCCATTCGGCATCAAAAACGAAGCGCTCCGGCCGGCGGGACAGGATGCGCGCCGGAGCAATGCGCCCCTGCGCATCACGCTGCCAGATGATCTCGGCCACCGCGTATCCGAAGAGCACTGCATCGAGCAGGCGCCGGCAGATGGCATCGAACGGCAGGGCGGCAAGCATCTCGCGCACGCCATCGGCCGCCTCTTCGTCCCGGGCGCTTTCGCCGCCGGGCTCGACGATCCATTCCCGCCGCAGCACCTTGGCCTTGCGCTTGTTCAGCGCACTTCGCACCCGCGCATCGCGCAGCAGTTCCCGGTAGACGGCCAGCGCTTCGCCGCGCGCGGTCAGCGTCGGATCGAGCAGCGGCAGCGCTTCCTGCCCGGAGTAGTACGGGATGGTGATGTCCCGCGCCACGCCGGCCAGCACCCGGCCACCATGTTGCGGCATTTTCTTTTCCGTCTTGCGCATTTTTTGCTGGCTCATAGCCGGTATCCTCTCAGATCAGGACCGCGGGTCGCCGGCAGCCCCTGCAGGGCGGTCGCCGTGAGCCCGGCACGGCCATATTGCAGGGC
>JAJRRY010000065.1 GCA_024279095.1 Alphaproteobacteria bacterium
ATGGTGCCCTTCGCCGGCTACGAGATGCCGGTCCAGTATTCGTCCGGAATCGTGAAGGAGCATCTCCACACCCGCGAAGCCGCCGGTTTGTTCGACGTCTCCCACATGGGGCAGGCATGGCTCGTCGGGCCGGACTTCGAAGCCGTCGCCCGTGCGCTGGAGCTCCTCGTGCCTGCCGACGTGCTCGGTCTGACGCCCGGCCAGCAGCGCTACACCCAGCTTACCAATCCGGAAGGCGGCATCATCGACGACCTGATGGTCACCCGCCCGGCCGATTTCGACGATCGCCTCTATCTGGTGGTCAATGCCGCCCGCAAGGACGTGGATTATGCATGGATCACGGAGCACCTGTCGCAGGACGTGCGGCTGGAGCCGTGGGAGGATCGTGCTCTGATCGCCCTTCAGGGGCCGCGGGCGGAGGCCGTCATGATCCGCCATTGCCCCTCCGCCGCGGATCTGGCCTTCATGCAGGCCGATGCCGGCGAGATTGCCGGCATTCCCGCCCGCTGGTCGCGCTCCGGCTACACCGGCGAGGACGGCTTCGAGATCTCCGTCGCCGCGCAGGATGCGGAGCGCCTGGCCGAAATCCTTCTGGACGAGCCGGAGGTGGAGCCTGTCGGCCTGGGTGCGCGCGACACGCTGCGTCTGGAGGCCGGCCTGTGCCTCTACGGTCATGACATCGACGAGACGACCTCGCCGGTCGAGGCGGCGCTCACCTGGTCCATCGGCAAGCGTCGCCGGGAGGAAGGCGGCTTCTTCGGCGAGGCGCGCATCCTGCGCGAGATCGCGGAAGGTGTGTCCCGCAAGCGCTTTGGCATCCGCCCCGAGGGCCGGGCCCCGGCCCGCGAGGGCACGAAGGTGCTCTCGGCGGACGGCGAGGAGATCGGCGTTATCACCTCCGGCGGTTTCGGCCCCACGGTCGGCGGCCCGGTCGCCATGGGCTATCTGAAGACGGAATACGCGAAGAAGGAGACGCCCCTGAAGCTCGTGGTGCGGGGCAGGGAGATCCCCGCCACGGCGACGTCGGCCGTCTTCGTGCCGCACAACTACAAGCGCTGAAATATCGAAAAGAGGGATCGCAGATGAGCAAGGTCTACTACACGAAGGAACACGAATGGGTGCGCGTCGATGGCGACGTCGCCACGGTGGGCATCACCGCGCATGCGGCGGAGCAGCTCGGCGACATCGTTTTCGTGGAGACGCCGCCGGTGGGATCCTCGGTGGAAAAGGGTGGCGAATCCGGTGTCGTGGAATCCGTCAAGGCGGCGTCCGACGTCTATGCGCCCGTTTCCGGCGAGGTCGTGGAGGTCAACGAGGAACTGGAGGCCGAGCCGGCGAAGGTCAACGAGTCGCCCGAGGACGCCGGCTGGTTCTACAAGGTGAAGATGTCCGACGCATCCGGGCTTGACGATCTCATGGACGAGGCCGCCTACAAGGCCTTCGTGGAGGCCGAGGGCTGATCCGTCCGCCGCACCTGTCGGGAGACGCTCCATGCCCCGCACGCCCCACATGACGCCATGGGCCGGCTCCCCCCTTCCTCCGCCGGAGGGAGTGCAGCGACGGTGCCGTGAATTTTCCCTTCCCCTTGGGGGGGACACAGGGAGGGGGGCCGGGCAGAAAGAATGCGCCCGCACGGGCGCATGCATTGTTGTCCTTGACTCCCCATCCCGGCCTTCCCCCACAAGGGGGGAAGGGGAGCAAGGCCATGCCACTAGCACCGGCTTATGCCCGGCCTTGTCCCGGGCATCCACGCGGCAGTGCCTTTCGCACCGCCGGTGCGTGCGGCCCTGGACCACCGGGTCAAGCCCGGTGGTGAGCCAAAGGGAGTGCAGAGACGGTGCCCCACACACCGGCTCATGCCCGGACTTGATCCGGGCATCTATGCGGCAGTGCCCTGTACTTCCCCGCCACGTGATCCCCGCCCGGCCGCCCCGTGCGGTCGAGGCCCCGCACATGCGAGACTGAACCGAACGACCAACCGAACCGGAAAGACGCCATCATGCCGAAGACGCCCCGCATTCCGCTTTCGCAGCTTCAGGCCGGAGCCAACTTCATCCCCCGTCACATCGGCCCGAAGCCGGAGGACATTCGCGCCATGCTCGAGGTGGTGGATGCCGACACGCTGGACGGCCTGATCGACAAGGTGGTGCCACGCAGCATCCGCACCGACCGGCCGCTGGATCTGCCGGCGCCGTTGTCGGAGCGCAACTGCCTTTCCGACCTCTATCACTTGAGCCTGCGCAACCGCGTCTTCGTCTCGATGATCGGGCAGGGCTACTATGGCGCCATCATGCCGAAGGTGATCCAGCGGCGGGTGCTGGAGAATCCGGGCTGGTACACCGCCTACACGCCCTATCAGGCGGAGGTCAGCCAGGGGCGGCTGGAGGCCCTTCTGACCTTCCAGCAGATGATTTCTGATCTCTCCGGGCTGGAGGTGGCCAACGCCTCGCTGCTGGACGAGGCCACGGCGGCCGCCGAGGCCATGGCCATGGCCCATCGTGTGGTGCGTGGGAAGAAGCCCGACGCCTTCTTCGTGGATTCCGAGGTCTATCCGCAGACCAAGGCCGTCGTTGAGACGCGCGCCCGCGCCTTCGGCTTCCGGATCATCGAGGGCGATCCCTTCACCGACCTGAACCCGGAGGAGGTCTTCGGCGCGCTGTTCCAGTATCCCGCGAACTCGGGCCAGGTGCGCGACTTCACACCGGTCTGCGCCGCCATGCGCGAGGCCGGCAGTCTGTCCATCATCGCCGCCGACATCATGGGGCTGGTGCTGATGAAGTCGCCCGGCGAGATGGGGGCCGACATCGCCGTGGGCTCTTCCCAGCGTTTCGGTGTGCCCATGGG